>JANXML010000173.1 GCA_025354645.1 Arcicella sp. | reverse complement strand
GTAACGTCTGCAAGGGTGTAGTTTTCACCTACTTTACCTGCATATACTCCCGATTTTATACGGCTTGCTCCATCGTAACGATATGTGAATGAACGAGTTACGTTATCAATACTTGATTTCCATTCTTGTTTTCCAATATTTTCATCAAAATAGCCGTCCGTTTCGTATCCCAATTTTAAGCTAAAAAGTGAGTTTGTTAGGTTATTATTGGCATCAAGATTTATTCCTAAAATACCGCCCCGAATATGGTATTTGAAGTTTTCAACGTACAAATCAGTTATACTGAATTTACCCATATTCAACGTACCAAAATTGCGTAATATTCCTCTATCATTCAACGTACCCGCCCCCGCAATTTGACCGCTTGGTATAGGAACTGTATGCCCCGTGCTGATAGTTACATTATCATTAGACGAAGGTAAAAAAACAGGGTCATTGAACTGATTTCAACGACCCTATTTTTAATTTTTTGAAACTCATAATTTTCTCCTCAGGGTGCTTCCGCAAGTGTTGTTGGTGAAAACACGCAACAACGGCACGCCAAGATTTTTGCTCGAAAGGAACACCTGCAAGGGCAAAAAAATACCGAACGACGGCGAGTGAGGGGAACACCTGCAAAGGCGGAAAGGAACACCCGCAAGGGCGAAAAAGCCTTGATAACCAAGTACCTACATCCATCCAATTACCTTAAACATCAAAAAAGGTCGTTGAAAACAATTCAACAACCTTTTTGAAATTTTAGAAACTTATAAATCATTGCAAAAGGTGCTGCCGCCCGTGTCGTTTGAGAAAACTCAAACAACGGCACGCCAAGATTTTTGCTCAAAAGGAACACCTGCAAGGGCAAAATACTGATACAAACTTAAATGCTCCTGCCCTTCAATAACGGGGTCAAGACTTGTAAAACGCCCCGTTTGCGGGTCAAATTGACGATGAATCAAATCAATATATCCAGTCTGAGCATACGCTTTTCAACGTGTCCTTCTGATGTTACGAATTGTATCAAGATATTTATTATCCAAAGTATCAAGGTAAAAGTTTCCTTGTTTATCTTTTTTATATGGATAAACTTTATACCCAAGAGAATCCAAAGTGTTAATCTCTTCTTCGGTCATTTGTAAAGTTTTTTTATTACCACACCCAATAATAAAAGCAACCATTAACATGAATCTCAATAATATCTTTAATTTCATTTTATTTATATTTATTTAATATTTCTTTATAAATTCCCGATTTAGCTTGTTGCTGTGATACTCCGATTAAGAAATACCTATACTCCGCATTAGTTTTATTGTATGCACTGACAGGAAGATAATAATTTCCAGTATATTCTACATAACCTTTTTCATGACCTACATATTTTGATTGATTAATGTTCTTGTATAGCCCATCAAATTCTTTTGACTCAACATAGTCTTCATTTTGTAAAATAGGATGATTATCTCCAAATAAATCAATCAAATTAGGAATGCCACCATCATCAAATTGCCTTGAAGGGGCATAAATAGACATTAGCCAAAATATTTGATTATCTTTTCCTAAATCTATTACTACCGTTTTTCCTCCTTTCTTAAATTCTCCACTAAAAAAATTATCACTTGCTTTTCCATTTCCGTAAATAATCAAGTTAGTATTCTTAAAATCTGATACTCGGTCAGAAAGACCACTTGCATAATTTTTCAACTTTTTCAAATTGAAAGAAAAATAATTAGATATTTGATTTCTGGATTTTTCATCAGTATTAACTTTCGGCTTATCCCCACCACCATCACCATCACCAGAAGTCAAAAACGCCCCCTCATGCGTAACCGCCCCTGTTTCATCTCTACTGTTAGATGTTGAATATCCATTAGAATATTCAAAACCTTCACTCGCCATGCCATCGGGGTCAATAAATCTGATTGGATTATTATTAACTTAGGTATCAACTCGCCTAAATTTCCCTTGAAAACTCCACCATTGAATCAAAGAACGTCAAGAGCCTAAATTTACATACTTTTTCCTTTTCAATTGAAAAAAAAATCGTTTCCTACTCGTGCGTTGGGGTTTCGCCCTTCGATTGGTCGGGTGATGCTGGGGTTTGATGTTATTTTTGGCAAAGATTTAGTCAGCATCGCACGACTAATCGAAGGTTCGGGGGTTTGGGGGAGAAGCCCCCATTTAAACATAAACATCTGCCACGCTTTTCTGGCGTGGCTTTTTGCGTGTGTGGGCAAGGGAAAAAAAGAACGGGCTGAATGCCCTTCTTTTTTTCCCTGAGCGGTGGGTCAGCAAAAACCATGACAGAAAAGCCCGAGGGGTTTGGGTCGGACCGCCGATGCGGATTCTTCCCCATTTAAACACGAACATCTGCCGATTTGAGCGTTGGGGAGCGTAGGGTTGAGCGGCTATTTAACATAATTGATTTATGCAATCCCGCAACGAAACGAAACTGGCGTAGCCGTGTAGTGTAGTGAGGAGTTGCATAAAAAGCTGTTATGTTAATATAGCTTAGGCTCGTGCGGGGGGTGTGCGTGAGCCTTGTGCGGGGGGCTTTTTGGTAACTGAACATCTGCCGATTTATTGGACTTTCTAATTCAGAGGATGATATTTATTGACCTCATTAGCCAAGTCTTCCACGTTCATTTTTCGATATTCTTCTATGCCTGCGATGGTGTTATGTCCCGCTAAATATTGGGCTTCTCTCAGGTCATAATTGCGTACCCAATAGCTAATTCTTGACCCTCTCAGGTGGTGGGGATTTCTTACTTTTGGGTTGATTTTTCGTAAGTCTTTGCAAAGTTTTGCTCCTTGATTGGTGAGTGGACAGCCTAAGATTCTATCCGTTTTCAAGGCGAAAAGGTGTTCCATGAGTTCATAAACTTGATTAGCGTCTAATTTCAAGATTCGGCTGTTGCTTCGGATGCTTTTAGGCACGTAAACCGTCCCTTTTTTCAAGTCAAAGTGTATCTTCTCTAATTTCTCTATCTCATTGATTTTCAGACCTTGATAAACCAATAAGCCCAACATAATACGGTGCTTTCCTTGGTGTTCTTCCATGAGTTTTTCAAGTTCTTCTTGGCTGAGATAATCGGCTCTAAGGCTGTGGAATACGTCCTTTATTTGGATGCCCAAGGCTGGATTATAGTTGATAATTGGGTTTAAAAAAAGGCTTTTGGCTTCTTGTAAATAATCAAAAAAGTGCCTAATACTTCGGAGATAGACATTGATTCTTAGGGCTTGAATTTGTATCTCCCGACAATGCCTAATGTATGCCATTAGTTCGGGGTATTTGACTTGAATAATACCGTTTTCATCCACCCAATCCAAGAACTTTTCGACCATTCTTCTGTACTTTGGGGGATTGGTTTCATCTTTGAATAGGGTTCGTAAATAAGCCTCGTAACCGTCTAAATATTTATTGTATTTCATGGGCTATGTGGGTATATATTTGGGTACTTTCTAAACTCAGATGTCCTAAAAACTGCCTTATGTCTTCTAATTTCATGCCTTTTTGCAAAAAGTGGGTGGCGATGCTGTGCCGTAAACTGTGTAAACCAATCGCTCTACCCGACAGCTCTATATTTGCCGTTTCCATCAGTTTTAATAAGCGGTATCTCAACCCATCACCATTGGGGCGATGCCCCCGACGACTGACTAAAAAGTGATTACCCGTTTGCTTTTTATGGAGGTAAGGACGGCTGTAAAGTAGGTAATTTTGTAGGTCATTTTTCACGCTTTCCGTCATGGGAACGAGTCTATCCCTACGGTTTTTTGTCCGTCTTACATGGATTAACTTACGTTCAAAAAGGAGGTCGTTGAGTTCCAATTTAATACCCTCGGAGCTTCTTAATCCGCAACCGTAGAATAAACTCAACGTGGCTCGGTCTCGAATGCCCAAGTAATCCGATTCGGTGGCTTGATAAAGGGTTTCCATTTCGGCTTGGGTTAAGATGTCTCTTTGTCTATTTTGGACGGCTAACCGCTTGATTTTGATGGGAATAATCAGGTTAAATTCTTTGCATAGATACT
>JANXML010000170.1 GCA_025354645.1 Arcicella sp. | reverse complement strand
GTAACTCCAACAACTCCTGGCTCACCAGCATCCTGCTTGTTATTCCCGTTAGAATCTGTGAAGACAAAATCTCCAATTGTTCCTTTATTTGGAATTAAACCAGCATCAACGTCTTTATTATTACGGGCTGGGTCGCCAACTGGCTTAGTAGCATCAATCGTAATTTTTGATGATTTTCCAGTTGCATCAGCATCTGAATCTAAGGCAACATTAGTTCCCGCACCAGCTGGAGAGAAAGTTGAGCCTGTTGGTTTGTCAAAAATCACAAAATACATTCCCGATGGAACGATAAATTCATATTTACCGTCAGCATCAGTCGTTGTTGAAGTAAGAATAACACCGTTCATATCAGTGAGTGTTACTTTCAAACCAACAATTTTTGTATCTACACCGTCTTGAATACCATTCCCATTATTATCATTGAAAACAAAATCTCCAATTGAACCCAATG
Organism: Arcicella sp.; assembly: GCA_025354645.1. Classification (GTDB taxonomy): domain Bacteria; phylum Bacteroidota; class Bacteroidia; order Cytophagales; family Spirosomataceae; genus Arcicella. The sequence continues at coordinate 5,292 of JANXML010000170.1, read as the reverse complement.
GAATTATACCAGCATCAATTTGTGGATTATTACGAAGTGTGTCAGTTGCCAATTTGGTTACGTCAATATTAATAATTTGACTTTTTCCATTTGCACCAACATCACTGTCTTTTTTATCATCCGTTCCTTGATTTGCTTTTGTGAATTTACTCTGAACAGGAGCTTCCACTTCAACTTGGTAGGCTCCCGAAGCCAAACCTCCAAAAGTATATATACCATTTGCATCAGTTGTTACTGAAGTCTGGAAAGTTGTTCCTTTATACAAGTTTACTTTAACTCCTGCAATTCCAGGTTCGCCAGCATCTTGGATACCGTTCTGATTATCATCTCGGAAAACAAAATCTCCAATCGAGCCTGTATTGCCAATAATTCCAGCATCAATCGTTGGATTATCTTTTGCAATTCCAATTCCTTCAACATTAATGCTAATAACTCCTGAAAAACCATTTGTGCCAGCATCAGAATCTGTTGTTGGTGTTCCTGCTCCTGTTGGAGAGAATGTTGAACCCGAAGGAAGTATAAATCTTACTTTATATGAACCCGTTAAGAGTGAATCAAATAAATATTTTCCGAGTGTTGTTGGCGTTGTACCAGTAGTGGTTGAATCAGCTTTAACGTAGGTCACTCCATCTGTATCTAACTGATAAAGAATAACCTTTATACCTCCAAGTGGAGTATCCGCCGCATCCTGAATTCCATCTTTATTCAAATCAGTGAAAACAAAATCACCAATTGACCCAAGCGGACCAGGAATAAATTTGATTGGACAACATCCTGAAACAGGACAATTTTTATTATTTGCAAAAAATTCAAATTCAGTGTAAGCTGTAATATCTTTAATTACTAAATTACCATTTGCTAACAATTCTACCCCTGGAGTGGTGGCTCTTATCGTATCTTTCGTACCTGTTGCTCCAACCCTTTTAGTCCATTTTACATTTGTATAACCCGCTGGAAGAACAGAAGTGGATGTCTCTCCCTTATAAAAATAATCTTCCACAGAAAAACATACCGCATCTTGGTCATCTTCATTAATCTTGTGATTATTAGGTGTGGAATCTAAATCAATTTCAGATTCGCTCGTAATTTCTGCGGTATTAAAAAACAGACCTCTTTTAACTACTGTTGCAACAATTGTCATCGTTAAGTCAGTAGCATTGTTTGGCACTTCACCAATATTCCAAACGATGGTTGTTACACCCGCAGTTGTGGAATTAGTGGTTGAACCAATGCCGCCAACGCTTACCGATACGAAACTAACACCAACAGGAAGCGTATCAGTAAGAACAACCCCAGTAGCTTTTACAGTGCCGTCGTTTCTTACTTTGATTGTGTAAGTTACTTTCTGTCCAAGCGATGGACTTTGGTTATTTATTGTTTTCTTAACCGAAACGTCAGGTTGTGCGGTTGTGGAGGCATTTTGTGCCAACGTTCCAAACGCTGTGAACAACGTCAAAAACAACACACTCGCCCACGATCGCATGGCTGCTTGATTGAATATCTTAGTACTGAGTAGGTTTGAGCCACCCAAATTCGATAAAATGCCAAAATTCCGCTTAGCAGAGCCAAGAGGAGCATCATTATCGGAGGCGGTTCCGACTATTACCGATAGAAAATTCTTGAATTGCTCCAAAAACTGTCCATGAAGCGACTGCTCACTACCGGTAATCGCTCGTTTCAGGTAAGTAAAAAGATTCATTTGCTGTATGTTTAATTGATAATTTAATTGCGAAGAATGTGATTTTTTCTTAATCACAATATCAGGAATAGCCTCCTCAATCGAAGTATTTCTATCTGAAATTAATTGAGATGTTAAATGATTTACTGATTCCTCAATAAAGGCAGTTTCAATTATCGGTTCAATCATTTCTTCTTGAATAAATAATTGTTTGACTTTTCTAAAAAAATCTTGGGCAAAGGGAAATATACTTCCTTTCGCTTCCGAATTGGATGTTTTAGTTAAGTTCGTTTGGTTGCTTGCACCATCAGTGAACGTAAAAGTTCCTTTCATCTGTTGCTTATTTAATAGTTTTCTATCCTGTTTCTACTTGGGCTACGGTACTCTTTTATAAGGTAATTATGCGATTTTAAGGCATAAAGCCAGAAAGAGTAAATCAAATCAAAGCAGTTTAGACCATGATTCTATGAATAATACGCCAAAATTGTGCCAAAAAGACACATTTTTTTATAGTTTATTACAATTCAATAAATACAATGCACTAAAACATTGATAATAAACCAATTAATGCCATATTCGCATTGTGCAAATGATAAACTTTAAATAATTAAACTATATCATCCTTCGATAAACTCAATATATTTAACATAAAATTGAGTCATGCGAGTTTAGCGAAAATTATGCCAAAAATTTTCCATCAGACTTTGTTAAAAATCTGCAATAATCAATTAATAAAAAACAGAAATCGTCTGAATGTTTATCTCCAAAATTTTGGTAACAATAGACATGGATACCACTTAAGGTATAAGAAGGAATTCGAGAAAAGTATAATTTTTAAATGCGAGCGAAGGCTTTCCGTACTTTGTATGCTTTCATCTGCAAATATTAGAAGATATTTTTAGAATAACAAATTTTTGAGTATTTTTTATCAAATGTTAAATTTTAGGCATTTTATCCAATTAAAATATAGAATTCAAACTGCCTGAGAATCGTATATTCATAACTACGTATCAGGAAAATCAGAAATATCGTCAGGAAAATGAGTTCAAGTCAGGAAATTTTTTGATTTTAAGACATTAAGTCGTTGACAATCAGCAGTTTGATGCTTTAGAATAATGTTTGATAAATTGATAATCTTAAATCTAAAACATATACAACTTTACAAGTAATTATTTAAAATGAACGCATATTTTCAAATTATCATATATACGGTTGAAATTGTGGTTGCTTTTCAAAAAGAAATGATTGAAAATCGAACGAATTATTCAAACTTTTAACAAAAACACAATTGAAACAACGATGGGTATTGAAGTTTTGAATGATAATGAAACAATAATATTGGAGGTTCGTTGGTGAGTAAAATAATATTTCAAGAAAAATTTTATTGGTAAGCAATAGTTTCAATGGGATTCTTGTAATCTTGTGTAGATGGGGACTGAAGAATTAATAGAAACTCTAAAAAAATGTCGGAAGAACGACAGAAATGCACAGCGGGAACTTTATGAAAGTTTTTACAGCTTCGGGTTATCTGTATGCCTGCGATATGTGGCAGATATTGAAGAATCCCGAGAATTATTGAATGATGGCTTTATGAAAGTTTTTACAAACATTGAACAATATAAACCCGAGTATCCTTTTGTGAGTTGGTTCAAGCGGATTTTAATAAACACTTGCATTAATCATCTCAGAAAATCTCATCAAAATGTGCCTACTTCTGAACTGGTGGAAGCACAAGAAGTTGGTTTTGAGTTAGATTTATTTGGTAAGTTTTCAGTTGAAGAGATTGGACATTTGATTCAACAACTGTCTCCCTCCTACCGAACCGTTTTTAATTTATATGTGATTGAAGGTTATGAGCATAAAGAAATTGCCGCTATGTTGGGCGTTTCCATTGGAACGTCGCTTTCAAATTTACATAAAGCAAGAAAAAAATTGCAGGAGTTGATTTTGATTAATGAGTTATAAATATTTCGATGACCGTTGTTCGATGGTGGATATTCGTAAAAAATATTTTCTTCGATGGTTCTGAGACAATCGTATTAAATGACATGAACGAACAAGATGATTTTGACAAATTATTTGGTTCTAATCTCCCAAATTTTGCTGATAAAGATTGGCGGAATTTAGAAGGACAATTAGACCGACACGACCTTAAAAAACAATTCACAAGATTGTTGTGGGCTTTGCCTGCTTTGGGTGGAATACTGATGGCGATTTCTGGCATTTTATATTACCAATTAAATCAAACACGACAACAGGTGAGGTCATTGGAGAATCGACTCGTGAGTGTGTATGAACATAAAAATGTTTTGCCCGAAATTAGTCCACAGAAAATTATGATTTATGACACCATTTATAAACAGATAGTTATTCGACAAACGGTTAAAGAAATTCAAACGGAAAATCAAGACTTAGCCAATAATTTAAACAATATTTATTACCAAAAATATGGAGATAACTTTACTGAGAATCAAGGGATTACGGAGAGAGAGAAATATGTTGGAATTAATAAATTATTAGGTAAAAATCCAATACTGAATTCTACAAATCTTGGAGTAGATACTGATTTATCTAAGTATAAAGTCATTGAGTTTCCAGAAGATTCCTTAGAAGAAAATAATCACTTTTCTTTGATTCCAAAATCTATAACTGTTGGTATTTTGGGGGGAATCCAAAAGCCAATTGGGAATGATTTTGACCATAGTGGAGGTAGTGATTTTGGTTTTAGAACGGTTTTGGGATATAACAATAGCAAAGGTAAAGAACGATGGGGAGTGGTACTTGATTTACAACAAAGTAATCTTTCTTTCGATTATGACAGAAAAGACGGTATGGTACATTTCCCTCCGCCAAAAGAACCAAAACCAAACGGAAAACAACCTAATAGGCTTGAAATTCCAAAACTTTCCGTTACAAAGATTGGAATTGGGGGAAGGTATAATTTGCTGTTCAGTGAAAAAATAAAACCTTATTTTGGGGCAAGTTGGCATTTACAATTACCAAATCTTTTTGATGCTGGCTATCACTTTGATGACCAAACTAAACAAGATGAAACACGCTCTCAGGATTCAATAATGCATTTACTGGGTTTAAATACTGGCATTAACGTTATGATTTCCAATAAGTTAGCTTTAAATGGAGAAGTTTATTTTCATACACAGTTAGTGAAAGATAATAATGTAAATAACAATAATATAGCCACTCCAACTGTTTTGGGTGGACGTGTGGGTGTTAGTTATCGTTTTGGGAAGTAGAAATCCCGTTTTTTTAAATATCTAATCAACAATTTTCATGAACACTTTAAAATTATCAATTATCCTTGTACTTGTTGGAATTAGCGTCGAGAGTTTCGCCCAAACGCCAAAATCTGAACCCGTTTTTGGGTCAGTTCTGGGAAAAAAAGTACAGAAAGATTCGACTAAGAAAAAGGTTTTGTTTAATCCATTGAAGCCTGCATTCCTGCGTATAGGGGTGATAGGAGGAGGATTGATTGGATTTGAAAATACTTCAACTGATAATGGTGGAGGTACATCTGGAATCAGGGTTGAATATGGATTTTCAAATCGTTTTTCGTTAGTGGGTGAAGTGGCTGGCAATGCTTATGAAGGCACAAC
>JANXML010000130.1 GCA_025354645.1 Arcicella sp. | reverse complement strand
TAATAACTCAAGTGGTAAGTTGTTGATAAGATATGAAAAAGCATGATTTATACTCACAGAGCATGGCAAGAAATTTTACTAATATAATTAATTTTCTCAATTTTCAACTGAAAGCGATGGCTCTGGTAAATTATCGTTAGTAAAATTTCTTGCCATGCTCTGTGAGTATAAATCATGCTTTTTCATATCTTATCAACAACTTACCACTTGAGTTATTACAAAAAAAAATTATATTTACATTGATATTTTTGAAAGACCTTAAACACATGAAAATCAGAAGATTAACTCATATTTCAATCATAATTTTAGGCTTCATTTTAATGAATTGCGGTGGAAATGAAATTCCTGCCGAGGTATTGGCTTTTGAAGATAAGCTCCCCGAAACAGTGGATTATAATCTACATATTAAGCCAATTCTCTCGGATAGATGTTTTAAATGTCATGGACCAGATAAAACCAAAGTTGAAGCGGGTTTGCAATTGGTCACTTTTGATGGAGCAACTGAAAAACTCAAAAGTGGTAATCATGCCATTGTGTCGGGTAATATCAATAAAAGTGAATTGGTGAAAAGAATCCTCTCGCACGACCCCGAGGGTATGATGCCTTCGCCCAAGTCTAACCTGACACTCACGGGTGAGGAAAAAGCGTTGTTGATTAAGTGGATAAAACAAGGAGCAGAATATAAAGAACATTGGTCGTTTGCTAAGATTGAAAATCCAGATGTGCCAGAAGTATCTGAAAATCAGTGGGTAAAAAATCCGATTGATAATTTTATTTTACAGAAATTAGAAGAGAAGAAAATCAAACATTCCATTCAAGCAGACAAGGAAACTTTGTTGCGTAGAGTATCAATGGATATTACGGGTTTGCCGTCCACGGTGAAGGAATTAGATGATTTTTTGAAAGATAATGCCCCCAATGCTTATGAAAAAGTGGTGGATAGATTGTTGAAATCACCGCATTACGGAGAGAAAATTGGCGTTGATTGGTTAGATTTGGCTCGTTACGCTGATTCACACGGGTATCAAGACGATGGCATGAGAAACGTCTATCCTTGGCGTGATTGGGTGATTAATTCGTTCAATAAAAATCTGCCTTACGATAAATTTGTAACCTATCAATTAGCGGGTGATTTATTGCCCAACGCTACCCGTGAACAAAAATTAGCAACCTGTTTTTTACGTAATCATCCACAGACCCAAGAAGGTGGCGTAGTGGATGAAGAATATCGCACCGAATACGTAATTGACCGTGTAGGGTTATTTGGTAAGGCATTTTTAGGCTTAACGGTGGAATGTGCCAGATGCCATGACCACAAATATGACCCCATCGCTCAGAAAGAATTTTATCAACTTTCGGCTTTTTTTAATAATAATAACGAAACTGGAATTGTTCCTTACAACGGTGAAGCATCGCCTTCTGTGCTGTTGCCAACGCCAGATATTGAGAAAAAATTAGCTTTTATCAGAAGTAAAATTGCTCCGCAGGAAAGAGCAATTCAACCTTATCAGCCCGTTTATAAACAAGGATTTGAAAAATGGCTTGTGGAGGCTCAAAAACAGCCTGCAAAGTTTGCGGTAAGTAATAAAAATTTGATAGCTCATTTTCCCTTTGAGAGAAATGTTTTGCGTAAAATAACAAAGCACGATGATAAATTGAAAAAAGACGTAAAGGTGTGGGAGGAAAATGCTTCGGGTTATCCAAACATAGAGGTTGATTCTATAAATGGCTTTATATCAGGCGATTGGGATTTTCGACCTAAGTTTATTAAAGGTAAAGTTGGTAACGGATTGTTATTAAATGGTGATTGTGGCATTGATTTTCACAAGTCTTTGGATTTTGAAAGAAATCAGCCTTTTTCAATTAGTTTATGGGTAAATCCTTTGAAAAAAGGCGATAACGGAACAATTTATAATAGTTCTAATGGCGAGTTTGAGGGATTCAGAGGGTATCGTTGCGACCTTTTGAAAGATGGAGCTTTGCAAATTACGTTTAGTTATGTGTATCCCTCAAATTGCATTGACATGATTACGACAGACAAAATTACCTACAACGAATGGCAGAATATTACGCTTACGTATGATGGTAGTAGCAAGGCATCGGGTATTAAGATTTTCAGAAATGGGTTGGAGTTGAAAAGAAATCTTTTGACGGATAATTTGACCAAATCTATGGTGTATGGTGAAAAAAAATCCCACTGGGACAGATGGACAGATATGCCATTAATGATGGGTAAAGAGTTTAGGGGCAGAACGATAAATTATCTTGCCGTGGACGAATTTAAGATTTATACCCGCCAATTAGCTCCCATCGAAATACAAGGCATTGCCAAAAATTCTGAACAGATTTCAAGCATCTTGAAAACGCCCCGTGAAGATTGGACAGAAGCCAAAGAAAAAGAATTATTTGATTATTACCGACTAAATTTTGACCCTTATTTTGAGGCTTATTCACGTAATCTTAAAAAACTCAGAGGCATTGAAACCGAAATGGTTACGGACGTACAAGAGGTGATGTCCATGAGCGAACGTAAGGTTTTACGCAAGACCTATATTCTCAATCGTGGAGCGTATGATGCTCTGGGTGAGGAGGTTAGCTACGGAGTTATTAATAGAATTCTTCCTTTTGATGATAAATTCCCCCGCAATCGTGAAGGTTTAGCTCAATGGCTTTTGGATGAACGAAATCCGCTTTTTGCTCGTGTGGCGGTTAATCGTTTTTGGCAAACGTATTTTGGTTTTGGACTTTCAAAAAATTCTGACGATTTCGGAAATCAAGGCGAAATGCCTACGCACCCCGAATTATTGGATTGGCTCGCTACACAATTTCGTGAGTCAGGTTGGGACGTGAAAGCGATGCAAAAGCTGATTGTGATGTCGGCAACGTATCAACAATCATCCGAAAAACGGAAGGATTTGATGGAAATAGATGCTGAAAACCGACTTTTGGCTCGTAGTTCAACCTATCGTTACGCCCACGAACAAATCCGTGATGCGGTTTTGGCAGGAAGCGGTTTGTTGGTTGAAAAAATCGGTGGACCCAGCGTTTTTCCCTATCAACCCGCTGGTATTTGGGAAGCCTTGGCAACTCGTAATGTTACTTCATACAAACAAAATCATGGTGATTCGTTGTACCGCAGAGGAATGTACACCATTTGGAAACGGTCTTCGCCACCACCTTCTGCCATTACTTTTGATGCTCCCGAAAGGTATTTTTGTGTGGTGAAACGTCAGAAAACTTCAACGCCTTTGCAGTCTTTGGTAATGATGAATGACCCGCAATATAACGAAGCGGCAAGAAAATTAGCCGAGCGGATGATGCGAGAAGGCGGCATAACGCCCGAAGGAAGAATCACGCTGGCATACAAGGCGATGGAATCACGTTATCCGAGAAAAGAAGAAGTCAGTATTTTGAAAGAAATGTATCAAGAAGAATTATCCGATATTCAGAAAAATCCAAAACGAGTGAAAGAATTATTAAGTATTGGGGAATCACAAGTAGATAAAACCCTGAACCAGAACGAGTTAGCGGCAAATACTGTTTTGGCAATGACCTTGATAAATTTTGATGGAACGGTAATTAGGCGGTAAACGGTTCACGGTGAATGATGAACGGATTTGTGCGAGAAGAATACTGCAAAAATATCGAATACACTATTTAATAAGTCTTCTGGTATTTTTCAGAACAGGATTTATTGGATTTACACGATACGACAGGATTGAAAGAAAGAATTCTGTCATTCCTGATAATCTGAACGGTGCGACGTTTCGCAATCCTATTCTAATTTTTGTGTAGGAAACTTATTAAACAGTGTACTGAATTAGAAAATTATTAATCGTTAAAATAAAAAGAGTGAGGTACTTATTTGAATCGTTCTCGAAACCGTTCACCATTTACCGTTCACCGTTTACCGATAAAAATATGAATCACATTAAAGAAGTAGAACATCAATTGAGCCGTCGTGAATTTTTATTCAAGTCGGGCTTAACGCTTGGGGCGGCGGCTTTGGGGTCATTGTTGAATCCGATGGAAGCTCTTGCGGGAGACGGTTTCAAAGGTCCACACTTTGCTCCGAAAGCCAAGCGAATTATCTATTTGTTTCAATCGGGGGCTCCTTCTCAGTTGGATTTATTTGATTATAAACCCAAACTAACACAAATGTTTGGGCAACAATTGCCTGATTCTGTTCGGGGTGGACAACGCCTAACGGGGATGTCGGCTTATCAAAAATCTTTCCCTTTGGCGATGGGCAAAGTGCCTTTCCGTCAAAATGGACAGTCTCGGGCGTGGATAAGTGATTATTTGCCTTATCATCAACAAATTGCCGATGAAATAACTTTCATCAAAACCCTTAATACCGAAGCCATCAACCATGACCCTGCCGTTACGTTTTTCCAGACGGGCAATCAACAAGCGGGTCGTCCGAGTATTGGTTCTTGGATTTCGTATGGTTTAGGTTCTGATAACAAAAATCTACCTAATTTTTGCGTATTGTTGTCTCGTTCCAACAATGGCGACCAACCTCTTTACGCAAAATTATGGGGAAATGGTTTCTTACCGTCTGAACATCAAGGTGTTATGTTTCGCTCGGGCAAAGACCCTGTGCTGTATCTGAACGACCCCAACGGCATGGACAGAACCGCTCGCAGACGAATGTTGGATTATTTGGGAAAACTACAACACGAACAGTTTAATCACGTAAAAGACGTAGAAATCAATTCGAGAGTGAGCCAATATGAAATGGCGTATCGAATGCAAACCTCTGTTCCAGAAACTTTGGACATCTCGAAAGAACCCGATTATATTTTTGATATGTATGGCGAAGATGCCCGTAAGCCTGGTACATTTGCCGCTAACTGCCTGTTAGCCAGAAAATTAGCGGAGAAAGATGTGAAATTTATTCAATTATATCATCAAGGTTGGGACCATCACGGAAACCTGCCTTCTGAAATGGCAAAAATTACGAAACACGTTGATCAAGCCTCGGCAGCTTTGTTGAAAGATTTGAAACAAAGAGGAATGTTGGACGATACGCTGTTGGTTTGGGGAGGTGAATTTGGACGTACTAATTACTCACAAGGAAAACTGACTCCCGACAATTACGGACGTGACCACCACCCAAGATGTTTCACAGTTTGGATGGCGGGTGCGGGCGTAAAGAAGGGATTTAGCTACGGCGAAACCGATGAATTTGGGTATAATGTTGCCAAAGACCCCGTACACGTACACGACTTTCAAGCAACCATTATGCACCTCATGGGCATAGACCACGAAAAAATGACCTTCAAACATCAAGGCAGACGATATCGTTTGACAGATGTGGCGGGGAAGGTTGTGAAGCCTGTTTTAGTATAAATATTTAGTTAAAAAGGAAGCCTTCAACAGAATGAAATGTTTCCGTAAATTTAGTGTTCTAATTTTAAAATTGGAGTAAAATTTATAATACGGCAAGCATTTTCTCTTGGTTAGCATTATCTTTGTGTGATAACAATTCCTTAACTATTTCACACAAACTCATGAAGAAAATTTTCCTCTTAATCTTATTTATTTCCTCTTTTTCAACATTTGCTCAATATTCCGATAACGCTAATTTTCATCATCGAATTTTTGTGGGTACTATGTTTCCTTTGCGTGTTCATGCGGGTTATGAAATGCAATATAAACGCTTGCAAATCAACGGTTTTGTTGGATTAATGTCTAAAAATTATCAAGGTTTAGTTTTTGATATTTTGCAAAAAATTAAACCTGAATACAAAGGTGAACTTAACTATTTAAAGAATTTTGCGAACCCAAAAATTCAATTTGGAGGTGAGTTCAAATTAGATTTAGGTAAAGGGATTTCTATTGGAGCAACCGCTCAAACATTCAATGCAACCATCACAGACACGCCCAGAGGTATTACAGCTGGAATTTTACCAGAAAATTTAATCTACATTGACGGCTTTCTGAATAATCAACCCGATGCCAGAAATATTTATGAAACCAAGCAAGTGGATGCCTACATGAATACTATTTTAGCGGGTCCAGTCCTTGAAAAAACCTTTTGGTTAGATCCCAATAATACTATCTTTATCAAAACAAAAGTTGCCTATTGGTTTTTGGCTCGCCGTCAGAATGATTTAATTAATCAAGACTTTACGACTTCAGAATTGATAGGGATTGATACATTTAAACCCTTCTTCATTAATAAAATAGATAAAATTTCTTCACAATTTCAAGCACCAAGTATTGGCTTAGAACTGGGATTATCGTTTTAAGATTTACCTAAAATAGGGTTTATAAATCAGCATAGTTTGATTTGTAAACCCTATTTTTGTACTAAGATTCAACAAAATACGTTTTTGAATTGTTAGTAAATCTTATCTTAAAATTTATGAAAAATATTTTTTTATTAGTTTTAGCCCTCTCCTACTTTTCAGTTTTTTCTCAAAATACGGCTCATGTTTATTCAGAAGCCTCTGATTTTCAGCATCATATCTATGCAGGATCACAAATTCCGTTGCGGGTTCATGTTGGTTACGAATTGAAATACAAACATCTGCAATTAGGTGGATTTGTAGGATTTACGCCAAAACGCTATCAAGATGCTGTATTTTATGTATTACAAAAAGTGAAAAATGAATACGTAGATGAATTAGAATATTTAAAAGTTTCCGCTCAACCGAAAATTCAATTTGGTGGAGAACTCAAAATGGACATTGGCAAAAATATAGCTGTTGGATTAACCGCCCAAACCTTCAACGCCAGTATTAGAGATACGCCAAAAAACATCACCAGAGGCATTTTACCCGAAGAAGCTTCTGGCATAGAATCATTATTGAGTTATTCTGCGGAAGTGAAAAATGCTTATGAAAATAAAGTCGTCGAAGCGTTTATGAATACAATTGTGGCGGGACCTGTCATCGAAAAAACCTTATGGTTAGATAAAACCGAAACCTTTTTTATTAGAGCTAAATTTGCTTATTGGATTCTTGTAACTCGTCAAAATGACCTAAAAACTACCGATTTCTCTTCACTCGAACAATTAGGAATTGACTCCTACAAACCCCGTTTTCTTAATAAATTGGAAAGAGTTTCTTCAAAACTGCAAGCTCCAAGTTTTGGTTTGGAATTGGGAATTGCGTTTTAAAATACAAACGAATCATTTTGAATAAATTATTTTGTACATTTGAATTTTGCAAATAAAATTCAAATATGGAAATCATAACTATTGATCAATTCTATCAAGATATATCTGTTGGAATGGAGAATATGGAGTCTCTTTTACCACAGGAATATATCAAACAAATTGGGCATTTTAATGTTTTTAATATTGCCGATTTACGAGAAAAACATAAATCAAATCCTCCAATGCCTTACAATCGAAGGGCATATTATAAAATTAGTTTGGTTATTGGTAAAAATAAAGTTGAATATGCTGATAAAGTAATTAATATTGAAAATCAGGGGCTTTTATTTGCTACGCCCAAAATTCCCTATCATTATGTGCCGCAGGATAATGACCAAACAGGATATTTTTGCGTATTCACGGATGAATTTTTAATGAAAAATAAAAGCAATTTTAGCTTGGATAATTTGCCTATTTTTAGGGCGGATGGTTATCCCGTTTTTCAAATCTCGAAAGAAGATGTTGAAGAGATTAGTCTCATTTTCAAGAAGATGTATAAAGAAATGTCTTCTGATTATGCTTTTAAATATGACTTACTATGGAATTATGTATTAGAATTAATTCATTATGGACAGAAACTTCAACCCGCAACAGCCTTACATCCTACGCATAATGCCTCTGCTCGGGTGTCTTCCTTATTCTTAGAATTATTAGAACGTCAATTCCCGATAGAATCTCCTCAGCAAAAACTTAACTTACGAACTGCCAGAGATTATGCCGACCGTTTGGCGGTACACGTTAATCATTTAAACAAGGTTTTGAAAGAAAATACAGGTAAAACAACCACCAATATTATCAGTGAAAGAATCATCAAAGAAGCGAAGATTCTATTAAAACAAACCGATTGGAATATATCCGAAATTGCCTATTGCTTAGGTTTTGAAGAAATAGCACATTTTTCAAATTTCTTCAAAAAACAAACTTCACTGGCTCCATTAGGGTTTAGATAGAATTTCGTTAAATTTGAATTTCGCAAATAACGGATTGAATTTCGCAAACCATTCCCTATTTTTTTGTGCCAACTTTGTGTCATCAATTTTTAAAACAAAATACACATAAAAATGACACAATCTAAAATTGCCTTAGTAACAGGCGGAAGTCGTGGACTCGGGAAAAACATGGCTCATAATCTTGCAAAAAAAGGGCTTGACGTAATTCTGACTTACAATAGCAAAAAAGAAGAAGCCGAAGCGGTAGTAAAAGAAATTGAAAATTTAGGACAAAAAGCCGTTGCCATTCAACTCAATGCAGCAGATACAAAAGGTTTTGACACTTTCTTTCAAGTAGTAACATCAGCTTTAAAAAATACTTTCAATACCGATAAATTTGATTTTTTAATCAATAATGCAGGATTTGGACATTACGCTTATTTTGCCACCACTACGGAAGAACAATTTGATGAATTAGTAAATGTTCACTTTAAAGGTACTTTCTTTCTTGCTCAAAAAGCCTTGAATTTCATGAACAATGGCGGTGGAATTGTCAATATTTCATCGGGTTTAACGAGATTTGCCTATTCAGGTTATGCTGCTTATTCCTCTATGAAAGGTGCCATGGAAACCTTAACAATTTATCAAGCAAAAGAATTAGGTGAAAGAGGAATTAGGGTAAACATTGTGGCTCCAGGGGCAATAGAGACTGATTTTGGTGGTGGGGCAGTTCGTGACAATGAACAAGTTAATAAGCATATCGCTTCAATAACTGCTTTGGGACGGGTGGGTTTACCCGATGATATTGGTGGCGTGGTAGCCTTTTTATGCACTGATGATGCCAAGTGGGTAAATGCTCAACGCATTGAGGTTTCGGGCGGACAAGCGATATAGAAATAATGACTAAATACTCATGGCATGACTTAATTCATCATGCCATGAGTATAGTACCTACAAATCCCCCAACATTGGTCTTAATAAAATCTCTTCCAAAACCGTTGAATGGGGCAGACTGAATGCCGTCCAAACCACTTGGGCAATGTCTTCGGGAGCAATAAATCTCTCGGCTGGCAATTCGACGCCCGCCCATGAGTTTGTGAGTGTTGCCCCTGGCAAGATACTCGTTACCCGTACATGATGCGGTTTTAATTCTTCTCGCAATACTTTACTCATGCCCAACATGGCAAATTTCGAGATACAATATGACCCTCCGTTGGTGTAAGCCGTGATACTTGCCGTTGAACAAATATTAAAAATATACCCTTCCTTGCGTTCAATCATTTCACCAACTAAGGCTCTCGTGAGGTGATAAGCACTGTAAAGATTAGTTTCAATCATGGCTTCCAAAGTGCCTTCTTCTTCATTATGAATTTGCCCTGGCAAGAAGAATCCTGTGTTATTAACGAGTATATCTACTTGATTTACAGTGGCTTTCACAAAATTGGCAAAAGCCAAAACTTCCGCTTTTTTGGACATATCTGCTTTGAAAAAATGCACGTTTTCTGGAAGATTATCTTCTTCGGTTCTCGCACAGATTAATACAGTGAAACCCTCTTGGGCAAATTTATCGACGATGGCTCTGCCAATACCTTTTGTGCCACCCGTTACTACTATCGTTTTGTTCATTATCTTTGTAATTGAGTTGTAAAGTTAAATCATTTGCTTTCAGTTCCTTAACTTCTAAAACCAAAAAAATGTCAGTATTAGGTCGTTATCTTATTTTTATTGGAAAATTATTTAAAAATAGAGAAAAGTTTAAAGTTTATTTTGGGTTAGTATTTGACGAAGCCGTACTCATCGGAATTGGCTCTTTATTAATTGTCTCTATCGTTTCTTTCTTCTTGGGAGCGGTTACGTGTGTGCAAACTGCCGCCAATTTGGATAATCCTTTTGTGCCTCATTATATCATTAGCTTAATCGTGCGAGACTCTACTATTTTAGAATTTGCTCCGACCATTACGGGCATCGTTTTAGCAGGAAAAGTGGGTTCAAATATTGCG
>JANXML010000106.1 GCA_025354645.1 Arcicella sp. | reverse complement strand
TTCAGATTTACACAGGATTTATTTACGCAGGACCTTCTTTGGCGAGTGATATAAATAAGGTAATTGCAAAAAGTTAACGTTAAATCACAAACTCTAAAAAGATTATTTGAAATTATAATTTTGAATAAAATCAAAGCATGGGGTAGCCAAAAAATCGTACAATATAATTCTTGCTTTGTAGATATTTTCGTACAGGAATGTCATTAAATTTTAAGGCTAATTATGCTCCCGAGTTTGGTGGAACACCAGACATCATGCGTGAGCAACTCTGCAATTGAAAAATTAATATAAATTTCTGATAATCAAATACTTATGTTACTTTCGCACGATGCCTGGTAGGAAACCAGCCACGGATGTAAAAACCTACGACCAGTCTCAAATACAAACACCTTTTTACTTAACCCCAAACTTTTTATTTTTAAAATCAATCACAACTGTCTTGTCCCAAAATAATGCGTTACCAGTTATGCCATCATAGTTCTCTCCTGTATATAAGTTTTTTATACTTGCGTATGCTTTTACACTTGAATAAGTTTCACCAGCAAGTGTAAAAGTGTCATTTATGATTTTACCTGTAACGTTATGAATTTGACCCCAAGATGAAACCTGAATAACATCAACATCCGCTGATGTTGAAAATAGGCTTATCTTATTTGCATCAGTAATAATCGGAAATATACTCGACCCTGTATCAAATAAAATTTTTAAGGACTTACTACCTAATTTTAATGGTAAAATTACTCTTCCTTTATTATCAAGAGTGATATCAATAAGATTATCAGCATAATTATAAGGAACAGAATTACAAATCGCAAATTGTTGTTTAGGATAGTCAATTAGAAGAACTTTATCTTGAAAAATATCTGATCCTATTGTACCTATATGAATTGTGTCGCTTGTATTTACACGTTGAATACTTCCAAAATCTTTATAAACATAACCTGATTTGTTTAAAGCTGTGAAACCATTAAAAGTGAGAGATAAATTTTCATAATACTTGTATGAAGAATTTAGAATTTTGACTTTGCTTTTAAGTTCTGGATTGGTCGCATAAAATGAACTAAATGCATTTTCATAAATTCCAGTCAAATCAGCACCAGTATCAAATTGAAATGTTACTATATTTTGAAGAACGTCAATCTTACAGGGTATAAAAATTCCAGTTCGTTCGTAAAATTTTGACCCTAAATTCCCATTTATCCATTTGAACTTTGTCCATGAAATGTTATTTGTCGAAATATCTCTTAATTCCCAGTTAGAATATTGTTTTTCATCTAAAATGATTGAATCCTTGCAACCCACAGTTATCATGAAGGTTACTAAAAGCAACGTAATAAGTATTTTCATAGTTTATTAAAATTTTAACTGTAAAATCCTGAACAATGAAAAAGGGGTTCATCAAGCGTTTTTTATAAACTTTTGAAAGTTAATGAATATTCCTTAAAAAACCCATAAAATCCCCCCCAACAATCTCCTTCAATCCCTCTACAGAACGGTTAAATTCATAAGCATAAGATTCTACTTGTTGTCCTTCAAAATTTACTTCAATTATATTTCTGATGAAAACGCTGTTTACGTTGTCGTTGGCAAAGTATTCTTCGTATTCGTCCAAAATCGCTAATAATTTGATGGGACTATTTAGTTTGTATAATTCTCCAACCGTTGTATCTGCCTGATTATCAGTGGCTATGAAGGCGGGATAGCCTTCTTCTTCCAACATATACAGTTTGCCTTGGGCGTTTGCCATTCCCACAAATTCAGCATTTTTTTCGATGAATTTGTGTAATTCATTGCCCGCTTCTTTGCGTAATGTTCCGTAAACAAACAAATATTCGTCTTTGTTGGGTTCGGGTAATTTTGCTTCTTCTACGGTCAAAACTAAGTCTTCTTGCTCTACAACTGTTCCTTCATTCAAGACGATTCTGCCCACAATTCCCTCAAAAGGAGACGATACGATTGATTCCATTTTCATGGCTTCAATGATGTATAAAGGGGCATTTTTCTTGACTTCATCGCCCGTTTTTACCAAAATTCTACTCAATCGTCCTTGTAATGGAGCTCCAATATCACCTTTGCCCGAAGCCTTCACGTATTGGGCTTTCACAACCTTGATAGTTCTGTCCAAAACCTTGATTCTGCGAGCTTGTCCGTTCAATTCAAAAGTAATATTTCTTAAACCTGATTCGTCTGGTTCAGATTGGTTTAAGTATTTGACAATGATGGTTTTACCTTCGTCAATCGTAATCAAAATCTCTTCATCTGGTTTCAAACCGTACAAAAATGCAGGAGTCGGAATCAGCGAAACTTCACCGTAAGTTTGTTGGTTTTTGTAATAATCTTCATATACTTTCGGGTACATTTTATACGAAAGATAATCCAATTCTCCTTGCTCATTTTCTGGGAATTTTGCTTGAAAATTGGCAAAATCTTTCTCAAAATCAATCGGCAAAATCGAATCATTCGGGCGACCCGTCATTGGCGTTTCACCTTTCAAGATAATTTCTTGTAACTGTTTCGGGAAACCACCGTAGGGCTGTCCCAAGCCACCTTTGAAGAAATCTTTTACTGATTCTGGGAACGAAAGTGTCGCCCCACGAGCATATACGTCTTCGGCGGTTAAGGAGTTGGCAGTCATAAAAATTGCCATGTCTCCCACCACTTTTGACGATGGCGTAACTTTCACAATATCACCAAATAACTTGTTGGCTTCGTGATAGTTATGCTTCATCAATTCAAATTTATCACCCACGCCCAAGGCAATCGCTTGTCCCCGCAAATTGGTATATTGTCCGCCTGGAATTTCGTTGTCATACACCTCCGCCGTACCCGCTTTCAATTCCGATTCAAAAGGATAATACATCTGGCGAACGTCCTCCCAATAGTTTGAATATTGGTTCAATAATGGCAAATCAATCGGACATTCACGCTCGTGTCCTTGCATCATTGCCACGATGGAATTGAAATTGGGTTGAGCCGTCAAGCCCGACATTGCCCCCAACGAACAATCAACAATATCAACGCCCGCCTCGATGGCTTTCAGGTACGATGCCGCTTGTATTGATGACGTATCGTGCGTGTGCAAATGCACAGGAATATCCAAAATTTTACGTAATTCCGTTACCAAAAGATTAGCTTGAAACGGACGCAACAATCCAGCCATATCTTTGATACACAGAATGTTAGCTCCTTCATCTTCCAAAGCACGAGCCATGTCTAAGTAATATTGCAACGAATATTTTTCATTCGTAAAAACATCTCCCGTGTAACAAATGGAGGCTTCGGCAATGGCATTGGTACGCTCACGAACCGCACGGATAGAAACTTTCATGGCTTCAATCCAGTTCAAGGAATCAAAAATTCTGAAAACGTCAATCCCCGTTTCGGCAGATTTTTCTACAAATTTTTCAATCAAATTATCAGGATAAGCCGAATAACCAACCGCATTTGACCCTCTGAAAAGCATCTGCAAAAGCATATTTGGCATTGCCTCACGGAATTCTTGCAGACGTTTCCACGGCGATTCATTCAAAAAACGCATTGCTACGTCAAACGTGGCACCGCCCCAAACTTCCATTGAAAATAATTGAGGGAAATTTTTGGCATAACTTTCTGCCACCGCCATCATGTCTTTCGTCCTAACACGAGTTGCCAAAAGCGATTGATGTCCGTCTCTGAAAGTGGTGTCGGTATAAAGAATTTGTTTCTGTTCTTTGACGTATTTTGAGAATTTTTCAGCCCCCATCGAGTCCAGAAGCTGTTTGTTGCCCGCTGGATGTTCGCTAAAAGTGTCAAAGGCAGGCACAACTGGGGTTCTGAAATTTCTATCTAATTTTACTTTTACATCAGGATTTCCATTGACAATTACATCGCCCAAATACCGTAAAACTTTCGTAGAGCGGTCTCTGGAAGTTTGGAAATTGAATAATTCTGGATGCGAATCTATGAACTGCACCACGCATTTGCCTTGTTGGAAAACGGGGTGAGCAATTACATTTCTGAGGAAAGGAATATTCGTTTTCACGCCACGAATACGGAATTCGGTCAAGGCACGAGCCAAACGTTGCGAAGCTCCTTTCAAAGTACGTCCACGAGCGGAAACTTTCACCAACATTGAATCGAAATAAGGTGAAATTTTTACGCCTGGGTAAGACGAACCTTCATCCAAACGAATGCCAAAACCTGCGGCATTTCTGTAGGCGATAATTGTCCCGAAGTCAGGTTTGAAACCGTTAGCTGGGTCTTCGGTAGTGATTCTACATTGAATGGCGTAACCATTGAGTGGTATGTCTTCTTGCTTTAAAATATAAATTCCGTTGTCAGAAAGTTTATAATTCATGGCAATTAATATCTGTGTCCGCACGATGTCCACGCCTGTAACTTCCTCAGTAATAGTGTGTTCCACTTGTACCCGAGGGTTTACTTCGATGAAAAATATGTTTTCGTCTTTATCCACCAAGAACTCAACCGTGCCAGCACAATAATAATCAACCGCCTTTCCGATGGCGATGGCATAATCATATAATTTCTTGCGAGTTTCTTCTTTCAAACCAAAAGACGGAGCAATTTCTACGACCTTCTGAAAACGTCTTTGTACCGAACAATCACGCTCGTATAGGTGGACTAAGTTTCCGTGTTGATCACCCAATAACTGAACTTCAATGTGTTTAGGTTGGTCGATGAATTTTTCAATGAAAATAGTATCATCTCCAAACGCATTTTTCGCTTCGTTTTTCGCTTCGGAAAATGCTTTACTGAAAGATTCTTCCTCACGTACAACTCGCATTCCACGTCCTCCGCCTCCTGCGGCAGCTTTTACCATCACGGGGAATCCTATCTTCAAGGCTTCGCTCAAAGCAACATCAACGTTGATTAATTCCGCTTTTGAGTCCTCAATCATCGGGACGTTGGCTTTACGAGCAACCACTTTTGCCGCTACTTTATCTCCCAATGCTTCCATTGATTCGGGCGAAGGTCCAATGAATTTGATACCTTCCTCACGACAACGGCGAGCCAATCCTACATTTTCAGAAAGAAAACCATAACCAGGGTGGATGGCATCAATTTTTTTCTCCTTACAAATTTTTATGAGTCCTTCAATATCCAGATAAGGCTTCAAAGGTTCATCATCCTTCCCGATTTGATAGGCTTCGTCAGCCTTATAGCGGTGGAGCGAATAACGGTCTTCAAAAGTATAAACCGCCACGGTGCGAATGCCCAATTCGGAGGCAGCCCGCATGATACGGATTGCAATTTCGCCACGATTGGCGATGAGAATACTGTTGATTTTTTGAACGTAAGATAGTGCCATAGTTTTATCGGGGAACGGTTCACGGTTAAGGGTGAACGGTTAAAATTAAAATTTAGAGATTTTATGACTTAGAGAAAAGTCTTAAAATTATACAAAAATCAAAAAAATATTTGGTATTTTTTGTTTTTACCTTAATAAAATTTGGTAATATTAGAAAATTGCAATTTTATTTGGGTTGGTTGATATTTTTGTTGGTTTAGGAAAATTGTTTATCTTTAAGCCAAAATTAAAAAGTATTCTGAATTATGATTCATGCAAATTTAATAGAACAAATTTTGGATTTGGCAGACGCTCCATTATTGCATCAGCAAATAGGAATTAAATTGGCGGAAGAAAGAGTACGTAGAGAAAAATTTTATAATGATATAGACGAATCCATGAAAGTTGAATTCATCAATGGAGAAGTGATTGTGCATTCGCCCGTTATGAAAAGGCATAATGAGGCGAATGGACTTCTGTTTCATTTATTGGATATACACGTGAGAAAGCATAAATTAGGATTCGTTGGCATAGAAAAAATTATGGTCGTTTTCACTCGTAATGATTATGAGCCAGATTTAGTGTTTTTTGATACTGATAAATCAGAGGTTTTTACGCCAACACAAACACTTTTTCCAGTACCAGATTTTGTTGTTGAAGTGCTTTCAAAAGGTACGAAAAAGCACGATAGGGGAATTAAATACGATGATTATGAAACCCATAAAGTAAAAGAATATTGGATAATTGACCCTGACAATGAGGTTGTTGAACAATACATTTTGCAAAATGATGTGTATGAATTAGTCTATAAATCATCGCAAGGAATGATAAAAAGTATTGTCGTAAAAGATTTTGAAATACCGATTAGGGCAATATTTGATTCAGAAATTAATTTTGAAGTTTTAAAAAAAATGATGCAAGTATAAAACAAAAAAGGTTTGGGATTTTCTCAAACCTTTTTTGTTTCAGCATTATTTATGAAATTGCAGAAAAATGTATTTCGGGATTTCTTCCCGTGTCTTTACGCTAACAACACGGGAAGAAATCTCGTGATACTTATAAAAACGTGGAACAACAAAAACCAATCATAGGAATTACCCTTGGCGATTATAATGGCATCGGTCCAGAAGTAATTTTAAAAGCACTTGTCGATAAGAAAATCTTAGAACACTGCACACCCGTGATCTACGGCTCTCAACGAGTTTTTGGCTTCTATCGTAAAGCCTTAGATTTGAAAGATTGGACGTTAAATAACATCAATTCAATTCAACAAGTCAATCACAAAGTTACTAATTTGATTACTTGTTTTGACGATAAAGCAACTGATATAGTTCCTGGGAAAGTCACTCCTGAGGCAGGAGCGGGGGCTTTGGCTTGTTTGCAAAAAGCAACCGAAGATCTAAAATCTGGGGCAATCCATGCGGTTGTAACCGCCCCGATAAATAAGCATAATATTCAATCCGAAACCTTTAAATTTCCAGGTCATACCGAGTTTTTTACCGAAGCCTTGGAAGCCAAAGAATCCCTAATGTTTTTGGTTTCGGATGTGTTGCGAGTGGGAGTTGTAACGGGACATATTCCGCTTGGAAAGGTGCGTGGAGCCATTAATCAAGAAAAAATTACGCAGAAATTAACCTTGATGATAAATTCTTTGAAAAAAGATTTTGGTATTCAAAAACCTAAAATTGCCGTTTTGGGACTAAACCCTCATGCGGGCGAAGATGGGCTTTTAGGCGATGAAGAAAAGACTACTATTATACCCGTTTTAGAACAATTCAAAAAGAAAGGCAATTTAGTTTTCGGACCATTTCCTGCCGATGGATTCTTTGGAACGGCACAATTTAAGCATTATGATGCCGTTTTGGCGATGTATCACGACCAAGGATTAATTCCATTCAAATATATTTCTTTCGAGGATGGCGTAAATTTCACGGCAGGACTTTCGGCTGTCCGCACCTCGCCTGATCACGGAACGGCGTATGATATTGCGGGAAAAAATGTAGCTTCGGAATCTTCGATGTTGCAAGCAATTTTTACAGCGATTGATATTGTGAAAAATCGTAAGGAGGTTTAGATTATTAATTGGAAGTATTATCAAATTTGCGTAATTTTCAATCAATAATCATCAAATATTTAGAAACCATGCCAATCGTATATAATTTGGAAACAGACATCCGCTACCAACAAGGAAAAGGTAAAGGAATCGAAGAAGGAATAGAAAAAGGAATTGAAGAGGGAATTGAAAAAGGAATCGAAAAGGGAATTGAAAAAGGGGGGATTAATCAAAAGATGAAATCAATAAAAAATTTGATTCGTTCCAAACTTTTAACCAATCAACAAATTGCTGCCATTGAGGAAGTTGCGGTGGAATTTGTTGAAAATATTGAAAGAGAATTGAATCTGTAAATCATTATTCATAAAGTATAATTATCATTAGAAATGCCATTCGAACAACAATCTCGTCGTGAGTTCCTGAAAACCAGTGCATTAGGGGTGGCTGGTTTTTCTCTACTAAGTAATGATTTGTGGGCAGGTCACAAAAAACCGATGCCTCGCAATATTGGTGTACAGCTTTGGTCTGTCAAGGAAGATATGAACAAAGATGCCAAAGGAACACTTGAAAAAGTGGCTAAAATGGGCTATAAACAAGTAGAAGGTTTTGGGTATTCAGATGGGAAATTCTTTGGAGTTCCAACGGATGAATATGCAAAATTATTGATGGACAAAGGCTTGAAAATGCCTTCGGCTCATGGCATGATTACAAGTAAAGATTATACGAACGGGCAACTTTCGGATGCTTTCAAAAAGATGGTGGATGATGCCAAGAAAGTGGGTCAAAAGTACGTAATTGCTCCGTATATGGCTGATGAAGATCGGTCGAAGGGCAAATTTATGGCTGAAATGTTCAATAAAGCAGGAGAACATTGCAAGGCAATGGGCATGAAGTTTGGTTATCATAATCATGATTTTGAATTCAAAGAATATGATGGCGTGACGATGTATAAAACTCTATTAGACAATACTGACAAAGATTTAGTAACATTTGAAATGGATTTATATTGGGTAAAATTCGCTAAACAAGAGCCAATTTATTGGTTTAAAAAATACCCAGGACGTTTCACTCATTTCCACGTAAAAGATCATGACCCAGTAAAAAATGTAAGTGTTGAAGTTGGAGTGGGAGATATTAATTTTCAACAAATATTTGATAATAAATTATCAGGAGCAAAATATTTTATTGTTGAATTAGAAGCTTTCAAACGTACCCCAATAGAAGGAATTGAAATTAGTTTGAATAATTTGAAAAAGTTAAAATTCTGAAAAAAGTTCTAAAGTTAAACAGTTTGAGTAGTTTAAAAGTTGTAATTATCAGTCTCAAACAACTTTTTAACTACTTTAGCTCTACAACTTTTTTAACTTCAAAGTAATGAGTAGAAAATGGAAATATCTATTGTTCAGAGCTACTTTTTTAACAGGAGGATTTCTGACTTTTCTAATGATTTTAGCGGATATTTATTTATTGAAAGAAGAACGTTTTGATAGACTTTATTACTTCCAATTAATTTTAGAAAGTATGTTTTTTATGTTAATTGGAACATTAATTGCTCTTTATTTTTGGTTGCATCCAAAACGGTCTTACAAATTTTCCAGAGAAAAATGAACCTGTCCGTTGAACGACAGGTTTTTTTAATGTGTAACCCGAACATTCTTGTTCGGAGTTGAAATAAACCTAAATGTTACTGTTAGAAAATAAATGAAAAAAATATTAATTGCTGATGATTTACACGAAAATATATTCCCAATTTTATTCGATTTGGGCTTTGAAGTAAACTACCAGCCAACTATAAACCGCTCTGAAATTCTTGAAATTATTAAAGATTATGAAGGTTTAATCATTAGAAGTAAAACCAAAATAGATAAAATTTTTTTATCTTATTGTGTTAGATTAGAATTTATCGCCAGAGCAGGGGCGGGTTTAGATTTAATTGATTTAGAGGAAGTTAGGGTAAAAAATATTCAAGTATTTGCCGCCAATGAAGGGAATGCCGATGCGGTTGCTGAACATACAATGGGAATGATTTTGATGTTATTTAATAAACTCAATTGGGCGGATGCAGAAGTGCGTAATCGAGTTTGGCATCGTGAAGAAAATCGAGGAATTGAACTCAAAGGAATGACAATTGGAATTATTGGATATGGCAACATGGGAATGGCGTTTGCACAACGATTAATGGGTTTTGGAGTGAAAGTCTTAGCGTATGATAAAATTGAAAAAAACGATTATGAATATGGTCTTTTTTCTGAAAAAGCATCGTTAGAAAGGTTGTTTGAGGAAACAGATTTGTTATCCATACACGTGCCACTCACAGACGAAACTCGTATGTTAGTTGATGAAAAATTTATCCAAAAATTCAAGAAAAATATTTTCATTGTCAATACTTCAAGAGGTGAAATAGCTTCTGCAAATTCAATCTTGAAAGGTTTGAAATCTGGTAAAATAAGGGGAGCATGCTTAGATGTTTTAGAAAATGAGAAATTGACAACTTTAACAATAGAACAAGAGCAGGTTTACTCACAATTATTTAAGCTAAAAAACGTTGTTCTTACGCCTCACATTGCGGGTTGGACTGTTGAGAGTTATCGAAAAATAAATGAAGTATTAGTTGATAAAATTAAAAATATGTTAGGTAAATAAATAACTAAATAACACAAATGTAAATTAATGAAATTACTTATTTTAATATGCTCTTTCCTCATAATCAATAACTTACACGCTCAGAATAAGCCTTATTCGCTTTTTTTAATCGGTGATGCAGGGGATGATACCCAGCAAAACGATGTTCATAAAACGCTTCAAAAACATTTGAAAGCAACTGATGATGGAGGTGTAATTTTTTTGGGCGATAACATTTATCCACGTGGATTAGATGGTTCAAAAGATGCTGAATTAAAATTGCTTACCCAACTTCATACCCTTAAAGATTTCAAAGGTGATTGGTATTTTATACCTGGAAATCATGATTGGGCAAAAGGACGTTGGAAGGGTTTGAAAAACGTACTCAGACAAGCAGATTACATTAATAAATACGCCCAGGATTCACTTAATCAACCTAATACAAAACACTTTTTTCCCGAAAAAGGCTTGCCAGGTCCTGTTACGAAGGATTTAGGAAAAATGGTTTTAGTTTTTACAGATACTGATTGGTGGCTTCATAGTGGATTTTATCATCAAGTGGGTATGGATGATAAATTTGAAAGAATGGATAAAGCCTATTTTCATCGGCTCGATTCCATCTTGACTGGCGTGGAAAAACAAGGTAAAAAGACCTTATTTTTGTCTCACCACCCACTCGTTGATTACGGAGCTCATGGCTATCATAAAGGCAAAAATTGGTATTATGCTTTGGTAAATTATTCGCCTTTTATGACTTTTGGATTATTGGGGGTCAATCGTGCTTTAAATTCTGAAATGAATCAGCCACGTTACTTTAAAATGGCGTTGAAAATGTATTCTGTTTTGGAAAAGCACAAAAACGTAATCGCTATTTCTGGTCATGAACATAATTTGCAAGTAATAAAACGTCCAAATAATTTATTCTTAATAAGCGGCTCTGGAAGTAAATTAACACAAATTAAGCGTGAAATCAAAGAGAAAGACTGTGTCTTTCACGCTGCAAAACCAGGCTTTATGGAGCTAATTTTTGATGAAAAAGGGAAGGTAAGTTTAAAAGTTTGGAATGAAAAAGATGAGGTTTTGTATGAAGAGAAAGATATATTTTAAGACTATTTATTAATGAAATGCTATGAAAAAACTAATAATATTGTTCAGTTTACTACAAATTAATTTTCTTATTTACGCCCAAAATGATGTAAGCGAATGTGCGGTAGGAAAAATTTCTGCCCTCACAAAACGTAATCAAAATGCTCGATTACAAGCTGTTCAAGCCTCAGACAATAATATTGATGTTACCTATTATAAGCTCAATTTGAATGTAACTTATTCACCTAAGAACATTAAAGGAGAAGTAACGATTAATGCAAAAAGTAAAGTTGCTTCACTCGACCAAGTGACGATTGATTTGCAAAATGCTTTGACGACTGATTCTATTAAAATCGGTAATAAAAAACTTACATACCTTCATCAATCAAATCAAATTCTTATTAAATTAGATAAAATTTATACCGAAAATCAATTGGTTAGCTTTGTCATTTATTATCATGGGATTCCAGGTTCGAGTGGATTTGATAGTTTTGTTTTTGGAACACACAATAATTCTAAAGATTTAGCAATATGGTCATTATCAGAGCCTTATGGTTCACCTGATTGGTTTCCTTGCAAAAATTCTGTGGATGATAAGGCTGATTCCTCTGATGTTTGGGTAACTGCGGACAAATATTTTACTTCAGTTTCTAATGGAATCTTGGAGAAAACAATTGATAATTCAGATGGAACTCGTACATTTCAGTGGAAAAATCGGTATCCAATTGCTCAATATTTGATTTCAATTGCGATGAGTAATTATACCTTATATCAAAATCTATTCACCTTTGATGGACAGATTTCGATGCCCGTTACCCACTACATTTATCCAGAATCACTAACAACAACCAATAAGTTAGCCCTTGATAAAACCACTTTTATGTTGGATTTATTCTCGAAAAAATTTGGGTTATATCCATTCATAAAAGAGAAATACGGACATGCACAATTTGGTTGGGGCGGAGGCATGGAACATCAAACTTGTACATCTTTAACAATCCCCGCAAGTGGTTTTGAAACCTTAATTGCCCATGAATTGACACATCAATGGTTCGGCGATAAAATCACTTGTAAAAATTGGGAAAGTATTTGGTTGAATGAAGGTTTTGCTTCTTATGGAGAATGCGTTTATACGGAAGCTATTGGTGGAAAACCTGCCTATGATGCTTATATTAAGGGTTTTATGACATCTGCTAAAACCGCCAAAGGAACAATTTATGTGCAAAATGTAAGTAACATCAATGAAATTTTCAGTTCCCCTCGTACTTACCGTAAGGGAGCATCGGTTTTGCATATGCTACGTGGAATTGTTGGAGACGATAAGTTTTTTAAGATTCTACAAACTTACACTGCCTCCAAAAATGCTTATGCAAATGCGTTAACCGAAGATTTTCAAGCCATTGCCGAGCAAGTTTACGGACAGAAATTAGACTATTTCTTTAAGCAATGGATTTTTGGTGAAAACTATCCAAAGTATAAATTTCAATGGTCATCGCAACCAATGGCGGATGGTACTTTTAAAATCAAAGCAGATATTTCTCAAAGTATAAACACAACTCCAACTTTTTTTACAATGCCTATCCAGTTGAGCGTTCCTGTTGGTTTGGGCGATACTACAATTACGGTCTTCAACGACAAACAGGCTCAGAGTTTTGAATTTATCCTCAAAACAAAGCCAACTACTGTAAATTTTGATCCTAATAACCTTATTTTAAAGGATTTAGAAGTATTTTCAGTATTAGCAAACGAACCACAAGAATTTGATTATTTTGGATTGAGTATTTCTCCAAATCCAAGTTCAGAGGAGATTGAAGTGAGTTTCAGATTGGTAAAATCCGCATCTGTTAAGATTACAATAATAGATTTTTCAGGGAAAGAGATTTTATCTCAAGCAGAGGAGAAATTAATAGCAGGAAATTATTCACGTAATATTAAAATAAGTCAATTCCAATCTGGAACATACATCCTTAATTTTAATGTGGATGGTCAAAATGAAAGTCGGAAATTGCTAACTTTTAAGTAATTGAAAACGAATTTTAGCTTTACATTAATTAAAATTCAGTAATTCAATTTCATACATTAATAGCCCAATTTGTTTCAATGAAGATAACATTTAATAGTTAAATCAAATTTTTTTCGTAAATTAATTTGAAGATTCAAAAAACTGTCAACTTTAATTCCAACCCCTTAAATTACATTTAAAATGAAAAAAACATTAATAGTATTCAGTTTATTATTAACTATAAATTATTCTTTCTCTCAGAAAAAAGAAAAAGGTTTTGTATCCTTGTTTGATGGGAAAACTTTTGCTGGTTGGAAAGTAAACGAAGAAAATCCAGCCACATTTTCAATTGAAGATGGCATGATAAAAGTAGCGGGCGATCGAACTCATTTGTTTTATGAAGGTGCCGTTGCTAACCATGATTTTAAAAATTTTGAACTCAAATTAAAGGCAAAAACAATGCCTGGGTCGAATTCAGGTATATTTATTCATACAACATACCAAACCAAAGGGTGGCCCAATAAGGGTTATGAAGTGCAAGTAAATCAAACGCACGACGACTGGCGTAAAACAGGAAGTTTGTACAGTTTTAGTGATGTGAAAGAAAATTTAGTCAAAGATAACGAGTGGTATAATTATGATATCATCGTTAATGGAAAACATATTGTTATTAAAGTAAATGACAAAGTTGCCGTTGATTATACTGAACCAGACACCTTGCCAGCCGACCGTGGAGAACGCCATTTAAGTTCTGGCACATTCGCTTTGCAAGGACACGACCCAAAAAGTGTCGTTTATTTTAAGGATATTGAGGTGAAGGTTTTGGAGTAGATTACACGTTTATATTAATCCTAATTGTTGTCATTCAATTTTATTAACGCAGGCTGATTTAGAAATCCAGCCTGCGTTCTCATGATATATCAATTCCATCTATCACTCAATAGAATATATAGATAAAAATTATTAAAAATTATCCTTTAAATTTGTTTCAGTAATAATCAAAATACTATTAAATAATGGAAGATAACGCAAAAGACAGTATTCTATCAGAATTAAACACTGGCAATAAATGCCCATTTCCTCATGGAATGACTAATGGTGCCGCACCCTTATATCATGGTGAAGTGACAAAGCAGACTGCTTCAAAGCAAGCTGCTGGTGGCGGAACAAGAAATCGTGATTGGTGGCCCAATCAATTAAAATTAGAAATTCTTCGTCAGCATTCTCCCTTGTCTAATCCAATGGGCAAGTCGTTTAACTATGCAGAAGAGTTTAAATCGCTTGATTTGAAAGCATTAAAGCAAGATATTTTTGAATTAATGACCACTTCGCAGGATTGGTGGCCCGCAGATTATGGTCATTATGGACCTTTCTTCATACGTATGGCTTGGCACAGTGCAGGTACGTATCGTATCGCAGACGGTCGTGGAGGTGGAGGTTCGGGTACTCAACGTTTTGCCCCTTTGAACAGTTGGCCCGACAATGCAAATTTGGATAAAGCACGTTTGTTATTGTGGCCTCTTAAAAAGAAATATGGTAAAAAAATCTCTTGGGCAGATTTGATGATTTTGGCTGGAAATTGTGCTTTGGAGTCAATGGGCTTTCAAACTTTTGGTTTTGGTGGTGGTCGTGAAGATGTTTGGGAACCACAAGAAGATATATATTGGGGTTCTGAAAAAGAGTGGTTGGGCGATGAACGATACACCGAAGCTCGTGAATTAGAGCAACCTTTGGCAGCCGTTCAAATGGGATTGATTTATGTGAACCCAGAAGGACCAAATTCGCAACCTGACCCGCTTGGTTCAGCTCGAGACATTCGTGAGACGTTTGGTAGAATGGCAATGAATGATGAAGAAACCGTTGCCTTGATTGCAGGAGGACACTCTTTCGGAAAAACTCACGGTGCTGCTGATCCAGGCGAATACGTTGGCGTAGAACCCGCATCAGCAGGAATTGAACAACAAAGTCAAGGTTGGATAAATAAATTTGGTACTGGAAATGGTGGAGATACTATAACTTCTGGATTGGAAGGTGCTTGGACAACTACGCCTACGAAATGGAGTAATAATTACTTCGAGAATCTTTTTGGGTATGAGTGGGAATTGACAAAAAGTCCAGCGGGAGCATTTCAATGGAAACCAAAAGATGGAGCAGGTGCGGGTTTAGTGCCAGATGCTCATGATGCAACAAAACGTCATGCTCCATTTATGCTTACATCGGATATTGCCATGCGTGCTGACCCAGCTTATGAAGCAGTTTCAAGAAGATTTTATAATAATCCAGCGGAATTTGCGGATGCCTTTGCGAGAGCATGGTTCAAATTAACGCACCGTGATATGGGTCCAATTGCCCGTTATTTAGGACCAGAAGTGCCTTCGGAAGAATTAATTTGGCAAGATCCTGTTCCTCATGCAACTTACGAAACGGTTGATAATCAAGATGTTATATCTCTGAAAGAAAAAATCAATAGTTCAGGACTTTCAGTTTCTGAATTAGTTTCAACGGCTTGGGCTTCGGCTTCAACTTTCCGTGGTTCCGACAAACGTGGTGGTGCCAATGGAGGAAGAATTCGTTTAGCTCCACAAAAAGATTGGGCAGTGAACAGTCCAATTCAATTAGGAAGAGTTTTAGGAGTTCTTGAAAGTATTCAAAAAGAATTTAACAATACTCAAGTTGGCAATAAGAAAGTTTCGATGGCTGATTTGATTGTATTGGGTGGCAGTGTTGGAGTTGAAAAAGCGGCAAAAAATGCGGGTTATGACATTTTGGTTCCTTTCACACCAGGACGAACGGATGCTTCGCAAGAGCAAACTGACGTACATTCATTCGGAGTATTGGAGCCGCAAGCTGATGGATTCCGTAATTATGTGAAAACAAAATACACCGTCTCTGCTGAAGAATTATTGGTTGATAAAGCACAATTATTGACTTTGACGGCTCCTGAAATGACAGTTTTAGTGGGTGGTATGCGTGTTTTGAATACGAATTTTAATAAGTCTCAACAAGGAGTATTAACCAATCGTTCAGAAACATTAACAAATGATTTCTTCGTAAATTTAACCGATTTTGGTACGAAATGGAATGGAATTTCAGATTCAGATGATGTTTTTGAAGGAATTGACCGCATGACTGGAAACCTAAAATGGATGGGAACTCGGGTTGATTTAATCTTTGGTTCAAATTCAGAACTTCGTGCTTTGGCAGAGCTTTATGCTTGTGAGGATATGCAAGAGCAGTTTGTGATTGATTTTGTGGCTGCGTGGACGAAGGTAATGAACCTTGACCGTTTTGAGATGGCTTGATTTATTGATGAGTTGTGAATTTTTAAAATTATTAAATTTCAATTCACTAAATATACTGTTAAGTAAATAGCTTTCATTTTTATCTGAAAAACTTTCGGGAAGTAAAGAAACTTACTTAACAGTGTACTAAATACACTGTCTAATTAGTTTTCCGGGGAACTTCTCGTATGTTTGTGAGAAAAAATATTTTGAAAATAAAGGGTAAAAACTGAACTTAGAATAATGAAAAGGAGAGACTTTGAACTTCGAAGCAACCGCTTTTGGTATGCAGTTTTCGAGAGCATCCCCTTTTCAGCG
>JANXML010000051.1 GCA_025354645.1 Arcicella sp. | reverse complement strand
GATTCTTAGGTACTCGTAATTTTCTCCTCGGGGTGCTTCCGCAAGTGTCGTTGGTGATAACACGCAACGACGGCACGCCAAGATTTTTGCTCAAAGGGAACACCAACAACGTCGAAATTCTTCTTGGCTTTTTAAGATAATTGTACTCAATTATAGAGATACCTTTGTTATTATCACTGTTCAAACTTCCATCCAATGAATACGTATAATCATCCCCTGCAATGTCTCTAAAACTGGCAGTTTCATTGCCTGAATCATCCACTTTCAAAATCTTATTGGAATTAGCGTTATAAGTGTAATTCAAATTATCTACAACGCCAAAGGTATTGTTCGATTTATAACCATTTCGTGAAAGTGCCGTAATATTTCCATTCAAATCATAAGTAACATTGTTCAAGGAGTAATTTTCCGTTCCTGTACCAGCGTATAAAACATTGCCAAATATGCTTCTTTTGACGATAATATCTTATTTTCCATTATTGCTTTTGTTTTGTTTGAGCCAGAAAAGATAATCATTAAATAGGATTGACTTCTTGACTTACAGCTCGAAATATCGAAGAAAGTCTATCTAAATCCGAAAATGAAACTTCTCTTTTTTGTTCAATAATTTGCTTTAATAAAGTCAAATCTTCTTCCAAAGAACCCACTATTGGTTGCTTATCATTTGATTCAAAATTATACCATTCATCACTACTTATTAATGAGTAATAGTCATTTTCAATATCTATTTTCTCAACCTTATTGACCAAAAAAGACAATATTATATTTGATATTTCTTTTATTTCTTTCGTATTTATTTTCATTCTTTTATTGTTTTCTCTTTTCTACTTCTTGATTAATTTTATTTAATTCTCCTTCTTGTTTTTTAATTTGTTGTTGAAGAGATTTAACTCGTCCATCTATAACTTTTTGAACAGCTACATCTCCTCCTTTTTTTGCTTGAGCCATTTTTTCAGGACTCGTTTTTGCAATTGGGTCGACTTTAAATTCTGCCAATTTTGTTTCATGTTCAGTTACAAGTTTAGTATAGCTTTTTTGAGCACTTAATAATTCTTTTTCAGACATTTTTGAATACATGGACGTTACTTCTTTCACCTCACTCGTAGCACCTTTTTCAAGAGTCGAAGCCGCCTTAGAAATATTCTTTGCCTCAGCTCCTACACCAATCATTTCACCCAACATTGTACCCTCTAAAAGTGGACTCGCTAATGCAATGCCAATTTCCGCTAAAATGGCTGTTCCAATTACTTGTGCCGTTACTTTTGCCGTATTAACTGCCGCTTTCTTAACCATAGCCTCATTTTCACCTTGGTCAGGAACGTGTGAGAATCCAGCACCTTTCCAAACAGTATTTCCTAAATGAAATGGAGCCATTTCCAATCCCTCATATTCCATTCCAAGTCCTAATTTGTTCTCAGCAAAAGCAAAAGTTGAATTGTAAGAATACTCTTCCGCCAAAGGATCAATACTTATAAAACGCCCCAATGCAGGGTCATGAAAACGGAATTTGTAAGACAATAAATTAAATCCAAAATCTTCATGTAACTCCTTGCCTGTGAAGGTTTTAAACTTATTGTAAGTCGCACTATTGGCGTAATAATCCAAACCTTTCAATTTATAACCCCACGGGTCGTAGTCTAATTTAGTGACAATTTTCGCTATTCCCAAAGAATCTCTAAACGTTACTCTTAGGTTTTTGGCATGGTCGATAATATCATATTCATATTCTCCTAATGCGTTCAGACGCCCTTCGTCTTGTGCAATTTGATACAATTTATTATTTTCGTAAGTCAAATTACCCACAAAATCAGTCGTTTTACCAGTTGAGGTTTGGGTTTGTAAAAGTTTACCCGAAGCATCATAAATGAACCTCTTCCATTGCCCGTTTGCCTTCGTAATTTTTTTGGGAAATTTTAGATAATTCCACTCGAAAGAAATCTTTTTATTATCATCCGAATTCAAGCTACCATCTTGATTATACGTATATTGTGTGGCAATGCTCGAAGAATCTCTGAAATCCCCAACGTTTGGATTGCTTACTAATTGGGCATCATTTACCGCTTGGATTTTGTTACTATTCACTTGATAAACATAATTTAACTGGTCAATGTATCCCCAAGAATTTGCCCCTGTTTTCCCTTTTCTACTTAAATTAGTGATGTTTCCATTGAAGTCGTAGGTTATGTTTTCAAGTGCATAACTTTCATTTGCTTTTCCACTGGCGTAGTCAGCTCCCGTAATGCGAGAGGCTTTATCATAGGAATATTGATATGCTCTTTGGATTCCATCTACATTACTCTTCCAATACTGATTTCTAATATTTCCATCGAAATAGGTTAAATCATTTTCGTAAGTTAATTTCATCGAAAAAATCTTGTTGGTCAAATTCCCCGAAGCATCGAGATTTATTCCTTTTAAATTACCTCGAATATGATAAGAATAGTCAATCGTTTCTAAATCACCCTCGCCAAAAAGAGTGGGTAGTTTTCCTAAATCCAAACGTCCATAATTATTCAAAGTCCCGCCCAAAAACAAACTTCCCGCTGAACCCGCTTGCCCGTTTGGAATGGTAATGGTGTGGGTTTGGTTGATAAAAACGTGATCATTGACGGAGGGAACCGAGCCATTTAGCCAAACATTTGTATTATTCCATTCGCCCGAAGCCTGCGTTCCAATGTCATTAGTCGGGCTTATTTTCTTAGTTTTCAATCGTCCAATTTGGTCGTATTCATATTTTGCTACGTTCTTTAAAGCACCGTTTAACGTATGTTTAAAGGCAGTTTTTCTTCCTGCATGGTCATAATCGTAATGATAAATTTCATTAATTCCTTGATGTTCCATTCGCATCAGTAACACCTCATTATTAAACCGATATTGATAATCCATTCTATCAACACCACCCAAATGATTTTCTGAGAATGTTTGAATATTTCTTAATTTATAGTCGTAAAAATTAATGAATTTATACCACGCATCAGTCTCTAAATTCCTGATTAAACTCCCCGTCATTGAGCCTTTCACATTCACTTGTTGTGGATGAAAAGCGGTTGCAAGTTGAAAGTTGAAGACAGTGTTTGAATTCCACAAATAATCATCAAAATAGGATACAAACTTTACGTTTCCGTCTTCTGGTCTGTAACTACTTGGAAATGAACGGTTTGTATAACCCAATAAATCCGTTCCTCTTTCTTCAAAAACCTCTCCTGCGTGACCATCAAAGGCAGTTTGTAAATCCGCTCGA
>JANXML010000041.1 GCA_025354645.1 Arcicella sp. | reverse complement strand
CCTTCAAATTACATTCAAACGGCTGGTTTTGCCGAAATGCGAGTGGACAGTGGCAAGTATAAATTCGATCAAATGATGGTTTTAAACTTCCCAATGCCCGTGGAAGTTTTGAAAGCAATGGCGGATAAAATCGTGAAAACTAACCTTGACGCCCGAGACAACGCCAGTGCCGATGAACCCGAAGATAAAGAGAAATTAATGTCAAAATTAGCGAATATTTTAGGCGGAAAAACCATTGACGCATTCGAGCGAAGGTTGAAAAATGAACACGTGCCTTTGCATACGATTAACGCCAAATTGAATACAACAATGGTTATTTCAAAGGCAAATTTGCGGTATTCTGAACAAGCCTCCGCCTTTTATTCAGTCGGTAAATTAAGCATTGCCAGCATCGGCGGAACGGATATTAATTCGGAAATTGAAGGCATGATTGAAATTAGAAAAACGCCAGAAGGAGATGAGTTTTATTTGTATTTAGAACCCTCAACCGATGTTTGGTATTTTATGGGATATTTGAAAAACGAAATGGGCGTAATCTCGTCCGATGGTGAATTTAATAATGCCGTAGCCGCCAAATCGAAGGGTGTGAAAAAAGGAAGTGGCAAAAACGCCTACGCTTTCTTGGGCGTTGGGGCGGAAGAAAAATTTGGCTTCACCGAACGTTTCACAGATTCGTACCGAACAAAAACGGAAAAAGGTAAAAAAGTTGTGAAAAAGGATGAAGTGAAAAAAGAAGACAAAAAGAAAGAAGAAACAAAAGAAGGATTTTGAGTAAATTTGTAGAAATGAAAGACATTCAACCCATCATAGCGGAATTTACGGAACAAGCCAAAGCCCATTACGGCGACCGTCTGGCGAAGATAATTCTCTTTGGTTCATACGCCCGTGGAGAAGCCCACGATGAGTCGGATGTGGATTTATTGGTAGTTTTGAATGATGAGGAAGTGAAAACCAATAAAGAACAAGATGCTATTGGCTATTCGGTATGGAAACTATTTCTAAAATATAGTATTGACTTGTCTGTTTTTCCAACGTCTTTAAATCGTTTTATAACATCAGATGAATATATTTTTAGGTTTATTAGAAAAGATGGACAATTAATTTATGGAATCTAACTTACAAAATGCCATTGTTAGAGCTGATGATTTTTAGAAACAGCTAAGGACAATGTAAAACTCGACCATTTATTGGCTGCGGTCAATAGATGCTATTATTCTTATTTCTGGGTCGCACGAGGTTTACTTTTTGAGAAAGATGTTTATGTAAAATCACATTCGGGAGTAAAATCAAAATTTTCAGAATTATTTATCAAGACTCAGTTAATTCCTGATAAATACGGCTATTATTTAAGTCAGTTAATGACAAAGCGACAAAATGCTGATTATGATTTGATAAGTAGTTTCACCAAAGAAGAAGTCCAAGAAATGATTAATTGGACAGAAGATTTTTTAGCTTTTGTAAAGGAAAATATAGAGAAATTATAATTAAAAATATTATGGAAAATACAACAAAACATACTAAATCAATAATTGATAGGCTCGTTGAGGATAAACGACAAACTATCAAAGATGCAAAAAAAAAATTTACAAAAGCCTGAGTATCAAGCGGCTTTGAGAAAATTAAGACTTAGAAATGAACAGAGAGGAACAGCAGTAATTGCGGTTTCTTCAAAATAATATTTCACAAAGTCCTCTAAATCAGAGGACTTTATTTTTAAAATTGATTGAACGTAAATAATTGAATATCAGCATATTCACTCATTAAGAATGACCGACCGCTATATGCAAAGAGGCGTTTCTGCCTCCAAAGAAGATGTCCACAAAGCCATCGAAAAAATAGATAAAGGGCTTTTTCCGAAGGCTTTCTGCAAAATTTCGCCCGATATGTTGGGTGGTGATGCTGATTATTGCAACATCATGCACGCCGACGGGGCAGGTACAAAATCATCCTTAGCTTATCTATATTGGAAAGAAACGGACGATATTTCCGTATGGCGGGGCATTGCCCAAGATGCAGTGGTGATGAATACCGATGATATGATTTGCGTGGGTGCAACCGATAATATGCTGTTATCCAGCACGATAGGTCGAAATAAAAACTTAATTCCAGGTGAAGTAATTGCCGAAATCATCAACGGAACGGAAGAGGTTTTAGAGATGTTGCGAGATAATGGCATCGGCATTTGGATTACGGGTGGCGAAACTGCCGATGTAGGCGATTTAGTGCGTACAATCATCGTGGATTCCACCGTGGTTGCTCGCATGAAACGTACCGATGTGATTTCAAATCATACCATTCAAGACGGTGATGTAATTGTTGGTTTGGCTTCTGACGGTCAGGCTAATTATGAGAAA
>JANXML010000036.1 GCA_025354645.1 Arcicella sp. | reverse complement strand
CGCAATCGGAGACATTGTAACGACAACGATAAAAGTTACGAATCTTGGACCACAAACAGCAAAAGGAATTAATGTAAGCTCAACTCTTCCATCAATTTTAGAATACATTGCTCAAACAGGTGGTTTAACGAAAACTGGAAACGTATTCACCGCAAGTATTGATAGCTTGGTGAAAGACGGTATGAAAGTTTATACTTACACAGCCAAAGTGACTGGTAATGGTACAGCAACAATTACAGCGACAAGTACATCAACGACAACTGATCCAAATCCAAGCAATAATAATGGAACAGGAACAGGTGGAAGCGTAACGATAACTGGCGGAACTCCACTACCAACTTCGGGAGCGGACGTAGTAATTACGATTACAACCGACAAAACAACGTATGCAGTAGGTGACATTGTTACAACAACGATTAAGGTAACGAACTTAGGTCCAGATGTAGCAAAAGGTATTAATGTATTCTCGGTAATTCCAGGAACATTAACTTACATCGGTCAAACGGGTGGTTTAGTGAAAACTGGAAATCTTTTGACAGCAACGATTGCAAGTTTAGATAAAGATGGCACGGTAACTTATACTTACACTGCTACCATGAATACTAAATCTGAAACAGTTGTTGCCGCAGGAGGAACTTCATCTACGAAAGATCCAAATCCGAACAATAATAACGGAACTGGTGCCACTGGAACGACGACGATTAATAAAGGAGATATTGACCCAACAGTTGCCGATGTAGCGGTAGTTATTAAAGCGGATAAGACAAAAGCGAAAATGGGAGAGGACGTTAATTTCATCTTGACATTAACCAACAACGGACCAGCAACTGCTAAACAAGTGGTGTTAGTGAATCCAATTCCAGCAGGCTTAACATTCGTATCAAGTTCAACGGGTCAGGTATTAACAAGCGGTGCAATCTCGGTAAGCCTTGATTCATTACAGAAAGGACAAGTTAGAACGTATGCTTATGTAGCGAAAATGAATGTTAAAACCGATGTGACTAATACAGTTTCAGTAGGTTCATTCAAAGACAACGTAGGACCAAATAACTTCTCGTTTGTAACCATCAATGGTGATACAACAGGTACGATTGTTATAAAAGACGAAGCTGAATTGGCTCTTTTATTAACGGCAGATAAGCAATTGACAGCAAAAGATGATGTGGTAACGTTCACTATCAAAATAACGAATAATGGTCCAAAAGTGGCTACTAACGTTGTGGTTGATAATATTTTACCAAAATACTTGACATTCCAATCGGGCGATCCTTCACAAAAAGGTGATACTTTGAGAGTGGCAACGGCTTCAATCCCAGTGGGTGGCATGGTGACATATACTTATAAAGCGAAAGTGAATAAGGATACAATCATCAGCAATACTGCAAGAATCACGAAGACATCACCAGTTGATCCAATTTTGACAAACAATGTTTCAACGGTGGTATTAGTACCAGCATCAGACACAACGTATGCAGACTTGGCAGTGTTAATTGCAGCAGATAAAGCAACGTATAAAGTGGGTGATAATGTAACTTACACAGTTACTTTGACCAACAACGGAGCGGGTAGAGCGAAAGATGTTCAATTGTGTAATCCAACACCAAGAGGTTTGACTTATGTATCTGGAACGGGCGTTATTAAAGCAGGTGATAGCGTAACCATCAAGGTTGATACCATCAGCAAAGGTAAAACCCGTACATTCACGTATGTAACGAAAGCAACTAAGGCTGGTACTTACGCAAATACAGTGAGAATCTGTAATTCAAGTAAACCAGATTTAATTACGCCAAATAACACAAGTACATCGTCAATCACTGTAACGAAAGATACGGTAATTGTACCACCAGTTACTGTTTGTAATATCAACTTGGCAATGGCAATTCTTGATACAGCGAAAGTTTCGACAGGCGTGTATGACGTAACGTATCGTTTAATTGCGAAGAACGTTTGTAAGGATACTCTGAAAAATGTAACCCTGTATAATGACTTAGCGAAGACGTTCAGAACGCCAGTAACGTGTGAAATCAGAACGAAACCTATCATTGATGCAAAAACTAATTTAGTTGCAAATGATTTGTTCAGTAAAACGGATTCAAGCATGGTGAAAGCAGGAGGTTATATGTTACCAAATGCAATTGACACCATTAGATACGTGGTGAGAGTAACGTTGAACGGAAATAAAGGACCATTTGTAAGTAACGCAACGATTAAAGGTAAAACATCTGGCAATGAGAATTTGACAGCGAAAGCAAAAGAAACGCTCCGCTTCGATTTACCAAATACAAGAATCGGTTTAGCGAAAGAAGTGGTAACGACAGCCTTGAAAAACGATTCGACAACGTATTGGACAGTGCCATACAGAATCAGAGTCGTGAATATGGGTGCAAATGCTATTGTAAGATTAAGCGTTAAAGATAGTCTGGATGCAGTATTCACCGCAAAAGGTGCAGTAATCGTTGGAACGCCAATTGTTATTGGAACCCCAGGTTTGATCGTGAATAAGAAATATACAGGTAAAGGTTTATTTACCGACTTGTTAGTTCCAGATTCATCAAGTTTAGCAAAAGGAGATACGGCAATCATTGACCTAACGGTAAGAGTAAACGTTGCGAATGCTCCTGATGCAGAGAAAATCTTTAATAACGTAGCAATTGGTACGGCAACTGGAACGGATAAATTGACTTACAAAGACATCTCGACCAATGGTAATAATCCAGATAAAAATGGAGATAAAGACCCATCGAATGACAATGAAGCCACGCCAGTACAGTTGAAGAAAACGGGACCTCTTCCACAATTGCAAGTATCGATTGGTTTAGCATTAGCGGCAATAAGAGATACAATCCAATTGGCAGACAGTACTTGTAATGTAACGTTAATCATGACAGCGAAAAATTACGGAAAGGATGCTTTGAGAAATGTACGTTTGTGTACAAATATTAAGAACACCATCGGTAAGCAGTCTGAATCATGGAAGTTAATTGGTAAGCCAGTGGTCATCAAAGGAAATGCGAAAATCAGTACAACCTTCAACGGTATTGCTGATTCAACCATCACAAAATCTGATAGTTCATTCTTAGCGGTTGGAGATAGTATCGTAATTGCTTACATGGTTAATATCAAAAAACCAACGAAGGATACGATTTATACCCAAGCCATTGCGAAGGCTCGAAGTGCAGTAGATACCTTGAAATTGACTTCTGATATTTCAATGAACGGATTGAAACCAGATATTAACGGAGATGGTAGCCCAGACGAAGCAGCACCAACGCCAATTATTTGTAACCCTAAGGACAATGGTCCAATTGGTACGCTCTTAATCCCTGGTGGTATATCGCCAAACGGTGATAATATCAGTGAGACGTTTGTAATCAAAGGTTATGATAAAGCGAAGCAAAAAGTAGATTTAATTATCTTTAATCGTTGGGGTGGAGTAGTGTACGCACAAGAAGATTACGAAAGTGATGGTAAGGTGACTGGATTTAAAGGTGTTGCCAACCAAGGCGTAATTGCCATTGGAAAAGGTGATGGCTTACCAGACGGTACATATTTCTACTGCGTAACGTTGAAAGACAGAGTAACGGGTGAGAAAGTTGGCGAAGAGACCATCAACTCATTCACGTTATTAAGATAGTTTTAATAAAACACTCGGTAGTTTGCGAGAACTACCGAGTGAAATTATAAAGGGAAAGATATTAGGATTTAATTAAGACTGAAACGAAAAGTCTTTCAAAATCCTTACAAAACATTAAAATCATTTAAACATTTTATCACATGAAACTTCAAGGTTTGCTTTCAAGAGTTCGATACATGACAGCACTGGCTATCGCCACGTTGGCAGGTGTTCAAACCGTTCATGCACAGCAAGAGGTTCAATACTCTCAGTATATGTTCAATATGTTGGCAGTCAATCCAGCGTATGCAGGTAGCAGAGATGTATTGAGTATGACAGGATTATATCGCCAGCAATGGGCGAATATTTCCAATGTCAATACAGCTTCTTTTACCATTGATATGCCAATTAAAAAAGAAAAAGTTGGTGTAGGCTTACAGGTTTATAACGACCAGATTGGAATTTTTAATAATACTGGAATTTATGCATCCTACGCTTACCGTGTGAAAGTTTCTCAGAAAACTACTCTTTCAATGGGTCTCCAGGGTGGAGTAACTAACCTTTATGGTAACCTTGGAAATGTTGTAACGGCATACAGTGCTTCTGGTGCAGCTCAAACAGGTATAGATCCAACCTTTAGTGGAAATATTAGTAAATGGCTTCCAAATGTTGGCGTTGGTTTATATTTGAGCAATGACCGAGGTTACATTGGTTTATCAGCACCAACGTTAATCCAAAATGCGATTGGAGTTACTGGAAAAGTTGATACTTCTAAAAATGCTCAAGCATCGCAAGGAAGACAAGATCGTCATTATTTTTTGATGATGGGTTTTGTGGTTGGTCTTGGACGTTCATTAGCGTTGAAGCCTTCTGTGTTAGTAAAAGCAACACGTGATGCAGCTGCATTAGATTTGAACTTAAATCTTTGGATTAAAGACCGCATTGCCATTGGAGGTTCTTGGAGAACCAATAATAGTAATTTTCAATCTATTTTTTCAAATAATAGAGGTGATGCAGTGGTTGGATTATTGGAAATTCAAGCAACTGATCAATTCCGTTTAGGTTATTCGTATGACTTTATGTTGAATGGTCTTGGAAAAAGAGCTGGTGCTACGCATGAAGCAATGCTTAGATATGAATTTGGTTACAGAAAAGCCAAGATTCTTACACCACGATACTTTTAATTAATTAAAAATTAATAGTTAAAAATGAAAAATTACAGATTTCTTAATCTTATTAATAATTACCTAGCCAAATAGTGTATTTATTGTAAGATGTGTGTCGTAATTTTTTACAACTTATAATTATTAATTTTTCATTTTTACTTGAAAAAATAACCCCCGCCTTAATAACGTAGTAAAACTTTCTTAAAACGATGATTAATTTGAAGAAAACTGGACTAATGCTTGTGCTGGCATTGCTGGTAGTTGCTAAAACCTTCTCGCAATCTTTGAAAGATGCGGAGTATGAGTTTAACAAAATGAGCTACCTCAACGCCGCCGAAATGTTCGAGCAGGTTTTGAAAGGAAAACTTTCCGATTCAGAAAAACAGTCGGCTCGTATGAAATTGGCTTATGCCTATCGCCAAATTCATGACTCGCAAAACACTGAGCGAGTTTATAGAGAATTAATCAGCGGAGGTTCGCAACTTTCAGGCGATGCCTCGAAGGTATATTTATACTATGCCCAGGCTTTGGCTTCAAACGGCAAATATAAAGACTCGCAGGAAGCCTACGACAAATATGCAAAAGTTGAAACTGCCGACAAAAGAAGCGGTGGTTTTCAAAAGTTGTATAAAAATGTCGAGACCTTGAACAAAAATGCCGCTTGTTACAAAGTGGATTATCTTTCTATCAATTCTGATAAGGCTGATTTCAGTCCGATGTACTATAAAAACGGTTTAGTTTTCAATTCAAGTCGTACAGAAGGCACGGGTTTAAAGCGGGTTTTTTGTTGGGATAATTCTCGTTTCTTGGATATGTATTATTTAACAGACGTGAGTTCATTAACCGCTTCTGCCGCAGGGTTGGGTGGTGCTGATGCCAACAAATCAAAATCAAGAGGTTCAGAAAGTGTTGTAGGTTCGGATGAATATACTGCCCCAACTGCCAACGATTCAAGAACAGTTGGAACTTTCGGTGGAACGAATATCTATCAAGGATATGGCTATACAGAAAATCCACAGACTAAAACGCAACGTTTCAGCAAATCATTGAATTCTAAGTACCATGAAGGTCCAATGACTTTCACGAGTGATGGGAAAAAAGTGATTTTTACTCGTAATAACTTTACCAACGGAAAATACAAAACCTCTTCTGACAAGATCAATAAGTTAAAAATCTATGTGGCAGATGATAAAGGAGCTGGGCAGTGGAACAATATCAAAGAAGTACCTTTCAACTCTAACGAATATTCAACGGGACATCCTTCTTTAACGAAAGATGATAAATTGATGTATTTTGTTTCGGATATGCCAGGTGGTTTTGGTGGAACGGATTTATATGTTGTACAATATAACGGTGGTTCTTTCGGAACGCCCGTAAATTTGGGACCTGAAATCAATACCGCTGGTGCAGAGATGTTCCCGTTTGTGGATGAAAGGGGTAATCTTTATTTCTCTTCTGATGGACATGCTGGTTTGGGCGATTTAGATATTTTTTACGCTCAATTAGTGGACGGCTCAAAATTAAAAGGGAAAATCAAAAACATGGGTACGCCCGTAAATTCAAGCAAAGATGACTTCGGTTTTATTGCAGATGGCGAGCGTAAAATGGGTTATTTATCTTCAAATCGTAAGCGTGGAGGAACTGATGATGATATTTATCGTTTCACCCGTGAATGTGACGAAAAACCTGATTGTGAGGAAGTACAGGTGATTGTATATGATGCAGAATCAAAAATGCCTTTGGATAATGCCGATGTTGCGGTTGTGATGGATGGTAAAACAGAAATGAAGAAAACCGACACAAACGGAACTTTCAAAATCTGTGTAGAAGAAGGAAAAGATTGTGAATTGAAAGCAAGTCGTGAAGGATATATGCCAAATACAGTTTCATGTAAAGACGGCGAAGCTACGATTGATATTCCATTGCAACGAATCAAAGAAGTGGCGGTTGATAGTAGTGCCGTTGCAACAACGGATGGTTCTTCAACCACTGGCACAACGACAACTGATAATTCAGGAACACCAGTGGATGGAAGTTCAGTGGGTTATCAAGGACAAAATACTGGAACAGCAATTCCATGCCCAGCC
Organism: Arcicella sp.; assembly: GCA_025354645.1. Lineage (GTDB taxonomy): Bacteria > Bacteroidota > Bacteroidia > Cytophagales > Spirosomataceae > Arcicella. Next base: position 22,524 of record JANXML010000036.1, on the reverse strand, counting down.
ACAAAAACGATTCGTGGTCGGGTGACAGCAAATAAAGACAAACGAGCTTTGAGTGGCGTAACAGTAACATTGAAAAACGAATGTGATGGTTCAACCCAGAGTTTTGTAACGGGTGCTGATGGGCGTTATCAATTTGAAATCTGCGAAGGTTGTGATTATACCATCGAAGCGGCAAAAGATAATTTTGGTTCAAGAGGCAACAAAATCAAGAAATTGGGTAAAGGTGGACCAAAAACAATCAATGCTAATTTGAGCATGTTTGAAGAAGGCGATGTGGTTGCGATTGAGAACATTTACTATGATTATGGTAGATGTAACATCCGTGCCGATGCCTCTCGTGAATTAGACAAATTGGCAACAATGTTGAAGCGTTACAAAAATATGAGAGTTGAAATTCGCTCACACACGGATAGCCGTGCAACGACTGAATTCAACCAAAAAGTATCAGAAGGACGATCACAAGCCGTTAAAAAATACTTAGTGAAACGTGGAATCTCTGGCAGTCGTTTGGAAGCCACAGGATACGGCGAATCACAGTTATTGAACGAATGTGCTGATGGCGTGGAATGTACGGAAGAACAACATTCTGTTAACCGTAGAACGGAATTCAAAGTGGTTCAATTGAAATAGAACAAAGTAAGGATTAATTTAAGATGATAGTGAATGCCTCAATTGAAAGATTGGGGCATTTTTTTTGTTTAATACCCATGTTGTTGTCAGTGTCTTCACTGACAATCGGACTCCACTTGTCAGTGAAGACACTGACAACAACATAGTGGAATAATTTTTTGGAGTAAATAGATTTCACTAAATCCAAACAATCATGAAATGGTATCATTACTTAGCAGCATTTTTTGCGGGTACATTCTTAGCAAATGCTGTTCCTCATTTTATTCACGGTGTATCGGGCGACCCTTTTCCAACACCTTTTGCTAATCCACCTGCCAAGGGGTTGTCCTCACCGACCATCAATGTTTTATGGGCTTGTTTTAACTTATTTGGAGGCTACGTTTTATTAAAAGTAAGCAAAACTACTTTCAATAATAAAGTAGCAATGTTTGTTTTATTTCTGGGAATAATCGCTATCTCCGTAATGTTGAGCTATGTTTTTATGGAAAAATTAAAAATGTAATTCTACTTGAAAATGTGAATCATCCAATTTATAGCGATAATTGTATAAAGCCTTTGCAGATAAATAAAAATACCTTCATATAGATTCTGATAGTAAATAGAATGCCAAATTATTTATTTGTTCTAATCGGAAAATTCGGATGTGAAGATTTTGACCCACAAATGTTCGTTGATTTAGCGAAGAAAATGGGAATAAATTATAAGATGCAGATTACAAAAAAAGGGCTAACTCTCTCGAATTAGCCCTTTTTTTGTAATCTATGCGAAAAAAATTAGTAATTATTAACTCCTTTTTTAAATACATTTTCTAATTTATCACTCCATCCAGCAACTTCAATATAAGGCGAAGTTGTGATGGTGAAAACACTAAAATCTGGATTCCATTTTGCTCCTAAATCTTTTTCCGAAGTTCCAGAATTAATCACAAATGAAAGCGTTTTGCCTTTTGGTTTCCAGCCTGTACTACCTTCTGTTTTTCCAAAATAATAATAAATTTGATTCACCGCTTTCATTAATAACATATAACTGTCTTCGGTAAGTCGCACATTTTTGGCGTTCACTGTCACGTTTATTTTCCCAGAAGACTCCTTGATTTGGTCTTCACAAACAGGTTTATTACTCTTAACTTTATCATCTTGTACCCCAAAACCACACATCTTAGTTAAAGTAGTCCCCGATGTATTATCCAAAAATTGATAAATGCCATACCCCAAATTTCCAAAACTTGTAATGCCAACGGGTCGGCTGGGTTCAGCAATCATTTTTGTCCAAATTTCAGGACTTACATTCACAGTTACGAATTTATTTACCATCTCGCTTGAAAGCCAATAATGCTTTTTTTCAACCGCATCTACTAATTCTGATTTATCATTTTGAGCAAACATTACATGGTTAACAAGCAAGATTGAAACCATAACGATTAATATTTTTTTCATTTTTTGAAGGTTTATATTTATGAATTAATTTATGTTCAGAATTTAGTAATAACATTTAAAAAACCCTTTTATTGTTATTACTCAGGAAACTTACTCTTATCAAGCCCAGGAATGATGCGGAGGGCATTTTTGTAATAAACCTTCTTCAAAATAGCATCTGAAAGTCCGATGCCGTACATTCTCCAAAAAGCGTGGTATTTTTTGTGGTAAGGAAAATATTCGTCCTCCGTTTCCAAGACTCTGAAATAGGTTTCATACTCGTCAGGTACATAAGAATCCTTTCCAAATAAAACCTTATCTTGACGTTTTTCAAAGAACTTTTTAGCTTCCCTCGGTTGACGACCCAACTCCGCAATCACCGCCCCGATTTCCACGTACATATTTGGAAAAACGTCCATCAAACTATCCAATCTTGCCAAATTATTCGGATACCAACCCATGTGGGCGTTGATGAAAGTGGTCTTAGGGTGTTTTCTGAAAATATTGTGCTGCTGTTCAATCAACTGTTCCCACGAAAAATCTCCTTTGCTGGTTTCTCTCTTACGTTCTTTGTGCGTTTTCAATTCCAACCAACGCTCATTATACGAGTCCACGGGTTGCCAAAAAGGAGCAGGGTCGGCGGTATGAATGATTACTGGAATGCCTAATTCGCCACATTTTGCCCAAATAGGGTCAATACGAGCATCATCAACTGGGATTAATTTCCCATTCCCTTTTACACTAAAACCAAGACTTTTATAAATTTTCAAACCCTTTGCTCCGTGATTTTTAACGTCATCGGTCAATTTTGCTACCGCCTTTTCTGTCCATCCCGCCTCATCAATTTTTGAGAAATCAACGTTTGTAAAAATCGCAAAACGATTGGGAAAAGCCTTTTGTGTGAGATTAATTTGGTCGTAAAGCGTAGCATTACTTTTGGCTTCACTATCGCCCCAACCACGTCCACTCAAATTGACCAAAAGCCCCATATTGAGCTTGTTCATGCCTTCTACCAATTTCGCCACCTTCTCCTGACTATCCATTTCCCATTGATGATTATGCACATCAATAAACGGAAATTTAGAGCGTTTAAGCGGATGTTGAGGCGTTACTAATGTAGATTTCGGCTCGTATTCTTCAAAAGTGATGGTTCCATTATTATCCCCAATCTTAACATTTTGAGCGTCAAGGGATTGACAAATTGTTGTGGTAAAAAGCAATGAATAAAATAGGGATTTTTTCATGTTTATGATGTCTGTTTGTTATGTGTAGTAAAGATAAGAAGTAATTAAATACTTGATTCAGTATTGAAGATTTCTTGTTAAATTTACCAACAAGCCATAAATCACAAACCAATGGAAGCCGTAAGTTTCGAGCAATTTGATGCCAATATTTTGTAAGAATTAGTCAGTATGAAAATGCCTTTTGGAAAGTATAAAGGGCGTATTCTTTGCGAATTACCAGAGCCATATCTCGTCTGGTTTTATAATCAAGGTTTTCCAAAAGGTCGTTTGGGAATACTTCTGGAAACTTTGTATGAGATAAAATTGAATGGCTTAGAATTTTTATTGAAGCCTTTGAAGGGGTAATTTAACCTAATAATTTCTTCAAAGACTCAGTGTCGGGTAGAATATTTTTTAGATGCTCAGGCAGGTTTTCGCTTAGTTGATAAACCGCAACACCCATCGGAATTGAGATTTTCTGGAAGGCATATTCGACAGTCTTGTCATTTTTCTCCGAACACAGAATAATACCAATCGCAGGGTTTTCACCTTCCAATTTTTCGGTATCGTTCAACACGTTCAAATAAAAGTTCAGTTGCCCCGCATCTTGTGGTCGGAACTTACCTTTTTTGAGTTCAAAAGCAATCAAACATTTCAAGATTCTGTTGTAAAAAAGCAAATCAACTAAGAATACGTCATCATCTACGAGTAAACGATGTTGATTTCCGATAAATGAAAAACCCTTGCCCATTTTCATAATAAACTCCTTGATATTATTGACAATTCCCTTCTCAACGACCCTTTCATCGGTAGTTTCGATATTGATATAATCCAATAAATATTCGTCCTTAAACGCCAGCGTAGAGTTCAGTTGAAGCGGTATCGGCAAAGTTTTTTCAAAATTACTTTGAATGGTACTTCCCTGTTTCTGAAACAAATTAGTCTTAATTTGCCATTCCAGCATCTCAACCGTCCAATGATTTTCAACAGTTTTTTTGATATAAAATAACCGTTGATTCCAGTCTTTACATTTGTTCAATAGAATGATATGCTGAGTAAACCCAACACTGAAAAATAGTTCAGAAGTGATACCTTCCAATTGGACAGTTATTAACTGGCTAATTGTATCTTGCTGATTATCAGAACCTTGCATTTGGGCAGTTATTGACTGCCCAATTACAGACGGTAAATATTCATCCGCAAATTGCCTCATGTTTTTGAGATTTGTGAATGAAAACCCTCTTAGTCCAGGCAATTCTTTTTGCAAGTCTTCGGCGATTTGTTCAATGACTTTTGTACCCCATTTTTCGGAGGCTACTTTTTCGGATAAACGTTTTCCGATGATGAAGTATAGCAATAATTGCTCACGATTGACTAAGCGAGCCGCCAAATAACGGCTACGAACTATTTGCTCTTTTACTTCGATAATGATTGGTTGTAAGTGGTTTCTGTGGTCATTTTTTGAATAGGGCTTTAATTACTGGCTAATTTAGTTTAATCATCGTAAAGATTTATGAAACTTAATGCTAAGATATATGATTTTTGAGCGTTGTCATTGCGAGGCACGAAGCAATCCGTCAGCTTACGGGCAGAGGCATTTCAAACACCTTTTCATCATTCCGACAGATTGGTTTAACGAAACTCCGATTCGTACCTCGCAATGACAGCTTTCAAACATTTTTCACCCAATCAAAATCCCCTCCCCAATCTCCAAAACCTTATACGCAATCCCCTCTTTATCAGCTTCTTGGATAAAATTTTGTGGGTCTTCGGTGTTGAAATCGAAGAGGTTGTAGTGGTGTGGAATGGTTAGTTTTGCGTTGATTTCTTTGGCTAATTTTACTGCCTCTTTATAGTTCAAATTGCCCGCTACTCGCCTTTCGGGTTTGTTGCCGTTGATGGGTAAAAATGCCACGTCCACCGCAAAAGGTTTCAAGATTTCCACGATGCCATCATACCAAAGCGTATCGCCCGAATGATAGACTTTGTAGCCGCCAAATTCTGCCACAAATCCCATGAATTTTATCTTGCCGTTTTCGTCTCGTTCTATCTTATTATGTGCCGCTGGTACGCCATAAATTTTGAAGCCGTCCACCTCCACCGATTCTCCATCGGATAGCCCAATTGGGTAGTCGGTCGTACACTTTACCCGCTCACACACAAAGGCACGATTTGCCTCTGGAATGATAAATTTAATATCGGAATTGGCTGATAATAAAGGGATTAACGTTTCGCCGTCTAAGTGGTCGGTGTGGTTGTGGCTGGACGTAACAATGTCTATCATGTCCAAGCGGAAAGGGTCAATCGCCAGCTCACTCATGCGGGTATGAGGCTTGTCGGTAGTGGCATATTTCACCGAAAGAGAATCGGAAAGATAAGGGTCAAACAACAAGAATTTACCTTGCCATTTGATGAGCAAACCACTCTGTGCCAACCACCAAATCTTGAAGCCATTGCCAGTTTCGGAGGTCTTGATGTCATGTAAAAGTACATCGTCTTTTTGTAGTGCTTTGATGAGCATTATTTCGGATTTTATGGCAGATATTTTACAGATAAATTCATAAAAAAACTATCGCAAAGCCTTCGCCGCTTCACACATATTAGCAATTTTTAATTTCGTTGCCCAGCGTGCTGTTTGCGACATTCCACAGTCGGGGGCAACGGCTAATTTCTCGGCTGGAATGTATTTCAAGCACATTTTGATGCGTTCTTTTATGTCCTCAACGGTTTCGATATAATATGATTTTACGTCAATAACGCCAACGGCGACGTCCATTTTTTCGGCAAAACGTTCCAATAAATGTACCTCTTGGAAATTGAGAATCGTCATTTCTGAGTGCAATTCATCAACGGTCAAATCTAAGAAATCGGGTAACATCGGAGCAATGGTTTTTTTACCGACAGAACGCCCTTTGAAATTACCAAAACACAAGTGCGTACCGATGCGAGTTTTTCCAACTATACCCTTGACAGTACGGTTAAAAATATCCACAAAACGCTTGGTGTCTTCCTTGTAAGCATAGCACGACATTGAAGGTTCGTCAATGCAAATTTCCTTGCAACCAGCCGCAACCAACGCCTCCAATTCACGAGCAACCATTGGTAAAAGTGCCTCTGTAATCTCCCAACGGTCTTTATAAACTTCGCCTGGCAACATTCTGCCCGACAGTGTGTAAGGTCCTGGGATAGATGCTTTCAAGATTTTATCGGCAGGAGCGAGTCTTTTCAAACGGTTATATTCCTCCACAACGCCCAAGCCTTTGGGGGCGGTAAGTGGCTCAATAACAGTGTGTTTGCCCCGTTGGTCGTGGGCGGGAGGTCCAAACTTACGAGTTTCTTCGTGGTTGGGTTGCATTCCTTTGATGAATCCGTAGAACGACAAATTGAAGTCCAAACGAGTTTGCTCGCCATCGGTGATAACGTCCAAACCAGCCGTAACTTGGTCGTGAATGGCATTGACAACGGCATCTTCAATAATTTCGTTGATGTCGGCTTTTCCGAATTTATCTAAGTTTTCAGAAGCAAATTCAAGCCAACTCGGGATGGGCAAAGAGCCTACGACGGTGGTTTTGATGGGTATTTGTTGCATGATATTAAGTTAAGTTTAAGTCAATTAAAAACTTGAATATTGTTCATTGAGCACGGAACGCCGCCCGATTGCTAATTAAAAATTAATGAAGTTAAATAATTTTCAATGTTCAACGCTCAATATTCAATGTTCAAGTGAAAAAATCATTGAGCACGGAACGCCGCCCGATTGCTAATTGAAAATTAAAAAAACTTAAAAAATTCTCAATGTTCAACGCTCAATTTTCAATGTTCAAGTGTGGATAACATTGTATAGTTTTAAATTTTATTCCCCTCAGAAACATAAGAAGCAATGCCATTTTTCGCATACATTTTGGCGATGCGGTGGGCGTGTTCGTCATATGCACCTTCAAATAATTCTACGGCTCTTTCAGCTCCTACGATTACGCCCGCACTCAATACTTTTGGCGGATGTCCTGCCTCAGTTAAGAGTTTGGCAACTTCGGCTTTGATGGAATTTATCAATAATGCTCCGCCCACCGTTGAACCTGGGGCAACGGGCGTGTCTAAGTTTGGTACATACACCATCGCATCACCAATAGGGGCTCCCGTATCGAGAATTATATCCGAAAAGTCACCCAATTTCAAGCCGTCTTTGCGTTTTGAGGTGCTGGCATCTGAGTGAGATTTTGAGATTAAACCTACCGTTTTAATACCTTTTTGTTGGAAAATTTCCGCCATTTCGATGGGAACAACATTACATCCAGAAGAAGAAATCACAAGAGCGGTATCTTGTTCGGATAAATCAAAATTGCGAAGGATTCTGTCGGCAAGACCCGTTACGTTTTCCAAAAACATAGCCTGACGTTGTCCATTCGCCCCCACGACTAAATTATGGAAGGTCAAAGACAATTCAACAATTGGGTTAAATCCTGCGAAAGAACCGTAACGGGGCCACATTTCTTCGACTATAATTCGGCTGTGTCCAGACCCAAAAACGTGTACCATTCTTCCTGCCAAAATAGAATCGGCAAAGATTTTGGCGGTCTCTTTAATTTGGGATTCTTGGGCTGAAACGGTTTCAATAATGCCCTTACATTTTTCTAAATAATCTTGTATTACGTTCATGTGGAATGGTTATTAGTTATTGGTTATCAGTTATTGGGGCTATTTGGTATTATTAAAGACTGTTGTTAGTTATAGAATCTGAGTTCGTTTTTATTGTAATTGTTTGAAAATCAGTATCCAATAACAAATAACCAGTAACTAATAACCAATTTTACTTAACGCAAAACTCGCTGCACCAATTGCCCCAGCCATGTCGCCAAAATGGGCTTGCACGATGGGCGTTGCGTATCCGCCTGGTCGCCATTCGTATAGTTCCATAAATTCGGCTAAGGCATTATAAAGACCTTCTTCGGCTTGGGCGATTCCTCCGCCGAGAATGACGATTTCGGGTGAAAGGGTATTGACCAATGAGGCAATTCCGATGGCTAATTTACGAACAGAATCCAACCAAAGCCATGATGCAAAAGGATTGTGGGCGTGATAGGCTTCGATGAGTTCGTAGGTGGTTTTGTATCTGCCAAAAGAGCGTTTTTCGATGGTTGAATTTCCAATAGCATCTTCTAAACTACCTGGCAAATTCATAATATCTCGTTCCCCTTGATTATCCAAAGAGATATGTCCCAGATGACCTGCTTTTTGAAAAATACCTTGATAAATTTGTCCGTCGATGACCAATCCTCCCCCAACGCCCGTTCCCAAAGTAAGCAAAATAGCACTCTTAATGCCCTTTAAAGCCCCAAATTGTAATTCCGCCATGGTTGCTGCGTGTGCATCATTGAGTACGTGCGTGGTTTGTCCCAAGTACTTCGACCAATCAAAAAACTCCAATCCTTGCAATCTTCCAGGCATATAGGCAATGCAGGTATTTTTGTCGTTGGGTAATCCAGGGGCAGACAGCCCGATAGAAGCAATGGGCGTATCACCACTTTTGGCTTTTAGTTCCTGTACGGTATCAAAAATGGCTTTTTTCCAATTATTCGTTCCCGATTCATCATCGTGCGTTGGGTGATATTCTTGGAAGATAACATCTCCCGAGGGGTTCATCAAAACGGCTTTTATCCAAGTGCCGCCAAGGTCAATTCCGATTATATTTTTCAAATGGTTATGAATTAATGACTTAAAACTGTCAGATATTATTACAAATGAGTTAATGAATTTTATGTAATTTTATAAAAATAATAATCCACTATGAGCAAAAAGAAACAAGACAAATACAAGCCCAAACAAAACATCAACAATGTCCACGATAAATTCTTTAAAGATTCATTTTCGAGATTAGATGTCGCTCAGAGTTTCATAGAAGAACTTTTTCCACTTGAAATTAGAGAAACAATCAATCTTCAAGACCTCAAACGAGTTTCAGATTCTTTCATTGATGATGAATTAGAAGAATATTTCTCCGATATTATTTATCAAACTCATCTTGCAAATCAAGAAACTTTGGTAACGCTTTTGTTTGAACACAAATCCTATACCGTTCCATTTCCTCACATTCAATTGTTGCAATATATTCTCAATATTTGGAAACAGGAAATCAAAAATGGTAAAACGGTGTTGTCTTTGGTAATTCCAATTGTGATTCATCATGGTGATGCAACCTGGGAATACAAATCTATGAAAAGCTATTTTGTGGACTTGCCACAAGTTTTACATAAATTCATTCCTGATTTTGATTATATTTTATTTTCACTCAATGACATTGAAGACGATAGATTGACATCTATTAAAAATGTTATCCTAAGTATGTCGGCAATGTTGTTGAAACATAGCCACGATGAGAATGATGAATTCTTGAAACTAACGCCCTTTTGGTTAGAAAAAATCAAAGAATTAGATGCCCAACAGCAATTGGATTTTATCAAAAGTGCGTTCATTTATATTCAGAATGCTATCAACTTGACAAATAATAAAATACCTCCTATATTTACCAAAGTTTCAAATAATGTAAACGATATTGCCATGACTATTGCAGACCATATCAGAGCCGAAGAAAGAGAAATAACAATGGAATTTGCTACTCTCAATTTTGTAAGAAATCTCTTGAAAGAAGGGTATGATGCTTCTTTTATTGCAAAAATGACAGAGATGTCTTTAAAAAAAGTACAAGACATTATCCAAAAGATAAAAGAGTCTTCAAATTAAATAACCAAATGTCAAGTCCGAATCTTTTCTGTGAATCGAACTGCAGTTCATAGGAAGGATTAAGGATGAATAAGTCCTGTGCTACATATACTGCCCCTCAGTATGACTCCACCCGCCATCAATCGATAATACTTGCCCTGTCGTGAATTTTGAATAGTCCGACATGAAATAAACTGCTCCACCGTCCAAATCAGAAGGTTTTCCGTTTCTGCCACCGTCTAAGGGCTGTTTGGTTTCTATAAAATTCATGATGATTTCATCTTCTGATGCTCGTTGCGACATGGGCGTTTCCACCAAGGCAGGAGCAATCACATTGATACGAATATTGTGAGGAGCATAATACGCCGCCGTTGATTTCGTAAAGCCAATAATGGCGGCTTTGGTGGTGGCGTAGGCATGAGTCGTGAAGTATTTAGGTGAAGGAGAATATCCCAACACCGAACCCATATTCAAGATAGTTCCTGCCTTTTTCAATTCCAAAAACTTCCGTACTGCCGCTTGATTGGAGAGAAATAATGAAGTCAAATTCAACTCAAAAGTATAATTCCAACCTTCCAGCGTGATGTCGTGCAAAGGTCCATCGCCCATGCGTCTGCCTGAGCCACCTGCAACGTGATACAATCCATCAAAATCTCCAAAAGTGTTCACACACAGTTCAATGGCATCTTTTGCAGTGTTTTCATGGGAAGCATCTCCTCTGAAAGCCTTTGCATTTTCGCCTAATTCCTCTCCCGCTTTTTGGCAACTATCGGGATTTCTACCCACTACTACCACTTTTGCCCCGTTGTCAATGAACGATTTTGCGGCGGAAAGTCCCAGCCCCGTTGTGCCGCCTATGATGACGATTTTTTTGTTAATTAGCCAAGTCATAAAAGGAGTGATAAATTATAAGTGATGAGTGATAAGTTTGTTATTTTTTACTTTTACAAAATTCCGAAAATGCTTTAAGTTTAAGAAATATTATTTGTTCTTGAAATGATACTATTTTGATTAAAAAGTATTTTATCAAGACACTCAGAAAGTTTAATTTACTCAAAAAATACTCTTTTATACGGTTTTTGGCATCATTTTGGCACTATGAAAAGGTGCATAATAAGAATTAAAATAATTCTTTCATGCTTTAATTTTCATCAATACTTAGCAATCACCGCCATGATTCAAGTCATTACCAACCCACAGGAAAGAACCAATCGTTCTTTTTCCACTCTTTTTGATACTACAAAATCTGCACAAAATACTTTTGTCGTCAGGCTTTTTGCAATCCTTCTGTTTCTGTTTCCCGCTGTTATTCAGGCTCAAAACTGCACCGTCAATGCCAATGTTGATGCGTCTTATTGTGCCAATCAGCCAATTCAGTTGGCAGGAACTGTGTCTTCGGCGGTGGCTGGATATTCGCCTCCCATCACGTGGACACAGATTGGTGGTCCTTCGGTATTGATTTCTAATCCAAATATGGTGAATCCAATGATTGTTGGGACGGTTCCAAATCAGATTTATACGTTTCGATTAACCGCTCTTTGTGAGGACGATGAAAACGTGTTTGATGATGTGAAAATAACGGTAAAACCCATCACCATTGCTAATGCAGGAACAGATGCGATGTACTGCCCTGGCACTTACAGCGTTGCGGGCAATACACCCCAAAACCCAAACGAAACAGTTTCATGGCAAATCATAGGGGCAAACGATGCAGGCGTATCTTTTTCTTCCACAAATATTACAAATCCAAATATTACCTTGCCACAAACCAGTGCAGGAACAACTACACTAAGATATACCATCACGAATACCAACGGTTGCGTAACGTTTGATGATGTTGTGATTACAAACCGAGGCGGAGTGCCTGTGGTCAATGCTGGAACTGACCAAAATATTGCGGCAAACGTGGCGTGTTATTCCGTTTCGACTTGTGCCAATTTAGCGGGAACTTTTGAAGGAAATGGTACGGGTGGACAGATTGGAACGTGGTCGCAAGTAAGTGGTCCTTCGATTGGTGCTTTTAACAATGTCAATATAACTAATCCACAAGTGTGTAACCTAAAACAGGGAACTTACGTATTCAGACTGACAGCTACGGGGGTTTGTGCCACGGGTTCGGATGAAGTAACGGTGGTTGTACCTCCGCCTTCGCAGTCAATTACGCAAGCGGCAGCCATGCCTGATATTACTTTTTGTGATGGCAGAACATCGGTTGTTTTGAACGGAACGTCTCCATCTTTCACGGGCGAAACCGTGCAGTGGTCAATTATAAATAACGGAGGAGGTTCGCCCGTAATTGTTTCTCCTACATCTTCCACTACCAGCGTAACGGGTTTAGCATCAGGGGCTTATTATCAATTTAGATATACCATCACGAATGCCTCAACGGGTTGTTCGACCAGTAATACGGTTCAAGTTTATAACCAAACCACGCCTTCTATTAATGCAGGAGCAGACCAAATTTTGGCTTGTAATGCCACAACTGCCACAATTCCATATACCCAAGGGGGAGGACTTTATACTCAGTACCAAATTATATCAGGACCAACGGGCGTAATGGCAAATGCTGCCAATGCCAGCAATAGTCCACAAGTTATTTCGGGATTGAATGTAGCGGGAGATTATGTGGTTCGTTTTACCAGAAATTCGCCCCCGAGTTCTACTTGTCAGACGGCTTTTGATGATGTAAAAATTACGGTTTCTATTTTTCCAACGGGTTCAAATGCAGGTACTGACCAAATCTTAGCTTGTGGCGTTACAAGTACTAATTTGGCAGGAAATACGCCGTCCATTGGTAAAGGTTCATGGTCGCAAGTGTCGGGACCTTCCTTAGCCGTTTTCTCGGATAAACTTTCTACTACATCAAACGTATCAAGTTTATTGTCAGGTGATTATACTTTCAGATGGACGATTGATAATGGTCCAAATTGCCCCAAAACTTCCGATGATGTATTGGTAATTGTCCGTGTACCGCCCACCGCAGATGCAGGTGCCGACCAAATACCCGTTTGTACCAATACAGCCGTACAATTATTTGCCAATTCACCTTTACGAAGACAGCAAGGAACGTGGTCGGTGGTGAGTCAGTCTCCCGCTGGAACTGCCCCTACTTTTACGAATGCCAACGACCCCAGAGCTAAACTCCAAAATATTCAACCCAACACTACTTACACGTTACGTTGGACGATGCAAAGCACACCCCAAACGGGAGCGGGAGGTTGTGCCACGGCAACCGATGTAGTAGTGATTACTTCGGGAAGTGCCTTAGGACCTGGTGATGCCAATGCGGGTACGGATTTATGCGTACCAACGGGCAGTACAACCGCTACTTTTGGAGCAACTGCCTTACCCGCAGGAGCTACGGGATTGTGGACAAACGCAAGCCGACCTTCGGGAAGTGCCGTGCCAGGATATACCCCAAATGCCACTCAAACTAATAGTCAAACCACTGGTTTGCAGGCTGGTACGTATAGATTTCTCTGGACGATTAGTCGAGACGGATGTACTTCAAATGATACCGTACAAGTTACGGTAAATTCAAATATTCCAGCGGCTTCGGCTGGGGCAACTCAGGCACTTTGTGGAACTTCAACCACACTGGCAGGGAGTAATGCAGGGGCAGGAATTGGCACGTGGACACAAGTGAGTGGACCTTCGCAAGCTAATTTTACCAACGTAAACAGCCCAACTTCGGGTATTACCAGTTTAGTACCAGGTGATTATGTTTTCAGATGGACGATTACGAATGGTTCTTGTAATAATGGCTCTCAGGCGGACGTTACCATCAAGGTTTCTGAACCGATTAGTACCGCCAATATTGCCGCTTCGAGTGTACAAGTTTGTCCTTCTAATTCGAGTGTAAATCTTTCCGCTGACCCAATCAATGCTGCCAGTCAGGGTGCTTGGTCGGTTGTGGGTAATGCTCCTTCTGCAATTAGTTTTTCGAGTAATACTACGCCAAATACTACCGTAAGTGGCTTAACGCAAGGTAATTATAAATTTAGATGGACGGTTTCGGGTGGTGCAAATTGTGCTACTACTACCGATGATATTGATGTTTTCGTACAAGAAGCCTCTTACGGAGGTCCTACTCAAAATGTATGTTTGAGTAATTCAACGACTTTAACAGGAAATGGTCCTTCGGGAACATGGACAAGGGTATCTGGACCTAATACACCAACGATTACGCCAACGGCAAGTCCTTCAAATGCCGCAAATGTAACGGGTTTGACAACGGGGCAATACGTATTTAGTTATACAATTATCAAAAATCCTAATGCCACTACTTGCCCTGCCCCAACGGCTTCAAATGTTACCGTGAATGTATCGGCGGCAGGAAGCACGCCCAATGCAGGTTTGGACAAACAAATTTGTGAAGGAACTGCCATTGCCTTAAACGCAAGTGATGTTACGCCCAATCCAGTACCCGCAGGACAAACGGGCTTATGGACGATTTTGGCACAACCAACGGGTTCTTCAAATGCTACTTTATCAAATTCTACCTCGCCAAGTGGAACGTTGAATATTGGTTCAAATAGTAAATATGGCTTATACGTCTTGAAATGGACGATTACCAATGGAAACTGCGTGATTGGTGATGAAGTAAGAGTTGAAAATTTCCAAACGCCGACTGTTTCAAATGCAGGAATAGATAAAACGGTTTGTCCGCCAAAGGTTACGATGACGGGCAACGTACCAACCGTAGGAATGGGAATGTGGACTTTGGTTTCAAAAACACCCGCCACTTTACCAACGCCAACGATTCAAAATCCACAAGTTGCCACGACCGATATTACTGGTCTTGATGCTTCGGGAAGCTATACTTTTAGATGGACAATTTCAAATGGACCTTGTACGGTTTCTATTGATGATGTCATAATAAATGTGCCTGACCCCGCCCCTACAACGGCAAATGCAGGAATTGATCAAGTAATTTGTAATGGAACGGCTACCAATATTTTTGGAAATACACCCACCGTTGGCACGGCTCAATGGTCAAGAACGGCTGATTCGCCTTTTGCGGTTTTGTCGCCAGCATCAGGAACGAGCCCTTCAACCACGGCTTTGAGTTTGACCAATGGGACGTATAAATTTGTTTGGACAATAACCTCGGGAGCGTGCATTTCTCGTGATACGGTGATTGTCAGAAACTTAGCCGTTCCAAGCACCGCCAACGCAGGGGCTGACCAAATTGTTTGTCAGTTTACGCCCGTATTTTTGAATGCAAGCGTACCGACCGCTGGCACAGGAACGTGGACGCAAATCTCAAAACCTGCCGCCAGTCCGAATGTTGTTTTCTTATCGCCAAATTCTCCGACTTCGCAAGTTTTGGGAACGGATGTGGGACAATATGTTTTCCGTTGGACGGTTTCAACGGGGGTAAATTCACCTAATGATTGCCAGACTTCGGTTGATGACATTACGGTAAATATTACTTCCGCACCAACCACCGCCACGGCTGGACCAAATCAAAATTTATGTGAAGGTTCAACCTTAAATTTAAGTGGCAATACGCCCACAGTAGGTACAGGAACATGGTCGAAAGTGGCAGGACCAGCGGGTTCATCGGAATTAATCACCAATCCAAATTCAGCCTCAACCACAGTAACAAACTTAATACCAGGTACTTACAGATTCAGATGGTCGATTGGAGCGGTAGGGAATTGTATTTCTAATGACGAAGTAACGATTGTTGTTCGTGCCAAACCAACACTTTCATCGGCTACTCCATCGTGTGTAGGAGGTGCGGGAACGGGCGTAATTACCGTTACTGGAAACACAAATCCAGCGGGTGGAACATTGAATTATGCCCTCAATTCGGGAGCGTTTCAAACCACAAATACCTTTAATAATTTAGCCAACGGAGCATATACCATCACGGTAAAAGATGCTACAACGGGTTGTACAAATACCACCACTGCCAATGTAAATTGTAATGATAATCCAGTAATTGGCGTAGCAAAATCAGCCGCAAATCCAGTTTTGGTAACGAATGGCGTGTATGATGTGCCTTACACAATTACGGTCAAAAATTTAGGAAATGTTGCCTTATCAAATGTGCAAGTAGTTGATAATTTGAACACAACGTTCCCAAGTCCATTAACCTATTCAATTACCTCAAAATCAACAACATCGCCACTAACAATTAATAATGCTTTCAACGGAAATTCTGACCAAAATCTTTTAACTTCTGGTACTTCAACCTTGGCGATTGGAGGCATTCAGACCATAACTTTTACGGTAAGAGTAAACTTAAACGGCTCTACGCAAACACTTTTCAACAACTCAGCCACGGCAGGAGCAACTAATCCGAGTGGTTCGGTGAGTTCGCCCGCTGATGTCTCAAATAATGGTGGAGCAAATGCCATTGACCCAAATAATAACGGAAATCCAAGAGAATTTGGCGAAGATACGCCCACGCCCGTAACCATTACCAACGGAAATATTGGCGTAGCAAAATCAGTAACTGCACCAGTAAAAGTTTCGGATGGTGTGTATGATGTGCCTTATACGGTGGTGGTAAAAAATATTGGAAATGTAAATTTGACGAATGTTCAAGTGGAGGATGATTTAACACCAACTTTCCCCGCACCAGCCACATTTACGATTCAAACTGCCCCCGCAACGCTTTCGCCTTTGACGGCGTTGAGTGGTTACACGGGACAGCCAGCGAATAAAAATTTATTGACCTCCGCAAGTTCAACTTTAACGGCAGGACAATCTCGCACGATAACATTCACGGTGAGAGTAACCTTAAACGGTTCTACGCAAACAACATTTAATAATCAAGCAACGGCAACAGGTACGAATCCAACGGGAAGTACCGTTTCGGATTTATCGAACAATGGCGTTGAAGCTGCTATTGACCCTAATGGAAACGGTTTTGCGGGCGATAATGGTGAAAATACACCCACGCCCATAACGATTTCAAACCCCATTATTGGCACAGCAAAATCAGTGGTAGGAACACCTACTTTGAAGCCTGACGGAAGTTATGATGTTGTATATCAAGTAATTAACAAAAATTTCGGAAATGTTACCTTGAATAATGTTCAAGTAACGGAAAATTTAGCGACTACTTTTCCTTCGCCAATAACCTATACCGTTACTGCCAAATCGGGAGCTGCCGATATTAATTCAGGATTTTTAGGAACACCATCATCTCAAAATCTTTTGACAGGTTCGGGAACATTAGCCCCCAACACGAGCAATACGTATTCGTTTACAGTAAATATAAAATTGAACGGTTACACAGGAAATAATACTTTCTTGAATAACGTAACTGCTTCTGGAACAGGCACTTCGGGCGGAAGTACATCTGATATTTCCAACAACGGAACAGACCCAACGCCCGCAGGAAGTACGCCCACACCCGTAACGATTCAAAATCAGGCAGATTTGAGTTTAGTAAAAACGGTTTCTAAAACTACACCAAATGTTGGCGAAACCATCACTTATACCATCACCGTTTCTAATGCAGGATCAAACACCGCCACGAACGTTGAGGTGAAAGACGTTCTGCCCGCAGGTTTACAATTTGTGAGTTCATCAACGCTCACAAACGTAGCGGGAACATTAACGGCAACAATTCCAACGATTACCGTAAATGGTTCAGTATCAGTAACTTTTGATGCAAAAGTATTGAACGCAGGAATTACAACCAATGCGGCGGAGGTTTCAAAAGCCGACCAACCAGATATTGATTCGCCACACGGAAACGGAACTGGAAATACAGAAGACGACAGAGGTTCGGTAGATATTAATGCTCAACAGGCAGATTTGAGTTTGACGAAAACGGTTTCAAATCAGAATCCAAATGTTGGCTCAAATATTATTTATACCATCAGAGTTACTAATGCAGGACCGAGTGCAGCAACCAACGTACAAGTAAAAGACGTTTTGCCAGCAGGTTTGACGTTCGTTTCTTCGAGTAATTTTGTAAATACTTCGGGAACGCTTTTATCTAATAATATTGCTTCGATTCCTTTCCCAGGTTTCGTTGATTTAACGTTTACAGCAACCGTTACGCAAGCAGGACAAATTTTGAATAAAGCCGAAGTGTCAAAAGCTGACCAGTACGACCCTGATTCTCAACCAAATACAGGCACAAATGACGGTCAGGATGACACAGGTGGCGTTTTGATTGGTGGACAACAAGCGGATTTGAGTTTGCAGAAATCGGTTGCGGCAGGCGTTCCTGATAATACTTCGCCAAATATTGGTGAAATTGTGGAATACAGCATCGTGGTTTCAAATGCGGGTCCTTCGGTAGCCACGGGTGTGCAAGTGCAAGATATTTTACCAACGGGTTTGATTTTTTTCAGCTCTACTGACTTTACCAATGCTTCGGGAACGCTTACGGCAAATATTAGCAGTGTGTCAGTTGGAACGCCAATAACGCTTCGTTTTAAAGCAAGAATTACAAGTGTAGGAACGATAAATAACAAAGCTCAAATTACGAAAGCTGATCAGTTTGACCCTGATTCTCAGCCAAATACGGGCGTGAACGATGGTCAAGATGATACGGATGATGCTCCTTTGACGGTTCAACAAGCGGATTTAAGTTTGAAGAAAACTGTTTCAAAATCAATCGTAAATGTGGGCGATGTAATTACTTATACCATCACAGTCTCTAATGCAGGACCAAATACTGGAACGGATATTTTGGTTACGGATATTTTACCAACGGGTTTACAATTTGTATCCTCTACTGATTTCGTAAATAATGGAGGAGGAAATCTTCAATCGACATTCTTCAATTTGGGCGTTGGGGCTACGAGAACATTGACTTACCAAGCCCAAGTTTTGCAGGCAGGTTCTTTGACAAACGCTGCCGAAATTGCGAAAGCAAGACAATATGACCCCGATTCGCAAGTAGGTTCGGGGACGACCGATGTACAAGATGATACGGATCAAGTAACCGTAGCGGGTCAAATTGCGGATTTATCCATCAAGAAATCAGCCAATACAACAGAAGCAAATCCAGGAGAAATTATAGAATATACCATCACGGTTATCAACGAAGGACCGAGCAATGTAGGCACGGGAACTTTCCAAGATGTGCTTCCCGCTGGATTGCAATTTGTTTCTTCAACCAATATCATTAATAACGGTGGAACGTTGGTAGGAACTTTCACTAATCTGTTGAAAGGAGAAGCGAGAGAGTTTAAGTATTTGGCAAAAGTTATTGGCACGGGAACGCTCGTAAATAAAGTAGAAATTGCCTCTTCTGATGTCCCAGACTTGGATTCAACGCCAAATAATGGTTTTGATAATGGGGAAGATGATACGCAAAATTTTGAAATAAGAGTAAAAGAAGCGGATTTAAGTTTAACGAAAACAGTTTCAAAAACGAATCCAAACGTTGGCGAAACCATTGAATATAGCATCACGGTTCAGAATTCAGGTGGCGATAATGCTACCAATGTGAAGGTAAAAGACGTGTTGCCAGCAGGTTTGACGTTTGTTTCTTCAGGAACGCCTGCCGCAACTGATTTTACCAATTTTTCTGGAACGTTAATTTCAAATAATATTCCGTCTATCACAGCGGGCGGACAGGTCGTTTTAAAATTCAAAGCAACTGTTACGCAAGCAGGACAGATTTTGAACAAAGCCGAAGTTTCAACTTCCGACCAATTCGACCCAGATTCTCAACCAAATACAGGTACAAATGACGGTCAGGATGATACAGGGGGCGTTTTGATTGGTGGACAACAAGCAGATTTGAGCTTGACAAAAGCCGTTTCAAACACTTCTCCAAACGTAGGCGATAATGTAACATATACAATTACAGTTTCAAATGCAGGACCTTCTGCGGCAACGGGCGTAGAAGTACGTGATGTATTGCCCGCAGGATTGACTTTCGTAAGTTCAACCGATTTTACAAATGCAAGTGGAACATTGACAAATACAACGCCATTAACTGTTGCAGTTGGAACGCCAAAAGTATTAACTTTCATAGCAAAAATTATTGGTAATCAAGCCATTAACAACAAAGCTGAGATTTCAAAAGCTGACCAATTCGACTCAGATTCTCAACCCAATACAGGCACAGAGGACGGTCAAGATGATACTGGAAATGTTATAATTACGCCAAAACAAGCAGATTTAAGTTTGACAAAAGCAGTTTCAAACACCGCTCCGAATGTCAATTCAAATATTACTTATACGATAAATGTAACCAACGCAGGTCCCGATATTGCGACCAATGTGGAGGTAAAAGACGTATTGCCAGCAGGTTTACAATTTGTTTCAAGTACAGATTTAACGAATACTTCTGGAACATTAACAGGCACAGCTCAAACCATTGCGATTGGGGCTACCAAATCGTTTACGTTTGTGGCAAAAGTATTAAATTCAAGTGCCATTTTAAATAAAGCCGAAGTCTCGAAATCTGACCAATTTGACCCAGATTCTCAACCGAATACAGGCACAAATGATGGTCAGGACGACACAGGAGGCGTTTTGATTGGTGGACAACAAGCAGATTTATCATTAACAAAAGCCGTATCGAACACTACTCCAAATGTAGGCGATAATGTAACTTATACCATCACGGTAAACAATGCAGGACCAAGTACAGCGACAAATGTTGAGGTAAAAGATGTATTGCCAGTAGGCTTACAATTTGTAAGTAGTGCAGATTTCACAAACCTAAACGGAACACTAACGAGTCAAATTGCAAGTTTTCCATTAGGAACAAAAACGCTAACATTCGTAGCAAAAGTTACTGGAAATCAATTAATTACCAATAAAGCCGAAGTCTCAAAATCTGACCAATTCGACCCAGATTCTCAACCAAATACAGGCACAGAAGACGGTCAGGACGATACGGGTAATGTTTCATTAACGCCCAAAACGGCAGATTTAAGTTTAACCAAATCGGTTTCTAAAACGAATCCAAACGTAGGCGAAAATATTACTTACACCATTGCGGTTACGAATGCAGGTCCCGATGCGGCTACCAACGTACAAGTGAAGGACGTTTTGCCAGCAGGTTTGACGTTTATTTCTTCAACTGATTTTACCAATACGAATGGCGTTTTATTCTCAAATAATATTCCAACGATTTCTAACAATGGCGTAATCCAATTGACTTTCGTAGCAAAAGTTACGCAAGCAGGAGCGATTCTGAACAAAGCAGAAGTTAGTAAATCTGACACGTATGATATTGATTCTCAACCCAATACAGGCACAGAAGACGGTCAGGACGATACGGGTGGCGTATTAATTGGTGGACAGCAAGCCGATTTGAGTTTACAGAAAACGGTTAGTAACGCCGCACCAAATGTAGGCGAAATCATTACTTACACCATAACCGTAAACAATGCTGGACCTTCAACCGCTACGGGCGTGGAGGTAAAAGACGTACTGCCGTTTGGTTTGCAATTTGTGGGAAGTACAGATTTTACCAATACCGCAGGAACGCTAACGGCAAGTAATTTGACAGTGGCAGTAGGAACGCCTAAAACATTAACATTTACGGCAAAAGTTACTGGTAATCAGGCTATTATAAACAAAGCGGAAATCTCGAAATCTGACCAATTCGACCCTGATTCACAGGTAAATACAGGTACAGAAGACGGTCAGGATGATACCGATAGTGTACCCATTACGCCACAAGTAGCCGATTTGAGTTTGAAGAAATTAGCAACTCCATTATCGGCAAATGTGGGCGATAATATTACCTATACCATTCAAGTAAGTAATGCAGGACCTTCAACAGCAACTAATGTGGAGGTAAAAGATATTTTGCCCGCAGGTTTGACCTTGGTCAATGCAGGGAATTTTACGAATAATGGAGGAACACTAACGGCAACCATTCCAAGTTTGGCGGTGGGCGTTACACAAAACTTTACTTTCACGGCAAAATTAACCCAAGCGGGCAATGTTACCAACGCCGCTGAAATTACGAAATCTGACCAGTTTGACCCTGATTCTCAGGTAAATAACGGAACGACCAACAACGAAGACGACACCGATAAAATAACCGTAGGCGGTAATTTGGCGGATTTGAGTTTGATAAAAACGGTTGATAAAAAAGTAGTAAATCCAAATGAAAACGTAGAGTTTACCATCGTTGTAAGCAATGCGGGACCAAGTGCGGTTTCATCGGCAAGTATTAGAGACGTTTTACCTTCGGGCTTAACTTTCGTAAGTTCTTCGACCCTTTCAAATACGGCAGGAACGCTCACTGGACAAGTTTCAAATTTGGGTTCTGGACAAAGCCAGACGTTTAAATTTATTGCAAAAGTTACGGGAACGGGTAAAATTATTAACAATGCCGAAGTTGCGTCAAGCAACGTTCCAGACCCCGATTCATCGCCAAATAATGGCATTTTGAACGGAGAAGACGATACTGACAGCACGAGTGTAAGAGTCAGAGTGGCAGATTTGAGTTTGCAAAAATTTGTGAACAATGCCAACGCCAACGTAGGCGATGAAGTAGAGTTTACTTTATTGGTAAATAATGCAGGAACAGACGTAGCGACAAACGTACAAGTAAAAGATATTTTGCCAGCAGGTTTACAATTCGTTTC
>JANXML010000001.1 GCA_025354645.1 Arcicella sp. | reverse complement strand
AATTCTTCGGCGGTTACTTCGTTGATTTTGATTTTCTTCAATACGGGATTTTTGATTGTTCCAAATTTTAATAGCTCGTCCACTACGGTAGAATCTAAGCCAAACACTTCTCTGACTTGGTTTTCTGAATAAAAACCGCCTATCATATCTCGATATTTGATGATTCGGGCGGATAATTTTGAGCCTATTCCTTTCAATTTTTTGAGGTCATTGGTATCAGCACGGTTCAAATCGAAGGCTACGGGTTTAAAAGATTCTTTCGTTGGGGCGGTTGAAACAGTTTTTATTTCCGAATTTGCTTCTGGTTTTGGAAATGGGGCGAATCCTCCGCTTGCTGGTTTTTCGGGAAGCGTGATGTATGGCTCTAATTTTGTGTATAAATCTGCGGGGAAATCATAGATTCTTTGGAGGTCTTCTTTTTTACGAAACTGTCCGCCTTTTGTTCGGTAATTAATAATGCGTTTCGCCATCCATTTCTGAATTCCTAATTCTTCTAATTGGGCTTCCGATGCTTGATTTGGGTCGAATGGAGCTAATTTAATGGGTTTTGAAGAAGTATTATCAGAATCGTATTTTTCGTATTTATTTGCATAACGATCTTGAAAAGCCTGTTTTTTATCAGATTCTTTTATCTCAATTTTTGCCATTAATTCCTCCACACGTTTAGGGTCAATAGTCTTGGCAGTTTGGGGATTGTCGGGAAGGAAATCGAAGATGAATACTGATATAATAAGGACTATTATCAGGAAAATCATGAACATGAATCCTTTAATTTCAGTCTGGTTGAAAGCAAAATAATCCCGTAAATAGAATTTGATTTTTTTGAACATTGTGGTTTTTAGAAATATTAGGGGTTTTTGACTTAATTTTACGACATTAAATTAATGGATTCACCGCAAATATCCAAGTTTGAAAGTTTATGATACTTTATAGCACCAATCATCAAAGTCCTGATGTTTCTTTGGAAGAGGCAGTTTTTAGAGGATTACCTCCCGATAATGGCTTGTATATGCCTCACGTGATTCCGACTTTGCCAGCTTCTTTTTTTGAAAATATTGATAAAATGTCGATTTCGGAGATTGCGTTTGAGGTCTCGAAAGCATTGTTGAGCGATGATATTTCGGAAGAAAATCTGAAAATGATTGTCGAGCGTGCAATTGATTTTGATGCTCCCGTGGTTGAAATTGAAGAAAATACGCATGTTTTGGAGTTGTTTCATGGTCCCTCGATGGCTTTCAAGGACTTTGGAGCAAGGTTTATGGCTTCGTTGATGTCGTATTTTTTACAGAAATCACAGAAAGATATTCATATTCTTGTGGCTACCTCGGGCGATACGGGCGGGGCGGTTGCACAAGGTTTTTATAAGACTCCTGGCATTAAGGTTACGATTTTGTACCCAACGGGCAAGGTTTCGGATATTCAGGAAAAGCAACTCACCACTTTGGGCGAAAATGTTACGGCTTTGGAAGTTGATGGTACTTTTGATGATTGTCAGGCAATGGTGAAAGCAGCATTTTTGGATAAAGATTTATCTTCAAAATTCAATTTGGCATCGGCTAACTCTATCAACATCAGTCGTTTAATTCCACAATCTTTTTATTATTTCAATGCTTTTGCTGAATTGAAACGCAAAGGAAATACCAAGCCAGTAGTGTTCTGTGTGCCAAGTGGAAATTTTGGCAATCTTTCGGCTGGATTGATTGCTCAACGTATGGGCTTGCCTGTGAAGATGTTTGTGGCGGCAACGAATGTGAATAATGCTGTTCCGAATTATCTGAAATCAAGGAAATACGAGCCTGTGCCTTCAAAAGAGACGATTTCTAATGCAATGGACGTAGGAAATCCCTCCAATTTTATCCGTATGCGTTTGTTGGCGGGTGATGCTCACGAGCAAGTGGTGTCGCATATTGCGGGAGATTTTAGTGATGATGTGGCAACTCGCAAAGCAATGAAGGACGTTTTCGACCGCACAGGTTATGTGATGTGTCCGCACACGGCAGTAGCTTACTTGGGGCTGAAATCTTACACTGATACTTTATCCGAAGAAGTGGCTGGTGTATTACTTTCAACGGCTCATTACGCTAAATTTTTGGATGTCGTTGAAGATACTTTGGGGACAGAGGTTGATGTTCCAGAACGTTTGTCAGCTTTGTTATCGAAAGAGAAAGTTGCGATTCCGATGAGTAAGGAGTTTGTTGATTTTAAGAAGTATCTACTTGGTTAATTTTGCTCGTAATATGCGAACAACGAACAAAGATTTAATAAAAAATGCCCTGGGAACATTCTTAGGGCATTTTTTATTGAAATTTTACTCATACATCCCCTCAATCAACTCCTTATATTTCCCATGAATAATTTTCCGTTTTAATTTTAAGGTTGGCGTTAATTCTCCGCTGTCGATACTGAAAAGTTTTGGGAGTAATTCTACTTTCTTCACTTGTTCATATTGAGCAATATCTTTCATTAAACCTTTTACCTCCTCATTAAATTTCTCCTTAACTTGCTGATTTTTAATGATTTGTGAATCATCGGAATAATCAACACCATTTCTTGAACACCATTCTTTCAAGGCATTAAAATCTGGAATTAATAAAGCCGAAGGAAACTTTTGCCCTTCTCCTACTACGATTGCTTGCTCAATCAACATTGATTCTTTTAGCTTGTTTTCTACCAATTGTGGAGCCACATATTTTCCTCCCGATGTTTTGAAAATTTCCTTTTTACGGTCAGTGATTTTCAAATATTTTCCTTCTGATAATTCACCTATATCGCCCGTATGAAACCATCCTTCTGAGTCAATTGCCTCCGCTGTTGCTTCTGGTTTTTTGTAATATCCTTTCATAATGGAAGGTCCCTTCACACAAATTTCACCGTCTTCTGCAATTTTTAATTGAACATTTGGTAAAACCGTTCCCACGCATCCCACTCTAAAATCCGTAATAACACTGCTTGAAATTACTGGTGAAGTTTCTGTTAATCCATAACCCTCTGCAATCGGAATGCCAGCCGCCCAAAACACCCTTGAAAGTCGTGGTTGCAAAGCTGCCGAACCCGAAGCAATGAGTTTAATATTTCCTCCCAACGCTTCTTTCCACTTACTGAAAATCAATTTTCTGGCAATATTTAATTGTGTATCATACCACCAACCCATTGGTTTCATTGGGTCATATTTTAAGCCTAAATTTAATGCCCAAAAGAATAATTGTTTTTTTACGCCTGTTAATTCATACCCTTTTGCCACAATTTTATCGTAAACTTTCTCTAAAAGTCTTGGAACGGTTGCAAAAACGTGCGGTTTAATTTCTCTCAAATTGTCCGCAATTGTTTCCATGCTTTCAGCGTAATAAATCGAAACGCCGTAATACATATACACATAAATGTCAGTTCGCTCGTAGATGTGACATAGTGGAAGAAAACTTAGTGCTTTTTCTTCTGAAAGTAACGGCAAGGATTCCGCTGACACTATTCCGTCCAAATTAGCAATAATGTTATTATGAGTCAGCATTACACCTTTGGGCTGTCCTGTTGTTCCTGACGTATAAATTAACGTTAAAAGGTCATCTGGTTGAACAGCGGCTTTGAAAGGCTCTAATTGGGCAACATCTTCGCCTTTTGCTAAGGCTGTTACTTCTGTCCAATTCTTTGCTCCATCGACTTTATCAAATGTATAAATTCCTTGTATTCCTTCTAATGTTTTTGTGGCTTCATTTACTTTACTTAATAAATCTTTACCCGATACAAAAATAAATTTTACTTCTGCATCATTAAAAATATAACGGTAATCTTCAATTGTAATCGTTGGGTACATTGGTACAGAAACCGCTCCCAATTGCTGAACGCCTAATTCAATAAAATTCCATTCTGGACGATTGGGTGAAATAATGGCAATTTTATCATCCTTTTTAACGCCTAATTTCATTAAACCTAAACTCACATTATTAACCGTTTCGATTAATTCCGTTGCACTGTATTTATTCCATTCTCCATTTACTTTATTGGCAAACGCATCTTTTTTATTTACTGGCAAAACACAATTAGGTAGTAAATCAAACACTCTGGTTACGTTAGGGTTATTTTTCATAAAATGACTTTAAAGTTGTTTCTTTGTTAAATACAATTTTTAGTATTTTTTATTCTAAAACTGTTCAACAAATATAAAGACGTTTCCTTGAATTGAAATCGTATGCTTGCATAATTATTTTATTACAGACCAACAAAAAAGCCCAAATCTCTTTGGGCTTTTTTGTTAATTTTCTTCTTCGTCTTCTTCATTTTGATTTTGTACTTTCACAATTTCTTTACGTCCATCTGAATAAATATAAACTAAATCAACTGTTTCTCTTTGTTCATTTTTAATCATTATATAATTTCCATTTTCGCTTGGTTTATCGTCAATGAATCTTCCCTCAAAACGTTCTCCGTTTGTAAAATAAAATGTTCCACTTCCGTATCTTCTTCCCAAAACATATTCACCTTCATACATTTTTTGTCCATTTGAATAATAATGCGTTCCAAAACCATCTCGTTTTCCATTTCTCCAAGCACCTTTGTAACTGCCTTGCGTTGGGTGAACATACACGCCATTTCCGTTTGCACAATCACCTGTTACACAACCCGTTCTTGAAACTGATGTTGAAGTCGTTGTACCCGTTCTGCCCATTTCAATATCTCTTTCAACTATTTGTCCTTGTCGTTGCGAAGGTCTCGTATCATTTCTTACGATTACAGTACTTTCCTCATTACGATTGGTTTCTGGAACTCTTTCAGCTTCTGGTTGAATAGGTCTGGTTATTGGTTTTTGTGGAATTGTTGAAATTCTCGGGTGCATATTTTCAGCTTCGTTCCATCCTTTTTGAATCGCTAAAAGCCTCTGAGACTGCGGAGGATGCGTTGTGGTTACAAATTCGCCCTGAAAATGCTTCATAGCTTCTTGCGACTGTGAAAGATTTGCTCCCATTTCATGCAACCAAAACCCTGAAAAATAATCAGCTTCTAATTCTTTTTCAGGACGACTTCCCGTTCCATCAATGGTATGAAAATTAGCGTGATGTCCAATTTCATGAGCCAAAATAGAGACTGCACCCCAGTCAGTATGCGTAGTTTCTTCAACTCTACTCAAAAAAGCATTGTCGTAAATGATATAAGGTTGTCCTTCAATTACCGTTGCAAAACAGTTATCCGTATTCGAACATTGCATTACTTTAAATTTTGAATTGACCTGCCCCATTTTTTTGGCAAATTGTCCAATTACTTGTTCAGCGTGACTATCCGACACAAAGCCTTGCATTTGTGGACAAATTTCCTGCGGCGAAATATTTCTTCCGAAATAATTACAAGCAAAATTGATTTTTTTGGTTTTCGTTTGACCAATTGATTGATTCAAAAACGAAATGAATAATAACAAGACTACTAATGGGCTTTTCATGTGGATAAAAATACTTGAATGTGGATAATATTTCGATGTGGTCGATGTGATTTTTTACAAGTAAATTTTTATCATTAATGGAGACGTGAATTGTTGAAGTTTGAGTTGTTGAATTGTTGCTTAACATTATCTATAAATCTGGGTTACAAGATTTCAAGTTTATAATTACAAAAAAAAACCGCAGGTTTTAAAACCCACGGTTTGATATATTTACGAAAATGATATTTAATTTATTGTGTCTCCCCTCAAATTTCTAAACCTTTTTCTGGCATCTGCCCCGTAAATACTCCCAGGATATTTTGTTAACAAGTCTTGATATAGCTTCATTGCTTTTGCTGACTGATTTAATTTTTCTTGATAGGTTTTTGCCAAATTATAAGTGGCATCGTCTCCTTTCAATTCAATTGGAAATTTTTGAATGATTGTTTCT
>JANXML010000369.1 GCA_025354645.1 Arcicella sp. | reverse complement strand
CGCTAAGAAAATTATTTCAAATTATTGAGAGTGAAAACAAAATCACAACTCACAACTCAGCAATCACAAATTAAAAATGAAAGGAATCATACTTGCAGGTGGCTCAGGCACACGCCTTCACCCATTGACTTTGGCAGTTAGCAAACAACTAATGCCCGTTTACGACAAACCGATGATTTATTATCCTTTGTCGATTTTGATGCTTTCGGGCATTCGTGAAATATTGATTATCTCAACGCCCCACGATTTACCACATTTCAAAAAACTTTTGGGTAGCGGTGAAGCATTAGGTTGTGAGTTTTCTTATGCAGAACAACCTTTGCCCAACGGACTGGCTCAGGCTTTTGTGATTGGCGAAGAATTTATTGGTAACGATAAAGTAGCATTGGTTTTGGGTGATAACATTTTTTATGGCAGCGGTTTGAGTAAATTACTCCAAGCTAATAACGACCCAGAAGGTGGTGTAGTCTATGCCTATCAAGTGCAAGACCCTGAGCGTTACGGAGTTGTGGAATTTGACAAGGATTTCAACGTACTTTCTATCGAAGAAAAACCCAATGAGCCGAAGTCAAATTATGCTGTTCCTGGATTGTACTTTTATGATAATTCTGTTGTAGAAATTGCCAAAAACATTGCTCCTTCGCCCCGAGGAGAGTATGAAATTACGGACGTAAACAAAGAATATCTCAAACAAGGCAAGCTGAAAGTAGGCGTTTTGAATCGTGGAACGGCTTGGTTAGACACTGGTACGTTTGCTTCATTAATGCAGGCGGGACAATTTGTTCAAATAATTGAAGAAAGACAAGGTTTGAAAGTTGGGTGTATTGAAGAAGTAGCTTATAAAATGGGATTTATTGATGCTAAACAACTCAAAACTATTGCCGAACCGTTGGTGAAGAGTGGTTATGGGCAGTATTTGTTGAATTTGTTGAAATAAGCAAAATAATGTTGAAAAAACCACTTGAAATAAGATTAATCAAGTGGTTTTTTCATACAAAGAAATATAAAATTAATTTCCTATTTCCCCTCAACATTCTGTTCTGAGTTAAAGTAAATATTATAAATTTTCTTCGCATCTCTCCAAACAATTCCAATTTTATCTTTATCAGCATAAGATACTCTAAACACTTGATTATCAATGGCTTTAGCTTTTGCTTTCAAGTAAACAAAACCTCTTTCTTCATAAATGTTTTCTACATTAAATAAAGGCATTTCTTCACTAACATTATCAATTTCTGTGCTGTTTTGTCCGATTGAAATGAATACATAACTCTGTAACTGTTTTTTATCCCCAATTAATTTTCTTACCTCTGCAATTTTTGGAAGCATATTGGTATAAACAATTCCTGATAAGATAGTCTCTGTTGATTTCCCAGCTTGATAACGACTTCCAGCTTGATTTCCAACCGTGCTTTGGTCAAGCATATAAACCAAATTACCCCCTAACATAGCAGCTTGAATTTTCATTTTTCGAAATGCTCTTTCTTTCACAGTAGTGATATTTGAAAGAACCGTTGTCCCAACTGCTTTTGTAAAAACTTCATCCAATTTTATCAAGCCTTTTGTTTCTCCTTCCAATCTGGTCAAACTCACCTGGTCATAATCATAAACACTATTCAACGTTTTTAGAGCAAACGCTTCAGTAAAATTCTGAACTCTTCCCGATTTAAAACGGATTTTCATCACCGTATTTTTGTAAATAGACGTAACCACTTCTTCATTAGGATAAGCATAATTAATCACCTCTGGCTCAACACTTTTGACGTTAGCAAGAATTAATCCTTCACTCGTGAAAATAGAGTCGAGCGGAACACTTTGAGAAAAAATATTGGGGACACAAAAAGTGTAAACAATGAATAAAAATATTGCAATTTTCATAATAATAAGGGTTGTAATGATGTGTTTATGACAATTAAAAAGCTAATTACCCCTACACAATTAATCCCAAAATAAGTCCTCCCAAAAAAATCAAAAACGTAGGAATCTTGGTAAATTGTGTTAGAAACAAAGTTGTTAAAACCGTAATTAGCCCCAAATAATCAACTCGTTGTATCATTGGAACGAGAAAAATAAAGGCTGCCGAAAGTGTCAATCCAATTGAAGCTGCGTTAATACCATCCAAAGAAGCCCTAATACCTCTAAATTGTTTTAACTGTCCCCAAATTCTATATACAAAGAATATTAGAAACGTTCCTGGTAAAAATATTCCAGCGGCTCCTGCCATACTTCCGAACAGTTTTTCATACCAAGTTCCATTTTTCATCACTAAAACGCCTAAATAGGAAGTTAATGAAAAAACGGGACCTGGTAAGGCTTGCGAGAGAGCCGTTCCCGTTAAAAAATCGTCGGCACGAATAAGGTGCTTAAATTCTACAAATTCGGTATAAAGCATCGGAGCAAGCACTTGACCGCCGCCAAAAGTAAGACTTCCATTTCGATAAAAATTTTCGAAAAGGCGGATAGGTGTATAATCAGTAAAATGCCCCAAAACCGCTAAAAACAATAGAAATCCCCAAAAAAGATTAAAATTTGACCAAGGAATTACCATTTTATGCTTGGTCTGTTTTGGATAATCTTTGTAGTTAAATGAGGTAAACGTTCCTCCTATTATCAATGCAATTGGATAAACATAAGGTGTTTGGTAATAGAATGCAAAAGCCGCTGCAATCAACATCAAGAAAATTCCAGTTTGATTTTTAATTACTTTTCTACCCAAAACATATCCCGCATGAATAATGAACGCAACTCCAATCGGTTGAATAAATCGGATTATATCACGATTTTGGAGGTAAGTCATGCCAAAAGCCGCCGCCGTCATAATGGCAACGGCGGGCGTAATCCAAACCAATAAAGTAATATAAGCTAAATTTGGACCTCCGATTTTATAGCCCAAAGCCGTGATGGTTTGAGTGGACGTTGGACCTGGAAGCATTGAACAAAGTGCCTGTAATTCAAGGAGTTCTGCTTCGGTGAGATAATTTCTTTTCTTAACAAAAAGGTCAATAAACATGGCTAAATGCACCTGAGGACCTCCAAATGAAGTACAAGCCAAAATCAATACGTCTTTTAAAAAGATGAGTCGTCTGATTTTTTTCATGGGGAATTATTAGCCTATATCTATTATTTATCTACCTTTTCTAAAATTTTACCTAAAAGCCCTTTTATATCAACAACATCTTTCTCAATATGATCTATTTTAACTTCAATATGATCAAATTTAGTTTCAAGTATATCAAACTTATTTTCAAGTATGTCAAACTTATTTTCAAGTATATCAAACTTATTTTCAAGACGTCCTACTCTTTCGTCTATCTCTGTAACTTTTTCAACGATGACGTTAGTCTTATTCATCAGAAAAGTAATATCACCATTAGTTACTCGTGCAGTTTCTACAAGTGTCCCAACAGCACGATTCATTCTATCAAGGTTTCCCTTTAAGATTAATACTTCCTCATAAATGTAATCTTGCTTGTGCATATGGTCTGCTAATAACTCTTCAACTTGAGATAATCTTTACTCTTGTGTCATTTTGTAATTTTTAATTAGTGGAAAATTAATTCTAACTTATTTCTTCAATCCTAATTCAATCAATCGCTCATTCAAAAACTCTCCTGCGGTCATATTGACGTACATTTTTGGGTGTGTCGCATCAACGCAAGAATCCAAACACGTCAAATCCATTTCTGACCGTGGGTGCATGAAAAAAGGAATTGAAAAACGAGATGTTCCCAATTTTTCTTTCGGAGGATTAACCACTCGATGAATCGTTGATTTGAGTTTATGGTTCGTCAAACGGTCAAGCATATCACCTACGTTTACGACTACATAATCAGGCAAAGAAGTTATTGGAATCCATTTTCCATCCGTTCTTAAAACTTCCAAACCTTCGGCAGATGCTCCCATTAACAA
>JANXML010000349.1 GCA_025354645.1 Arcicella sp. | reverse complement strand
TTACTCTATTCTTATACATTCCAAGGTAAATTACGCTACGAAATATGTCAATATTAGCATTCCAAATGCCCGACAAAGTTGTCATGGAAAAAGCCGACGACTTTCACGGGTTATTTGAGTTTAAGCCACTCGAAAAAGGCTATGGCGTTACAATCGGTAATGCACTTCGTAGAATCTTATTGTCTTCATTAGAAGGCTACGCTGTTACAAGCGTCAAGGTTGCGGGCGTGTTGCACGAATTTTCAGCCATTGAAGGCGTGATTGAGGATATGACTGAGATTATCTTGAACTTGAAGAAAGTTCGTTTTAAGAAAACTCAGGAAATCCTTGAAAACAAAATTAACGTTAGAGTCAAAGGTCAATCGACTTTGAAAGCGGGTGATATTTCTAAATTTACAAATTATTTTGACATCTTGAATCCAGAATTAGTAATCTGTACGCTTGATGAGTCAAAAGAATTTGAGATAGAAATCATCGTGGAAAAAGGTCGTGGTTATGTGCCTTCTGACGAAACAAGAAATACCGAACCTCCTTTTGGACATATTCCAATTGATGCTATTTTTACGCCAATTAAAAACGTAAAATTCAGCATTGAGAATACTCGTGTTGAGCAAAAAACGGATTATGAAAAGTTAGTTGTAGATATTGAAACTGATGGATCAATTCATCCAGAAGATGCGTTGAAAGGTGCTGCGTATATCTTAATTCAACATTTTATGTTGTTCTCTGACCAAACAATGACCTTTGAGTCGATGAAGGCAGAAGAGGATAATGTGGTTGATGAGGAAATGTTGCACATGAGAAAGTTGTTGAAAACACCATTGGCAGATTTAGATTTGTCGGTACGTGCTTACAACTGCTTGAAATCAGCGGATGTGAAAACATTAGGTGATTTGGCAAGATTAGAAATTTCTGATATGATGAAGTTCCGTAATTTCGGAAAGAAATCATTGACAGAATTAGAACAGTTGATTGAAGATAAAGGTCTTCACTTCGGTATGGACGTTGTTCGTTACCGTTTGGATGAAGATTAATAATTTAATATTTTGAAAATGTGTTAATTTGAAAATTGGGTTTAGACCTTTTTTCAAATTAACACATTTTTAGGTTTAAAAATTATGTTATTGTTTGATTTGACATTTGCAAATTGTCAAATCATCAAATTAGAGTATTTTCAAATTTAATAGTAGTAATAGGTGAGTTGATGCGAATTAACTTAACCGCAATGACAGACAGTTTTTCGTTGGAAATTCTGTTAATCATTTTAAACTTACTCAAACACAATGAGACACGGTAAAAAGAACAACCATTTAGGTAGAACTGCTCCACACAGAGCGGCGATGTTGTCGAACATGGCAACTTCATTGATTCTTCGCAAGAGAATTGAAACAACAGTAGCGAAAGCGAAGGAATTGCGAAAGTATGCAGAGCCTTTGATAACGAAAGCAAAGACGGATGATACGAACAACCGCCGTGTTGTGTTCTCTTATTTGCAGAGCAAAGAGGCTATCAAAGAGCTTTTTGGTATCGTTGCTGAGAAAGTAGCAAATCGCCCAGGAGGTTATACCAGAATTATTAAATTGAACAACCGTCTTGGTGATAATGCTGAGATGTGTATGATGGAATTAGTTGATTTCAACGAAACAATGTTGAATGCTGCTTCTGAAACTGCCGTTAAGACTCGTCGTAGTCGTAGAGGTGGTGTTAAGAAAGAGGGTTCTGATGCGGTTGAAGCTACTGCTGTTGCGACACCAGTTGCGGTTGCAGAAGAACCTTCGGCTGAGATTGTGGAAGATGAAATTCCTGCTGCTCCTACAACTGAGGAATCTTCGGAGGAAGAGAAATCTGCGGAGTAATCTCGGATAAAACAGATTTTGAAAGAGGGCTTTGACTTTGGTTGAAGCCCTCTTTTGTTTTGTAGTGGACGGATATTTTAATTAACTTTGAAATATGTTACTACCAAATGCTGAGATTGCTTTCATAGATGATAGAAAGTTGATAGATTATTGTCTTTCAGAGTATCATCCTATCGGTAAACATAAAGCACGGGTTTTCATGTCAGCATTGGGATTTTCATTAGAGAATTTTCAAGACCTTAAAGATGGAATTTTGAATAAAATATTAGAAAATGATGCTACACAAACGGAAATAAACCAATATGGTACTTTGTATGTTGTGGATGTAAAGATTGAAAATCCACCGAAAGAAGCAATGGTTAGAACGAGTTGGATTATTAAAATAGATGAGGATTTTCCAAGATTAACAAGTTGTTATGTAATTACTTAAAACAATGGAAACATTTGAAATATTAGACGTTGTGGTTTTAACAAGACCATTACCATTACTTAATCTTCGTAAAGGAGAATTAGGAACAATCGTAGAAGTATTGGGTAAAGACGTTTTCTTAGTAGAATTTGCTGATACTAAGGGAGTTACTTATGCTATGCCTTCACTTAAAGCTGATGTTTTAATGAAAGTTTATTATGAGCCTGTGGTGGCTTGATGAATTAGATTTTGTTATTTTGTAAATGGCTTCGACTTTGGTTGAAGCCCTCTTTTTGTGTTATAAAGATTACCAATCGTCTCTATTTGTGTATTTTTGTATAAAATAAAAATTTCATAAGATGGCTTTCACTTCATTTAGCTCACTTTCACAAGTAATTAAGAAATACCAAATAAAGTACGTAGAAGAGCTTTTTCCTGCTTTTGAAATTGGAAAAGCTCCTGAGATTTTGCAAGAAGATATTACTTTCACTTTGCAAAATGTGGCTTATGACATATCGGAACCCGCTATTTGTGAGAACCTAATTTACCCGATTTTAAAGGCGGCGTGGCGACCATTTTCAAAAGAATTAGCCATTTGGAGTCATCAACCTATTTCTTTTACGGAAGAACTTTCAGGAATTCCAGATTATTTGATTTCGAGGCGTTCGGAGTTGGGGAAAATTGTTTTGGATTATCCACTTTTAGCGGTCGTTGAAGCTAAGAAAGATGATTTTAAGGCTGGATGGGCTCAGTGCGGTTCTGAAATGTATGCTATTCAGCAATTGAATAAAGAGCCAAATCAGCGAGTATTTGGGATTGTTTCTAATGGTGAGATTTGGGAATTTGCTCAATTATCGCAAAATACCTTTACGATGTTTACCCAAAGATATGACATTCAAGAACTTGACGTTCTTTACAGTGCTTTGGAAACAGTTTATCAGTTTTCGTTGGATGGGGTATTGTTGGTATCACCCCCAAAAATCTAATATAGCAAGTTTGGTTTTTAAAGTGTGAAATATTATAATTTTGATTATTTTTGTTAAAACTAAGAAATTCTAATGGAAGATATATTGATCAAAAGTATTCGAATTAACAGACTTCGTCATCTGGTAGATGTAATAATTCCTATTTCAGAAACGGAACGTAAGCATTTGATTTTGACAGGGAAAAATGGAAGTGGTAAAACGAGTGTTTTACAGTCTATAAAAAACTATTTATGGGCTTTGGAAAACTACTTTTTAATTGATAAGAGTAGTATTAATAACCATTTAGGCATTTTATACAATCAAATTAATGGGTTAGAAAATAGTATTAAAAATCAAGTAGGTTACTGGAATAATAATACAGGACAAACTTTAAATGAATATCAATTGAATGCATGGAATAGAGAATTAAATGCTCTTAATCTTGAAAAAGATTTTCTTTATTCAATTTTAAATGGTCAATTATCGGTAGATTTAACTCTCACACTAAATATTGAAGATTTGCGAAATAACTTTTACAGAGGTGCAATTTTTTCCACGTACTCAGATGCAAAAAGGCTATCTGTATTAGATCGCCCAAAAGGAATTAATCCAATAAATTCAAATACTTTTAATAGCATTAAGTCGAGAATTGGAGTCAATATAATACAGTATATGTTAAATCTTCAAACCGAATTAGTGTACTCAGAAAAAGAAAAAGATGTCGAAAAAGTGAAAAATATTAACATATGGTTTCAAAAGTTTGAGACAGGGCTTAAAAGTATCTTTGAAGACGATGATTTAAGGGTTATATTTATTAGAAAAGGATATAGATTTGATATAGTTCAAGGTAATGGAAGAATTGTAGATTTTTATAGTTTATCTGATGGTTTCTCTGCATTTTTTAGCATTCTAAGTGAATTATTGATAAGAATTGATACATTATGCGAATTACGGGTTAAACTTTTATAAAAAAAAGACAGAGTGAGGTATAAAATTGTTTGAGAATTATGGAAAAATCACTCAAACTTATCAAATTATACACCCACATCTGTGAGTTGTATGAATCGGAACTCCAATGG
>JANXML010000348.1 GCA_025354645.1 Arcicella sp. | reverse complement strand
CATTGGAGTTCCGATTCATACAACTCACAGATGTGGGTGTATAATTTGATAAGTTTGAGTGATTTTTCCATAATTCTCAAACAATTTTATACCTCACTCTGTCTTTTTTTTATAAAAGTTTAACCCGTAATTCGCATAATTTAGAAACGATAATGGGGAAAAGCAATTTTGGAGTGGGATTTATAATAGTTTTTTGAAAGGCGTTGTTGTTTATTTTCCACAGACAGTCCGTCAAATTTAATTAATGGAGTGGTTTATGAGAACACAGATAACGGCATTTAGGTTTATTGATAATAAACTATGAGCCCTGTCATTGCGAGCATAGCGAAGCAATCCTTTCGCTAACGGGCAAGGCATTCAAACATCCTTTCACCAATCCAGAAGATTGTTTTGCGAAACTCCGATTCGTGCCTCGCAATGACAGTTTTCGGATATTTTCGCCGTTGTCTGTGTCCCCACAGACGACCACATAAAAGTCGTCTGTGGGGACACAGACAACGGCATTTAGTTTCGTCAGGGCTTTATAGCCCACTTTTTTCTATTAAAAAAATGATGTTAGTTCCAGTCAAATTTAAACCATACCTTGTAATTCCATCATCAACTGTCTGAAGAACTTGCCCCTGCCCATGTCCACCTAATTTATTTCGTAACGTTGGAATTCCTGTTATCAATAATTGTCTCAAACTTGAAAATTGATTTTCTGAAAATGAAGGTATCAAATTTTGCTCGAAACATACATTAATTAGTTTTGAAGCGGTGTCAGTCTCTTGGTATGTCCAACCCTTCTCTTTACAAATAATTTTCATTGTACTTTCAAATGCTTTCAAACATTCAGTTAAACACTCCTTATTTTTTCCCTCTTTATAATAGTCATGTGCCTTTAAGTATTCTTCATTAGCACCTTCGAATTTTGAGTTTTGTAGCAAAGAAATTGTAGGCTTTGTTATCTCAGCATGAATGTAAGTTGAATCCATACGAATGATTTGTCTTCCATCAAATTGATAACCAACACTATGTTCTTTGAATCTCAAGTTTAGTTCTTCAATTGCTTCATCGGGAGTCAAATGAACTGTCACTTGATGTGCATAGGATTGAAAATCCTTTTTGATCAATTCCATGCACTTAAAACTTAACTCAATTATATCAAGAAATTCATTAATATTCTTAGTTTGTAAGAAGAAATTAAGAAGCTGTTCTTCGTCTGTTTGATATTCTCCCCCTAACTTAAATATTCCATATTCACGACAAATAGTTTTATGAATGAATTTATATAATTGTTTTGCTCTATCTTGATATTGTCTATCCTTACCAATAGTATCTTGTATAACATGTACAATCTGTACTTTTAATGGTTGTGGTATTTTATTATAGGTATAAACTTCGTTTTCCCCATGAAGAAGTTTTTTTTGTCTTTTTGAGTATAATTCAATTATTGCCATTTTGATTAGTTGTTTATTATAGGGTAAGAATCCAATCTAAAAGCCCTCAATCCTTACGGAGAGAGGGCTTTTGCACTAAAAACACTGAAATTATTAAGACCCGCAGGCTTCGCACCCATCAGGGTCATCAATTGAGCATTGCATATCCGACCAGTTTTGTTCTGGTACGTTGTCTAAACCAGCTACGGTGAGCGTGGTAGCCGAGGACTTCGCCGTTGCCGCATTCGTAGCATACGTTTCGTAGTTCATCTCATGCTCTTGCACAACATTGGCTTGCTCAATTGCCACTTCGGCTTGCTTCTCGACTGTAAACTTAATGGCATCGGCGGCAGCTTTCGTTCTGAGATAATACATCCCAGTTTTCAAGCCTTGCTCCCATGCGTAGAAGTGCATCGAGGTTAGTTTCCCAAAGTTCGGGTCTTGAATGTGTATATTTAACGACTGCGACTGACAGATATACGCCCCTCGGTCGGCAGCCATTTCAATAATTACTTTTTGCTTAATTTCCCAAACCGTTTTGTACAATTCCTTTAAATTAGAAGGAATTTCTTTGATATTTTGTACTGAACCGTTGGCAGAAATTAACTTATTTTTCATCGAATCGTTCCACAATCCTAATTTTACTAAGTCACGGAGCAAATGCTTGTTCACCACCGCAAACTCTCCTGAAAGTACTCTACGGGCATAAATATTAGAAGTATATGGTTCAAAACATTCGTTGTTACCCAAAATTTGCGACGTTGAAGCCGTTGGCATTGGAGCAACCAATAGTGAATTACGCACACCGTGTTCTTTCACTTTCGCACGCAAGGCTTCCCAATCCCAACGTTTTGATTCGGGCGTTACACCCCACATATCAAACTGGAAAATTCCCTGTGAAATTGGTGAACCAGCCCACGATTCGTAAGGACCTTCTTTAATCGCTAATTCCATCGAAGCCTCCATTGCTGCGTAGTAAAGCGTCTCGAAAATGTCTTTATTCAATTGTTTTGCCTCGTGAGATTCAAACGGCATTCTCAACATAATAAACACATCAGCCAATCCCTGTACACCCAAACCAATTGGACGGTGACGGAAATTTGACGTACGAGCCTCTTCTACTGGATAATAATTGCGGTCAATAATCTTGTTTAAGTTATTGGTTGCAACCTTAGTTACTCGATACAATTCTTCGTGGTCAAAAACTAAGAAACCCCTTTCATTGGTTTTCAAGTATTTAGGCAACGCTAAGGATGCTAAATTACAAACCGCCACTTCGTCTTTTGATGTATATTGGATAATTTCAGTACATAAATTAGACGATTTGATCGTACCTAAATTTTGCTGATTAGATTTCTTATTTGCGTGATCTTTGAACAACATATAAGGCGTACCCGTCTCGGTTTGTGATTCCAAAATCTCGAACCATAAATCCTGAGCCTTCACTACTTTACGAGCCTTACCCGCTAATTCATAACCATTATATAATTTCTCAAATTCCTCCCCGTGCGAATCTCCCATGCCTGGACATTCGTGTGGACAAAACAACGACCACGTATCATTATCACGAACTCGTTGCATGAACAAATCTGGAATCCAAAGGGCATAGAACAAGTCTCTCGCTCTCATTTCCTCTTTTCCGTGATTTTTCTTTAACGATAAAAAGTCGAAAATATCAGCGTGCCAAGGTTCAATATAAATGGCAAAAGAGCCTTTACGCTTTCCTCCGCCTTGATCAACGTAACGAGCTGTATCGTTAAACACTCGCAACATCGGCACAATTCCATTTGATGTTCCGTTTGTTCCTTTAATGTATGAACCCGTTGCTCGAATATTATGAATTGATAAACCAATACCACCCGCCGACTGCGAGATATTAGCACATTGTTTTAATGTATCGTAAATTCCCTCAATTGAATCATCCTGCATTGTTAATAAAAAGCAAGAAGACATTTGTGGTTTTGGCGTACCCGCATTAAATAATGTAGGCGTTGCGTGCGTGAACCAGCGTTCAGAAAGCAAATTATACGTCTCAATAACTGATTCAATTTCAGCCCCGTGAATTCCAACGGCAACCCGCATCAACATATGCTGAGGACGTTCCACGATTTTTCCTTCCAATTTCAATAAATAAGATTTCTCTAAGGTCTTGAAACCGAAGTAATCATACCCAAAATCACGATCATAGATTATCGCACCGTCCAATTCAGCGGCGTTTTTCTTGATAACATCGTAAACTTCTTTTGATAATAAAGCCGCATTTTCACCCGTTTTTGGGTCGAGGTAATTAAACAAGCGTTTCATGGTTGCAGAAAAAGACTTTTGGGTCTCTTTGTGCAAGTTGGAGATGGCTATTCTTGCCGCAAGCACCGCATAATCAGGGTGCTTGGTGGTCATGGATGCAGCCGTTTCAGCCGCTAAATTGTCTAATTCGCTGGTGGTTACACCATCATAAAGTCCAGTGATAACTTTTTTAGCCACATCTAAGGGCTGAACAAAGAAGGGGTCGAGACTATAACAAAGTTTTTCGATTCTGGCGGTAATCTTGTCAAACTTTACAGACTCACGTCTGCCATCTCTTTTTAAAACGTACATATTACTCGGGTTTTGGGGGAAATGATTAAACAATAAAACAAAGGATGGTATTTATGATTCTAAGTGGTTATTGCGTAAATAATTGATGGTTGGTTTTAAATGAACCAATTAAAAAATAGTCTAATTTTTTGGGTGGTCTTTCAATCCCAATTCGTGGCAGTAAAACGAACTGATTTTAAATTGAAAGATTCGGCGGATTCAGCTTGGTGGTTGTGTGATATGCACTTCAAAGATAGGGATTTATAAAACTAATTGCAATGGAAAAAAATACTCAATTTACCGTTTGAATAGTTGTTCTATTCGTAATGTCCAATATAACTTTGCGAGTATCAGTCCACTATGGTATGTTTAACTTAGAATAATTATAAAGTGTTTTTTTTCATTTTTTTTGTGGATAACTTTTCTTTCAAAAAATGGAACTCTTAACAATAAAATAATTTTTGAATTTCATTATATTGTCGTAATTTTGCAATCCTTTTTGGAGACAGTTATAGAAGTTGTAAAATTTTATAGTTAAACAGTTTTTTAATCTGTATTAGTTACAACTT
Source organism: Arcicella sp. (assembly GCA_025354645.1). GTDB lineage: Bacteria > Bacteroidota > Bacteroidia > Cytophagales > Spirosomataceae > Arcicella. The sequence goes on along the minus strand of JANXML010000348.1, from coordinate 5,820 downwards.
TCCTCCCAATTCTATAACTTAGGAAATGGTTAGAAAACAACTCTTCAACTTTCTAACCCTTTAACTTTACAACTAAAAACGAGACGGCAGGGAATCGTCTCATATCAAAAAATCATGAAACCAGAAATTCATCCAAATTACAAGCCAGTGGTTTTCCACGATTTATCGGCTGATTACAAGTTTTTAACACAGTCGTGTGTAAGCACCACTGAAACAACTGAATTTGAAGGAGCAACGTATCCAGTTTTCAAAATTGAAGTTTCTTCTCAATCACACCCATTTTATACAGGTAAAAATGTATTACTTGATACAGCGGGTCGTGTTGATAAATTCTACAAACGTTTCGGCGGTAAGAAAGAAGTGGCTGAATAGTTTTTGTAATTATTCTAACAAAAAAGCCTTTCAGAGTAATCTGGAAGGCTTTTTTGTTAGATTTAGGATTGTAAATCCGAAAGAGCCAATGGTGTTGAAGAAGAAGAAGTAATAGTAGTAGTAGAGAATTTTCGGTAATAATAAACGATAAAACCTATTTGTAGTAATGTCCCAAAAACAGAGGGTAACATCTGACTGTAAGGTTCATATTTATAAAAAACCGTACCCGAAAAGGCTGATAATAATGCTGTGAATGCTCCAATCATTTTGTAGATATGTTCATAAAGCCATAATTTTTGATACTTGGTTTTTGGAATAAAATACCGCAATAAATCATAAGAAATCACCATGATGATAGCCCCAACGGTGCTGTAAATAACAACAGGTTTCCATATCATTCTAATAGTTTTGAAGTAATACAGAAAGTAAAAAACAGTGCTGATGGTTAAGATGGCTACGGCAATATCAAGTAAATGCGGTTCATTTGATTTTGTTCTTAAAACCCTGTAACCAGAAAAGCCAAAATATCCACTCAGTGCAGTAATAACCAATAAAAAGCTATTCCTACCAAAAATAAAAACACCTAAAAGCCCCGTTAAAATGACGATGGACATAAATACAAGAAAGATTTTTCCAACCTTTTTGTGGAAAAATCTTCTCTTGTTTGATATAATGGCAACTATTGCCAAAATTAAGGCAAATGTACCTGCCATAACATGAATAAAAATGTTTGATTTATGTAAAATTTCCATCGTTTTGTTTTAGTTTATCGTAATTGTTATGGTCTCATCTTTTTCTATTGTAAAAATCATATCCTCAAATTTTGGAGCGGCAAAATGTGGCTTCACATCGTTTGAACATCCCCAGCCTTCTGTGGGAATCCTCATAAATCCCGTGTCCATTTTCTTATTATTGTTTTCATCGTGATACATCCGCACGGCATATTTGCCCGCTTTGAGGTTTTTGAAAACAGCTTGCGTTTCATTGCTTTCAATTTTCATCCATTGTTGTTGGAGTAATTTTTGGGTTGGGTCATGTAGCGTTACATGAGCCAACCCATCGTTGTTTTTAAACTTTTTGACATTGACAATCAACGATAGATTTTGTGCGTATGCCACAGAAGCATAGCCCACCAAGAAGGTTGTGAGTATTTTTTTCATCTGATTAATTTTTATTTGAAGCACAAAGGAAGATTATTTCGCAGACTGAAAAGTCTCGAAAGGTAGGGATGGACTTGTACTTGGGTAGTTTTTTAAGATTTTTGAAATTCCAAAGGCGTTTTGTTCACCATTTGTTTAAAAATCTTATTAAAAGAAGATTTAGATTGGAAACCACAATCATAACCAATCGCTAAAATGGAATAATGAGCGAAGGCAGGGTCTTTCAATCGCAGTTTTACCGCCTCGACACGGTAACTATTGATGAAGTTGAAAAAATTGGAAGAAGTTTTTTGATTAATAATTTGAGATAATTGATTTGACGTTAAATCTAATTGTTGGGCAAGCGTGGCAAGGCTCAGATTTTCGTCTAAATAAGGCTTATTTTCCTCCGTGTGAAGAACTAATTTTTGGAAAAAATCATCCACCATTTCATCGTTCAATCCAGAATTTTTATAGTTTGGTTTTGAATCAATAGTTTTCTCGAAATTGGTTTCAACAGAAATATTCGTAAAAACGGTTGTCTGACGAATGCCAAAAAAACCAATAAAAAAGATGTAGAAAGTAAGAATACTCCCTACCACAGCAAATAAATTTTGAGGAGAAACAAGCCCCAAGTTTACGCCATAAGTGATGAGTGGAAACAAAGTAATAAATACTATCAAAAGTGAAATAACAATCCATTTGAGCCAATTGAGGTTGATTTTCTCGGTATAAGAATAGTTTTCGGGGATTAGTTTTTGGTATCTGATGAGCATTCGTAAGCTCAAAACTGTATAAAACGCAGGAATTAATGCCAAGGGAATGGTTAAGATATTTCTGAACCAAGACGGGATATTATTGTCAAAATTAGGCAGTCCATTATTAAATGTGATACTATTTAAATAGCTGAAATTCAGATAAAAGCAAAGCAAACTAAAAACGCTGAAAGGCAACAAATGAATCCAGTATTTTTTCCATATAAAATCATTTCCCACCGAAAAAGAATAGACGTATAAATAGAGTATCGGAGAACTCAACAAAGGTAAATAAAACCCCAATATTTGCATAAAATTTGGGGCAAATGGAACGGCAGACAAATTATCGTAATAAAATGATAACTGACAAGACATAATTCCAAACCAAATCATCAACAGATAATCTGAAATGGCATTTTTCCTTTTTGACTTTAATAAAAGTATCAAGAAAAATCCTTGTATTATTCCTGTTATCAATAAAGATTTTAATATCATTTTTGAGGTTTGATTCAAAATTAAGTACAAATATTACAATTTTATGGTAAAAATGTATTACTTGACACAGCGGGTCATGTTGATAAATTCTACAAGCGTTTCGGCGATAAGAAAGAAGTTGCGGAATAGTTTTTGGATTATTTTAACAAAAAAGCCTTTCAGAGCAATCTGGAAGGCTTTTTTTGTGTATTTCTTAATTTGTATTTTACTAATGAGTATTTAATGCAGATGCTAAATAAATAATTAATAATTTTTATTAATAAATACATTTATGTACAGAAAATAACCGTACATTTGTATTGCTAATTCGAATGCTCCACTAAGTTATGTTTGGTAAAGCAAAACTTAGTCTAAAAATTAAAATCATAACAACAAAAAATCATAGATAACGACAAATTATAACAACGGAAAATCATAGATAACGACAAATCACAACAACGAAAGATCACAACAACGAAAAATCATAACAACGAAAATGACAGCAATTATTAACGATAGAATAGATGTTCGGATTAGCAAGGAACAGAAAGAGTTAATTAAGTTTGCATCTGAATTAAGTGGATTTAAAAGTTTAACTGAATTTATTGTCTTTACTACCAATAAAGAAGCTAATAAAATAATTGCTGAAAAAAACCAAATTTTAAAAAGTTTGGAAGATAAAAAAATCTTTGTGGATGCTATTTTGAATCCCCCAAATCCAAATGTCAATCTTAAAAATGCTCTACTAAATTATCAAAAGTTTAAAGATGCAAATGAAAATGACAGTTAGATTATTAGAAAAGAGGTATGATAAAAATTACTTCAATTGTGGTTATAATTTATTAGATGATTATTTAAAAAAACAGGCAAGACAAGATGTTGATAGAGATTTATCGGCTTGTTTTGTTCTTATAGATGAAGATGATATTGTAAAAGGATATTACACGCTTTCGGCTAATTCTATCAGAAGAGATGATTTTCCTGAAAATCTTTTAAAAAAATTACCACCAAGTTATCCAGATTTGCCTGCTGTATTATTAGGCAGATTGGCAATTGACAAAAGTTTGCAGGGAAAAGGATATGGCGAAATTTTACTAATTAATGCTTTAAAAAAATGTTACGAAATCTCCGAAAGCCTTGGAACAATTGCTGTTATTGTAGATCCTATTGATGAAAAAGCACAAAATTTTTATAATAGATATGGATTTATTTTACTTCCAACATCAAAAAAAATGTTTTTACCGATAAAAACAATAAAACAATTATTGATGTAAAATTAAAAGCTGAGTTTACTTTTGAAAAGTGAATTCAGTTTTTTCATTACATTTCCTTATTCGGCAAAATCCTGTTTCTTTGGTCGGTAGAACCTACTTCGCCCCGTGGATGCGTGTCCTCACCGTCCGTCATGCGTCAGCAACTCGCCAAGATGGATTTGCTCGCAATTAATTGATAATCACATTTTTGTGTTACTGACGCACGATGTTCGGTGGAGACGGACTTACAGCAAAATAAGCAACTATATTTCGCTGTAAGTGCCTATTTTTGTAAGTTTCAGCGAGATATAAAAGTTTTTTGACCCTCTTGCCTTAATTTTGCGGTAATATTTTACTTATTATCTCAACATGAATTACATCCTCTTCGACGACCAAAATATTCGTCCCGCCCTATTACCTTTAACTTTCACACGCCCCGTTTGCGAAATCCGCATTGGTATTCAAACCATTACTGAAAAATGGAATGATATTTTAAAAACCAAAATTTCGTTTCAAACCCAAGATTATTTACAAACAAAATATCCACTGAATCTTTCTGACAATAATATTTTTATTAATGGAGCAATTTGTCCGAATGATGAATTGGTGGAAATGATTAAGAATTTACCGATGAATTCTATTCTTACGCAAGGAACGGAAGTAATCGCCTACAGAAGTGAACAATATAATCCAGCCGTTAATGTCTTTGAAAAAACGATTATTTATGAAGATAAGTTATTGATATTGAAGCAATTAACAGATATTTTTATCAATAATGGTTCAGAAATAAAAGCTGATTTTGAACGAATTACCAAAGGCAGAACTTCACAACCCATCACGGATAAATTCACCGCATTTTATAACGAATCCCAGATTTTTATTGAAGAAGGTGCGGACATTAAAGCTGCCGTTTTAGATGCTACAAATGGGGAAATATACATAGGAAAGGATGCGAAAATTTCGCCAGGAGCAACGATTCAAGGTCCTTTTGCAATTTGTGAACATTCGGTAGTAAACATGGGAGGCAAAATGAGACCAAACACAACCATCGGACCGTTCTGTAAAGTGGGCGGAGAAATTAGTAATTCCGTTCTATTTGGTAATGCCAACAAAGGACACGAAGGATTTATGGGTAATGCCGTAATCGGCGAATGGTGCAATTGGGGTGCAGATACGAACAATTCTAACTTAAAAAACGATTATTCAAAAGTGGATTTGTGGAGTTATGTAACTAATCGTTTTGAGAATTCGGGTATTCAATTTGCGGGACTCATCATGGGCGACCATTCAAAATGTGGCATTAATACGATGTTCAACACAGGCACAGTCGTGGGCGTAAACTGCAATATCTTTGGGGCAGATTTTCAACCTCGACATATTCCTTCATTTTCGTGGAGTGCAGGTAATGGCGAGTTCAAAACCTATCATTTAAGAAAAGCCAATCAAGTAGCAAAAGCCGTAATGGAGCGTCGTGGGAAGGTTTTTGATGAAATTGAAGAGGGGATTTTAAAAGCGATTTTTGAATTAATTAGATAGAGTTAAACAAATAGAAAGAGAACACGATTTTAGGATTAAAGTGATTATTAAGATTAAATTTTGCAATCACTTTAATCCTGAAATCGTATGCTAAAAAACTCACTCAATACTTCTTCAATTCAATCAAATTTTGAGGAATTCCTTTCATACTCCAATCTTGATGAATCGCCAAAGCAGCACCCAAAGCCGTTGCCTGAGCCACAGAAGCTGCGTAAACTTCCATTTCTGGAAATGCTTTTGCCAAAAGATTCATATAAATTTCATTTTTTCCGAAACCTCCATCCACGAATA
>JANXML010000345.1 GCA_025354645.1 Arcicella sp. | reverse complement strand
TGAGAATTAATAAGAATTGAATGATTTTCATTTTTCCAGAAAACAAAACGCAGGCAGGGTTCTAACCCTGCCTGCGTTAAGCACATCAATTATTAGTTTTTACACAATGCCGTTCCTTACTGCCCAAGCCACTAATCCTGCAATGTTTTTTGTACCCGTCTTTTCCATAATTCTGTTTCTATGACCCTCCACGGTGCGACTACTCAGATTAATTTTATCCCCAATTTGTGCCGCCGTAATGCCCTCACAGATTAATTGAAGCACTTCCACTTCTCTTTCGGTCAGTTCCATTTTGCCCGCTGAAAATGGTACAGCCTTACGAGTAGGTTTGTTCACCATGCGATTATGCATGACTTTCAATAAAAATTTTCCGTAGTAATAATCTTCGTTATTGACAGTATAAATGGCATTTTCAACCTCATCGGGATCAGCATCTTTCAAGAGATAACCGTTTGCTCCCAATTCCATTAAATGAGTGACAAATTGAGATTCGTCGTGCATGGAAATAATGATGATTTTGATGTGCGAGAAGTTTGCCTTTATTTGTTGCGTTGCTCTGATTCCGTCCAATATTGGCATTTGCAAATCCATCAAAATAACTTGTGGACGTGTTTCTTCCAAATTATCAATCAATTCCTGACCATTTCCAGCTTGGAGAACGACCTCGAAATCATCATTATTTTGCAGTAAAGATACAATTCCACGTCGAAAAATGGCGTGGTCATCGGCAATAGCAATTCTTATTTTATCTTTCATGGTTTTGATTTGGTAATTATTGGCACGCAGATGACGCAGATGCCTTCGGCAACGCAGATTTAAGAGGATTTAAAAATACTTTGATTTTTTCAAGTAAATAGATAACTTTTCATCATAAAATCCTCTTAAATCTGCGTTGCGAAGCATCTGCGTTCCATCCTTACATTAGTTACAAAGCGACGGTGATTTCGAAACTTGAACCTCGACCTTTTTCTATGTCAAATTTAATCTTTCCTTTAATTACACTGATTCTGCTTTCAATATTTTTTATGCCAATGCCTCGATTGGGTTTGTTGACTTCCGCCAAATCAAAACCGATGCCATTATCTGAAATTTGAAGCACTAAATTATTACTTTTTATCTGTAACTGAATATTAATCACGCTTGCTTTTGCGTGTTTCAAGGCATTGTTTACTAACTCTTGGGCAGTACGATATAAGGCTAATTCAATTTTTTTATCGAACAATTCTGCTAATTCTCCGTGACTGAAACAAACCATTACGCCAGTATGTTCCGTCATTTTTTCGGTAAAATCTTTAAGGGCAATGATTAGTCCAAATTCATCTAAGGTACTGGGCATCAACTCCTTAGATAACCTTCTGACATTATTTAAGGTTTCATTTAATAATTCTTCGGTTTGATTTAAGAGGGACTCACGTTTGGCGGGATTGTCTTCATATTTAGTGATTTGCGTTAGGCTCATGCGAGTAGCGGATAGGAGTGTCCCGATTTCATCGTGTAAATCTCCTCCAATTTGCCGACGGACGTTTTCTTGGGTAGCCACACTGGCTTCGAGCATGGCTTGGCGGTGTAGTTCTTCAATGCGTTCCAATTTTTCACGTTGCAAACGCTGACGGCGATTATAAAAAAAAACAAAAATAATAATTGCCACAACGGGCAGAAGCATGGCGAAAGTGCCGAGGATAATTACTTTTGCTTCATTCATTTTATGGGGGTTAGGGGTTGGGAATTAGGGTTTGGAGGTATAGATTTTTTAGTTTGTATAAATTCACTAAATCCCAAATCCTAAACTCCAAACTTTTGCTTGATAAGGCGGGCGTGCAGAAAATAGACCAAGCCAATGATAGTACCTGAAAATACCAGCATGGCTACTGTGCCTATTTCGATGATGGACTTAATTGTTGCGGTGTCTTGCTGAACCATAAACCGATTGCTAAAAAAATTCTAAAAATGATTAATAAGATGTAATAAATGAGCCAGAAGTCTTTGAGAGGACCATTGAATAATAATATTTTATCTCCGAAAAGATTTACAAAAAATGCACCTGAAAAATAAATTAAAATGCCTGAATCAATCCAAAAATGAGCATGATTAGAAAGTGATAATGTTTCATTTGAGTAAAGCATTTCATAGAAATTTAATAATACAGATAATATGAGCGTTATGTAAACTATTGAATGAGCAAAATCGTCATAATTATTGAACTCTTTAATATTGATGATGGTAACAATAACAATTATCAAAAACGACAAAACTGATACAACTTTTATCACATTTTTTATCTTATCACTTTTCGTGATTTGCAAAAAATAATAACTTAAACAACAAAATTCAAATATATTAAGAACATTAAATACCCAATGATTTCTATGATTGAGAATAGGCAATAGTATGATTGCCCAACATAAAATTTCGAGAAAGAGAGATCCATATAAATAGATAGAAATAGTCCTAAGTGAATTTGATAAATTTTTTCGATATTTTATTGCTGGAATAATTGGCAATAAAATTATTAACGAAGAAAAGATTACAAAAATCCACTTAGGAGTAAGAAATCTATTTAGGAGAATTAAATCTTGAATCATAAAAACTATTTATGCTAAGTATTTTGTACTACACATTCTGGTGGGCAGGTAGGGTGATGTGCCGAAAACGCATTCAACGAATTTCTACTATTGTCAGTTGCTTCAAGTATCATTTGTCGGAAGCCATCATCATCTCTGCCATAATTGATTCTGAGTCCTCCAAAATTTTCTTGGGAAATTAAATTTTCCAAAGCCTCTTTACTTACAAACTGAGAATTGACTTTGTGTTCAGTTTCAGTTTTAAATCTTTGTACAAATCCCATAATTTGCTTATGCTCTTCTGGGTGTTCTTTGGGCGTGATTACTTTGCTCATGTTAATTAGTGATATTTTAAAGGGTTTATAATTACCTCTAAGCTATTAATTAGAAAGAACAATACCAAGAAAAGTAACAAAAATACCGTAAAATTACCCTATGAATTAGGTAATTTTACGTAATGGAAATGCAAAGAACCGTTACTCATCCAACATCTCCGTAATCATCTTATATCGCCCAACTCTATCCTGCAAATCTTTCATCGTCAGCGTAATTTGTTTCCCTTTTGGTTTTCCATTTTGGTAAGTAATCACCTTCAAAGTTGTAGCCGTTTTCGGAATTTCCAATAGTTTACCCTGATATTTTGGCGTATAATTATCAGGATTCGTACCATCAAAAGTGTAATAAATCTCCAATCCATTCACCTCCGTACTCAATTCAATCTTCAATTTCCCATCTCCATCTTTCTCAGTCCTCACCACTGCATCATACATAGATAAAGCATAATTCAATTTTGCTTCATCCATTCTCGGGAAATAAGTTTCTAATTTTTTCGTAAAATAATCCCAATTTTTCTTCTCTTTTTGGCTCCACAAAACCTCCGAAAGTGCAAAAGCCCGTGGATAAAGCATATATTCAAGATGTCGAGTGGTCGGCACAGATTCCGTCCAAAGATTCCCTTGTCCACCCAAAATTAACTTTCCTTCCACACCTCTTGGCGTAGGTTCAAAGGAATAAGTCTTCTTCAAACGAGCCATTCCGTAAGTCGCAGGTTCAATTGCAGGGTCGCCCTGATACAAATCCAAATAAACAAATTCCCACGGCGACATCACCACCTGATGATTTTGTTTCGCTGCATTAATGCCCCCTTTCATCCCTCTCCACGACATTACAGTTGCATTAGGAGCAAGTCCACCCTCCAAGATTTCATCCCAACCAATCATTCTCTTACCCTTCGACTGCACAATTTTCTCAACCCTTTTAATGAAATAACTCTGTAATTCATCCATTGTTTTCAACCCTTCACGTTTCATAAGAGCCTGACATTCAGCACTTTTTTCCCAATAACCTTTGTAGGCTTCGTCACCCCCAATATGAATATACTGATTTGGAAATAATTGAGCAATCTCCCCTAAAACCTTATCCAAAAATACATAAACTTGCTCATTGGCAGGACAAAGTGTATTCTCCACATCCTTGTAAAACTTCACCCCTGCATTTACTTCAAACTTCCCACCCCCACACGAAAACTCAGGATAACCAGCTAAAACCGCCAAAGAATGTCCAGGAACATCAATTTCTGGTAAAATAGTAATGTACCGTTCCTGAGCATACTTCACAATCTCACGAATATCATCTTGTGTATAAAAACCACCGTATGACCGCTCCTCATCATCCTTTGCGGGTTCTCTTTCCCACCATTTACCTGTGCGTTGAACCCGCCAAGCACCAACAGAAGTCAGTTTTGGATAAGATTTTATTTCAATCCTCCAACCTTGGTCATCCGTCAAATGCCAATGAAAACTATTAAATTTCAATCGAGCCAACTGGTCAATAAACTTTTTAATATACTCCTTCGGAAAAAAATGGCGACTAACATCCAGCATCACTCCACGCCATCCGTAACGTGGAGCATCAATTATATTAACCGACGGAATTTTCCAAATAATTTTTTGGGTTGAATTACTTTCAATTTGTTTTGGTAATAATTGCATTAGAGTCTGAATAGCATAAAACATTCCCTGAGCACTCGATGCCTTAATATTTATACGTTTAGACGAAACTTCAAGAATATAACGATCAGGGGAAACCAATACATTTTCATCCAAAATGAAATTGATACTTTTAAAAGGACTGAATTTAATATTTTCGATAATATTCAACTGAAATCCCGTAGGCAAAGCAAGACTTTCCACAAACAATTGAACCACATTCCGAACCTCAGCATTTGAATTAGGAATATTTACTTTCACATCCTTCGTCAAAACAAACTCACCAGATAAAGTTTGCAAAGAAACAGGTTCAGGAATAATGTGAATAGAATTTTGACTAAAAGCTGAGTCAGAAAGCAATATAAGAATAAGAATAAATTTTTTCATAGCCTTAAAATTACTGCATAATTGGGATTTTTAAAATTAATGATGTTTCAATGTCTAATTATATCCATAAATAAGTTCTTTGTTTATGGATATAATTGTATGAATGCGATACCAACTTTTAATATACAAGTATTTGGAGTAAATTAATTCATGGCATGAATTAACTCGTAAGTCACTGATAATGAATAAATTATGATAAGTCATACCATGAATATTCTATTAATTAATTTTATACTGACACTTATCAATAAATCAGTTAAGTGTATTATTTATTAAGCGGTTGTCAACTAATTGATAGACGACAATATTGAATTAGGAACATCCCGAAAGTTATTCACTTAAAATTGAAATTGTTTTTGGATATTAAAACAAATAAATCGATAGGTTATTTTGTAGATCAAATCTAAATTTAGAAAAGATTTCAATATTCTTATCATAAAGGTTTCATTGTCATCTTGACCAAGGAAAGAACCGTTAAGAATATTATAATAAAGCAATTATTCGATTAATTTGTGATACAATTATGTTGTGCTACTATTCAAGATTTAGTGATTGATTTCATGTATGTTTAGGTAAATATTTATTTACGGCAGATTGCATTATTTTGATATGTAATTGTTTTGGGGGTGATTGGGGCTAATAGGGGTTATAATTATTTAATTTCTTTATTTTTTTCAGAGTTGTAATGGTATTGGTTTTCAGGTATTTAGGGTGGTGGTTCAAAAAAGATTTCATTTTTTTCTTGTTTGTATTTGGTGGGATGGAATAAAAGTTGCAATTTTGCACTCCCAAACGGCGGGC
>JANXML010000340.1 GCA_025354645.1 Arcicella sp. | reverse complement strand
ATTGATGCCGCTCGAATGGGCAGACATCTTGCCTCAAAAATGCAAGGAATTGACCTAATTTTAACCTCAAATGCTGAACGTACACAAATGACGGCACAAGTCTTTTGTGAACAATTAGGTGTTGATAATCAGATAGTTAAGACTGATGAAGCACTTTATGAAAGTTCTCCAAATCACTATTTAGAAGCTCTTAGCACAGTTTCAGAAAATATGGATTCGGTCATGATTGTTGGACACAATCCAAGTATCAGCTACTTGGCTGAATATTTAACGGGCGAAGAAATTGGCTCAATGCCAACGTGTGCGGTTATCGGAATGACATTCGATAATTTGACTTGGGCGGAAGTTTCAAAAAAAACGGGACACATGACTTTTTATGATTCTCCCGATGGGATTTTGGGAGTCAAGGTGTAGGTTAAAAAAGACTTAATTGTGGGGTAAGTTGTTCATTATGAAGGTTTTGAACATACTTATCCCATTTTTTTTGAAAACTATAATCCAAGTCTAAATCAACAAAATTCAACAAGCGAGCTAAATTTAAAAGATTAATTCTCATGAGAATATCCTTCGTAAAAGCACGTTTAGCTTCTAAAAAAACAATTGATTTCAAAAAATTTTGAGTGATAGAATGATTCAAAAGTCGATGTGTGATAATGGCTTCCTCCACAGTATCAAATCCTAAAAAATAACACGTATCATCTAACATAGTTGGCTTATCATTTAAAGGAAAAACTAAGGTGAAAGAAAAAGTTTTATACAAACCAGAAATCGCAACCTTGTATGGTTTAAAGGAATAATCGCCAATGCCAAAGATTGAAAATTTAGGTTTCCCTCTATAAATACTGGATTTTCTTTTATCAAAAGCATCTTCGTTTGCCTTCAAATATTGATAGGTCAAAGGATACAATTCTTTAATGTAATCGGTCTCTTGACCAATCTTTTTTTGTGTAATAATGGTATATTTTCTAACTTCTGTGACTTCTTTATTTTTCAAATCAGAACTTTTCAAAAAAGGATAAACTAAATTATCTTCCAATTCAATTTGATTGTTATCAGCATTGAAAAAATAATCACCATCTTTTCGTAATTCCATCACCGCAGTACAATCATGCTTTACGCCTTGTCGCCATTCAAAAGGGCAAATTCCATCCAAATTTGCATAGACTTCATAGTCCTCCATAACAGAGACAAATTTATTATTTACCCAACCAAAAGTATTTTCAAAAGGTGTTTTTTTGTCTAAATTTACTTCATGGCAAAATTGTTCTGCATCATAGTTAAAATCACAAAAAAATAAAGATGCCTCCACAGAAGCATTAAATTCTCTTTTGGCATCAAAATGAAATTTTTGCAGATTTTTAATGAAAAAATTATTACGTTTTTGGTCGAAAGTTATGTTTTTAATCACAATATTTTTAACCAAAAAAGCCATACTTCCTTGATGGTTTTGGAAATTTCTTATTAGGCTCTGAGTAATGTATTCACCAATATCAAAATTTCCTTTACCCGTCATTGCATCCAATCCAGCAATGTTTTTAAAATTTGATTTTCGAGGTAAATTGTCTGATTCTAAGGTGGTTAGCTGAGCGTTTGTGACCCAGGGAGGATTTCCAAGAATCAATATCTTATCATTAATCGTGTTTTTCGCAAGATTATTTAAGTCAAAATCGAAAATACTTTCATGATATAGCGTTATTATAGGTTTATTTTTTGATGAATTATTAAGATAATAGTCAAGGATTTTAAATTTTGTTTTCCAGATATACGGTTTATAAATTTCAACACCAATAACTCTTTCAATAGAATCAAATTCTTGCAAACCAGCCAACAATAAGTTTCCTTCCCCAAAGGTTGGCTCAAACAAAATAGTAGGGTTCTGAACTTGGGAAATAATACGTTTTACTACTCTAATTGATAAATCATTATTCGTTTGAAAATCACCAAATTCTGTTCTTGAAATCGTATCAATTTTGACATTTTGATTACAGAAATGTTGTTTAAAGTCCTCAAATTCAACAATATCATTAAAAAAATCAACAATCCCCGTAGTCTCAAAAAATAATTCATTTAATTGAGTAAAGCCAATATTTTTAACCTCAATTTTATGCAAAAACTGATTAATATTTTCTGATAAAATTATTTGCGAAAACTGATTCATTATGGATTTTTATCAATGATTTTGTGTATTCCTTCAACAGCGATATTCAAATCGACGACTCTTTGATATTGTAATCTCCACTGTAAAGCGTTTGAAATGGTTAAATAGCCTTGCAAAGGAGGATTTTCAAGAATTTGCTTTGCTAAATTATACAAAGCTATTTCATCAGCGGGAATATTTCTATCAGTTAAATAGCCAACAATATCTTCTTCATTTGCCCCGTCTTCAACCATCTGTCTTAATCTAAAAGTTGTTGAATAATCGGCTGTTCTTTCTTTTTCAATAAATGAACAACTCACGAAGTCAAGTATAGTAGTTTGATTCTGTAAATTATCTTTTTTGTCATACACAAAAACGAGAAGGTTGTAACCTAAACCAAATATTTTCTGTTTTGCATCTCTAAAAGGGCTCGAAGATTGGGGTTGTTTCACAGATGTAACTTTAATATCAGTCAAAATATCGTCCGAAGGCAAATCTATTCCCAAAGCCGATGAACCTACTTTTAAGGTATATTTTTCAAGTAAATATTTAGAAAATTTCTGTTCAATATACGTTCCAACTGCTTTCCCGTCCGTAATTCCATAAAGTAATTTATTATCAATTATTTTTTCATTTTGGCAAAAGATGTAAGCCTCGGAAATTAGATTTTCTACTGATAAAAGTGGTTTCATTTTGGAAATAATTTATTAGACCTCTTTCCTAAAAAACATATAACTTTTCAAAGATTAAGATTTACGAGTCCACATACTATTAGCCAAATTTGTGCAATGTGATTTAGACGATTTCGATAGGTTTCTTTAACCATTCTAAAACATTTACATTTTC
>JANXML010000339.1 GCA_025354645.1 Arcicella sp. | reverse complement strand
TCGAAGTGGCACTTCGAGAAGCAAAGTCCAATTTATTTTACGCTTCTCGAAGTGCCACTTCGAGCTACAGTAATGTTATTCACTCTTCACGGAACTCGCTCCCGACACATCCGATTTCACGGTAGGTTGTCCACGATAACGCAAAGAAGAAGCTCCACTGGCTTCAACACTTAATGATTTAGAAGCGTTTACTTTCACTGAACTTGCCCCTGAAATATCTGCATCAACGTCTTTTGCGGGGAAATTATAGCAATTAATGTTACTTGCTCCCGATATGTCAAAAATCATTTTAGAAGCATTTCCATTCATTTTGATGGATGATGCACCCGAACAATCCAATTTAACTTTATCAGCTTTCACGTTGATTTCAGCGTTTGCTGCTCCTGAAAATTTCAAGGTCAATTCTTCTAAATCATTGAATCCCGAAATTTTTGATTTAGTTGCACCTGAAAAATCTACTAACTTTAAAGTGGGCATTACAACCGTGAAAGACACTTTTTTGCGATTGTTATTCCACTTCCAACCGCCTTTTCCATCTCGATATTTAGCGATTAATGTTCCGTTACTAATGGTTACGCTCAAATCTTCCAAATCTTCTGAACGTTCTGCCTCAACGGCAACTTTGAAAGTTGAACCCTGGGTGACATCAATTTGAAAGGCACTCGACATGTCCAATTTGTCGAATCCTTTTAGCGGAAAGTCTTTTTTGTTTTGGGCAGTTAATAAATTTGTAACGAACATCAACATAGTCATTACCAATACATTACGGAAGTAGTTTTGTTTTTTCATGTTATTTTTTAGTTTAAATATGAGATGCAAGTTTAGGAGAAAACGTTGCATTTGGGTTAGAAAAATTATTAATTTATTTTGTTTGAAGCTTAATCCAGTCTAAAACTATGGTTAGAGCAATTGGAGAAAATGTCTGCTCTAATGAACTATATTCAGCCGTTGAACAAGATTTGCATTCTTGAAATAAATGATTCAAATTCGGAATTTCCTGAATAGTAATGTGTTTATTTGCTCCTTTTGTTAAAGCATTTTTGATGGCAGTTAAATTTTCATTGGGAGGTACTTGCACATCTTTACTTCCATTAATCGCCAAAACAGGACATTTTACTTTTTCCAGAACTTTTGAAGGGTCATGACGAAGAAAAAACTGTGTCCAAGGGGTTAGCGTCGAACTCAAAGTCATATAGTTAAACTGTTCATCAGTCATGCCTTTGGGTATTTCACTTTCTTTTCTTGGCAAATCAATCGCCATCCTTTTTGCATAAGTTTTCAATTCTTTTTTAAGCGTATCTTTATTTACTGATGTTGTCATTAATTGAAAGGCTCCTTCAAAAAAAGTTTTATTTCTCTGTAAATCAGCTTCACTCACTCCACTGGCTCGTCCCACTAAAACTTGTTGCAACAAAAGTAGTTTATCTCCTGAAATCCCCGTACCTGCCAACAAGATGATAAAGCTGACATCTTTTGAATTAACCGCCACCATCGGAGCAATAACTCCACCTTCGCTATGTCCTATTAAGCCAATTTTTGTTTTGATGATTTCGTCTCTCGTCAGTAAATAATTCAAGGCTGATTCCACATCTGAGGCAAAATCTAAGGAAGTTGCTTTACCGTGATTCCCTTTTGATTTTGCC
Organism: Arcicella sp.; assembly: GCA_025354645.1. Classification (GTDB taxonomy): domain Bacteria; phylum Bacteroidota; class Bacteroidia; order Cytophagales; family Spirosomataceae; genus Arcicella. The sequence goes on along the minus strand of JANXML010000339.1, from coordinate 26,135 downwards.
GTTCCTCGATCATCAAATCTCAACACCGCAATCCCATTTTTGGTTAAATAATCCGATATTACAAGAAATGGTTTATGTCCTAAAATTTCAGAATCTCTATTCTGCGGTCCGCTTCCGCTGATGAGAATTACGGCTGGAAATTTACCTTCTTTCTTCGGGAGTGTCAATGTTCCTGCGAGCGTAATGCCAGCACTTTTATTGTCGAAAGTTAGGTCTTCTGAATAATACGGGAAAGGTTGTTTAGGTTCTTGCGGTCTGAGACGTTCAATTTTTTCTCGTGTCAAAGTCATTGGAACAGATTGTAAACCTTGCTTAACATTACCAATAAAATGGTTGATCTTATTGAGTCCTCCTTCGTATTCAAACCTTATATTTTGCAGTGCAATTTTCAGAACAGAATCCTTAAAACTTATGCTACTTACTGGAATGCCATTTGCTCCTTGGTCGGGGCTATCCATCGTTGCACTATAAATATCATTCGTTTTGTTAATATTGAAGACCAATCTCAATTCTTGCCCTTGCATAGTTGCCATGCCATACCACGAACCAGTAACATCCTGTGAATAGTTTAAAAAACTTATCAGAAGTAGTGAAAGCGTAAATATTATTTTTTTCATTTTCGGATAGATTTTCTGAATGCTACTGTTGGTATTACAATTTTAGATAAAAAACACATCCATTGGTTAGAAATTATGTCTTCGGTAAACGAAATAGGGTAAACGGTAAATAGATACCAAAACCGTAACAGTTAGGTTTATTATTTTTCTATTTTACCGTGAACCGTTCACCTTTTGCCCAATCTTATTCCTTTTCAATTGTCCCACCATTACGTACGGATTGATTCTCAGAAGGTTCGCCACGATAACGAATTTGAGCTGTTCCAGTGGTTTTTGCTTCCATTTTTTTCTTGACATTAATCTCCGCTTCTGCATTATCTTGGGAATCAATTTTAGCATTAATCGTCTGTAAATCAAATGCTTGAAGATTTGAAGAACCTTTAAGGTTAGCCGTTAGTGATTGTGCTGAACCGTTGACAGAAAGTGTATTTGAATCGGATAATTCTATCGTTAAATCGTTTCCTGAAAAATCATGAATCGTACTTTCACCGTTTCCCCCCTTCAAGACAACTCCTTTGAGATTAGGCATTGTAATTCTTATATTCAGTTCATTATTATTGGGATTTTTAACAGAAAATACGTTTCCTTTTACTTCATATTTTATTTCTTTTTTGTTAAAATCTCCCTCAATTTCTACCTTGAATTCATTACCTTGACGAATGTCATAATTGCAAGTTCCATTATTGACATCAGATTTAATGAATTCAAAATCTTTCAAATCAAGGGATTTAAGACCGTTTTCAGCGTCATTATTTTCTTCCTCTGTTTTTAAAGTTCTATTCAAGCACACTAATTCTCCATCTTTTGTAAACATCCAACGAAAACCTTTGAATTTATTACTTTCGTCATCATTCCAAAATTGTCTGTCTAATGAATTATCAATCCATTCTGCAAAATCTTTCGACATCGTAAATTCTTTATTGTACGGAACATATACTTTCAGAATAATTCTCTGGTCACGGAAGCGAGCATTATCATTAAAATCTAAGCGATCGTCGAACGTTAAAATTGAATCTTTTTGGGCAATATTGTAGTTTACATCAATTGCATTTTTCTCAGCATCTTGTTTGTCTCTTCCTTCGGCTTTGAAAATTTGTTCTACTTTTATGGTCATTCCATCATACCCAATCAGTTCAACGGAAGGCTCCCAATTTTGGTCGAATCCTGTGTAATTTAAGTCGAATGAAGGCATTTTATTCGCAACTTCATAGTTCAAGACTTTTTCAACGGAAGCGGATTTGGCAAAGTTTCTTGCATAACGAACCCCTGTGTACATAGTTACCAATAGACCCACAACAAACACACCCAAGGCACTTTGCCACACAGTTGAAGTAAATAAATTTCTACGAATAACCAGCGATAAACCTGCCCAAGCAATCACAAATGCAGGAACCGCAGAAGCTAAAAAACCGCCAATAATCATCAAGGGTGAAGCATCACGACCAATTAATCCTACTGGAATATTATTACCAAAATATACATGACCCGCCTCCAAAGCAGTTACACCAACGAACAAAGAAAATATCAAAGCAATGATGGTAACCACGCCAATGAAGACCATCAAACCTCCCACAAAGACTTTCCCAGCCGTAACTAAAAACTCTGCAAAAGGACCTAACGCCTTGAAAACTTGTGAGATAACTCTGAATGGTAGTAATAAAAGTTTTGTGAGCGAATTTTCAGGATGATTTTCAACATTAAATGTTCTTTTAATGTTTGATTCAATATTTTCAAGCGTAATTGGTTCGCCTGTCATCTGCATTTTATCCGTTAAAGTTTTGGCTTCGGGAGCAATTGCCCACAGAATTACGTAGATAATTATACCAGAGCCAAATAGAAATATGCTTAACACAGAAACAAAACGCAACATTCCTAAATCCCAACCTGTGTATGAGGCAATACCGCTCATAACTCCACCCAAAACTTTTCCATCGGGATTACGATATAATTTACGAATTCTATCATCATCTTCTAAAACTGGATTTGCAGGAAATGCAATCCAGCAAGCAATATAAAACACCAAGGTAATTCCACTTAAAACCCCCGCCGTGATGGGTCCAATTACTAATAATAAAAACAGAAACGCCAAACGTACCCAAAGAGGATCAAAGCCTAAATTATAAGCCAATCCTGCACAAACGCCACCTAAGAGCTTACGTTTTGTGTCACGGAAGAGTTTTTTATGAGTAGAATTGTATTTATGTTCTGAATAATTTTTCTCAGATTGAGATTTATTTTGGTAAGTTCCTTCATACATTTCATTACTTTTAGAATCATCGGCAAACGCTTTTTTTGCTTGACTTTTTTCTCCTACCATCGCCAAATCTTCCTCTTCTTCGATGGCAGCAAAGTCAGATACTGATCCCATTGAGGCAATTAAGCCATCAACATCTTGCAAAGAAATGGCTTGCTTATCTTCGGATTTTTGTTTGTCCCAAAATTTTTCAGCAATGCGTGCTTCGATATCCTCCACAATTTCTTTTGAACCTTCATAGGAAGAAAAATATTTTTGAATTGCTTTCAGATAAGCATTTAATTTTTCGTAGCCGTCGTCCTCAATGTGAAATACGATGCCTGCTATATTAATTGAAATGGTCTTTTTCATCTTAATTTCGATGTTTGATGTTTGTTATTCGATGTTAGACATTCGTTGTTTGATGTTTGTTGTTCGATGTTCGACCTTTGATATAATTAATATTCGTAGAAAATCCGAACATCAAACATCGAAAAGCGAACATCATTACACTGACATCAAACATCGAAAACCAAACATCGAATTAAGGATTGTGATGATGAAATGAATCTTGAATTATTTGGGCAACTGAACCTTGCAAATCTACCCATGTTTCTTCAAATTGAGCGAGAAAAGTCTTTCCAGTTTCAGTTAAGACGTAATATTTCCGTGGCGGTCCAGAAACTGATTCCACCCATTTATAATCCAATAAACCAGAGTTTTTCAGTCTTGTAAGGAGTGGGTAAAGCGTCCCTTCCACAACCATAATCTTAGCGGAAGTTAATTCCTCGAGCATATCGGAGGCATATACTTCACCTCTCGAGATGATATGCAGAATACAGAATTCTAAGATTCCTTTTCGCATCTGCACTTTAGCGTTTTCTAAATCCATAATTTAATTTTACGGTTAATGGTGAACGGCTCACGGAGAACGGTTTTGTGAACAGTGATTCGTCTATTAATGCTCTACACCGTTTACCATGAACCGTTTTATCGTTTTCCGACGATACAAAGTTATAAAAAGGTACTATGTAAAACAAGGTACTATAAAAATATTTTATATTTTTTAGATAAATGGTCGAATCTGAAAGACGAAAGGAAATTTATTACGGAAAGTATAAAGAAGAAAAGGGAATAAAAAAATTTGGCGAGCCTCAAAGAGGTTCGCCAAAATATATCACTAACACACCAAAATATAGCTATGAGTTCAAAAGATTTTTATTCCTCACAACTTATTTTATATTATAATTAGGTACGAATGAAACGTACTTAAAGTTAAAATTTAAAAAACTTTCTTCTGCAATTTTATAAATTATCAAAATAAAATATAGGTTTATCACAGTTATGAGAACAAACATAAATATTTAACTTCATAAATCAAATATTTAGTACAACCTTTTTATTATTCGGTTATAAAATATATAATTTATTGACATTTGATAATTTTCAAAGGTTACCTTACATAAAAATTGAGTATAAATACTTGTAAATTAAATGTAATTTGATTTACAATACTTATTTATCATAGGATAACTATTAAAAATTAACACTCAATTTTGCAAAGACAAAACGTCCATTATATCCTCCTTGATTTGGTTGAAATAATAAGCGTCCACGGTTTGAAGCGTCACGACTTGCATTGTAATCCACTGAACCAATGGCATTTTTTGGGTCAATAAAAATCTGATCTGGATATACGTCAAATAAATTATTAGCACCTACCGATAAATACAAAGATTTTGTAATATGGTATCCAACAACTAAATCAGAAATCCATAAAGCATTAAAAGTTTGATCAATTGGAGCTGTGCCACCCGCTTCACTTCCGTTACCATGATCAAATTGCGTATTCCAGAAAGTTCCATCCGCTTTTTTAGCATTTGGGTCAACGGCATTTCTAAATTCAGATTCTCCGAAGCGTACTGCTCTGAAAGTTATATCCAATTTTCCTACGCTATACGCCGCCGATAAATTCCACTTACTTCTTGGTAAATAACGCTCAATTAAAGCGTATTGATTACGGTCGAAGAGAGATGTACGAAAGAATGTTGATGGATTATTAGCTGGATCATTATTTTTCGGAGCATCAATTAAAGGCGTACTATTCAAAGATGTCACTTCATTTTTATTGAAGTTCAACGCTGCTGAAAGGGTCAATCTACCTTTGCCTAACTGAATTCTGTCGGTTGCCACAATATCAATTCCTTGCGTTCTTGTGTTCACTGCATTTGCAAAGAAACGTACATTGTTCACTCCTGGAAATTGTGTTGCGTCTGTAATGCCAATTTGAGCTCTTGTGTAGGCTCCAGAATATACAATTCGGTCTGTAATGTCAATTTGGTAAGCATCAACCGTTAAAGTTGCTGTATTGCCTAATTTTGCCGTTAATCCCAATGATAAGTTTATTGATTTCTCTGGTTTCAAAGCATCAACGCCTACTGTTTTACGAGCAATATCATTATCATTATTTACCGTTAGAGTATTTGAAGCTACACCATTAAGAAACTGTGTACTTGTGTTTTGGAAATAACGTTGATGTAATGAAGGAGCTCTGAAACCCGTACTTGCTGCACCACGAATGGCAATACCATCTGTAATTTGGAATCGAGCTGAAATTTTACCATTAATTGTTGAGCCGAAATCACTAAAATTCTCATAACGAGTTGCAACACCTAACAATAATTTGCCTTTTTCCGCCTCAAAATCTGCATAAACTGCTCCTGCATCACGGGTTCTATCAATCTCATCTGATGGTTGGTAACCTGGAAATACTTGCGAACCAGGACCCGCCGCTGTTGTTCCTTGTGGAGGACCACCAACAGTAAGAGAAGCGGTTGGTCTTTGAACAGCTGCTCCGAAATAGGAATTCAATTCACCCGCCGTTATTTTGAATTTCTCAATTCTTATCTCTCCACCAAAGGCAAGGTTGATGTAGTTAAAGCTACCGATTTTTTGGTAATTACGAGCAAAATCTACATTAAATGTATTCTGGGTGAATGATAATCTTCCCGCATCAAAAGTTGATTGTTGATTTGCTCCTGCTGGTAAAGCTGCATTTCCAGAGTTGAACACCGTAAATTGAAAAGTATTGTTGCCATAAACATTACTCACATCCATTGACCAGTCACCAAGTTTTGTCTTATAACCACCAATGACAGACCTATCATAAATATCTGACTGAATACCAGGTAGAAATCCATCTGGATAATAAATACTTCCATCAGCATTCAAAGGCTGTTGATTACGTGCAACGGGAATACGATTATTTCCGTAACCCTGACCAGTACGATAGGTATATCCTCCCGAAAAATAAACTTCTGATTTTTCATCCAATGGAATACTACCATTCGCAAATATTCCATAATTACGTGCGGATGAATTACCATAAATCATGTTTTCACGGTTATATCCACGACTTGAAGCAAGCGTTGCATCGTCCTTTATTAATTGAGCTCTAAAAACATCTTGTGTTTGTCCAGTTGGTGTTCCTGGAAAACCCGCATTTGCTCCCAAATAAAGTGTTGGTGCATTATCTAAGCCTGTACGACTTGTGCGACCACGATCATTGTATTGTGCTGCAATTGTTAATGATCCTTCTTTTCCAAGGCGAAATCCCTTCGAGAAATCAAACTGAAGAACTTGTCCATCTGAAATGCTTTTGCTGTAATTTGTTGGCGTTGTGCTTCCAATTACGGGAGCTGTATAATTCAACGTTGTCATATTTGAACCATAAGTCAGAGAAGCAGACGTTCCAGTATAGCCTTTCTTTAAAACGATATTAATTACCCCTGCAATGGCATCAGAACCATATTGTGCGGCTGCACCATCACGCAAAACTTCAATTCTTTCGATGGCTGCCACTGGAATAACGTTCATATCAGTGCCAACTGCCCCACGACCAACTGAACCATTAATATTCACCAATGATGAAGTGTGGCGACGTTTACCATTTAAAAGAACTAATACTTGGTCAGGACCCAAACCACGCAAAGATGCAGGGTCAATATGGTCAGTTCCATCCGTAACAGTTTGGCGGTTTGAGCTAAACGAAGGAGCCACAAAATTTAAAATTTGAGAAACATCAACTTGTCCAAAAGATTTTAATTCTTTGGTTGAAATAACATCGACAGGCGTTGCTGTTTGAATGTTTGTACGAGCGGTTGCTGAACGTGAACCAATCACGGCAATTTCTTGAAGTGTTGAGGTACTTTCTTTTAAAGAGACATCCAGAGACGTAAATCCAGTTCCAGAAACGGATACATCAACAGTACTTGTAGTGTAACCAATTGAACTAATTTTAATTTTATAAGAGCCAGTAGCAAGTCTAAGTGTATAATTTCCGTTATTGTCAGTAGAAGTTCCCGAAGAACGTCCTTCCACAACAACCGAAGTTCCTGGAATGCCTTGATTTGTGACGGCATCTTTAACGATACCCTTAACGCCCTGTGCGTAAAGTGAGACAGTGCCAACAGTAAAAAAAATCGTTAGCAAAAGTAATTTGTAAGATTTCAACATACAGAAAGTGGATTTTTTGTGAATTAGAAAAAGCGTTTAATGCTATGTAAATTAGCTTACTGATTAATCAGTAAGATTTTAACCAAAATTAATCAATAATTGTTAGAGACTGACAATTGTAAGTGAAAATAATAAAAGCCCATAAATACAAAACCCTCCTGAATATCAAGAGGGCTGTAAATCAATAAAGTTTCTAAAAGTAAAGGATTAATGTAAGTGGTTAGTTGTGGATTTAATTCAACATCTTCTATTATTCTATCTCAAAATATATTGGTAAAGTGTTCCATGAATTAACCGTAGCACCTTCTTGTTTGGCAGGAATCCATAATGGCATTTTTCTAATTACTCGAATTGCCTCTTTATTACAGGCTTCATTTAGTCCTTTTACCAAATAAATCTTGGATAATTCACCATTTTTTTTCACTATGAAACGAATAAATACTTTGCCTTTCACAATTTTACCATTTCCTTCGGGAGTAATAATATTTTTTTCAAAAAAACTTCTCATCGCATTTAGTCCACCTGGGAACATCGGGCTTACCTGAGGAATTGAATAAACTGAATCAGCATCAATCTCATCATTGTTGATTGTCAGAGAAGGTTTTTTGTCGTAGTTTTTTTCAATCTTGCTTGTTTGAAATTTATCGCTTTCGATTGCTTCTTTAACTTCATCTGCATTTCCCATGGCATTAGTATTCCCTGTTTCAATTACTTTTATTATTTTATCAGGAATATTAGTAACGGTTGTTTCAGTTTTTTTCTTAACAGGATCAATTTTAATATCTTCTTTAATGCCTAAAACTTCCTCAATTTCATCAATATTACTCATTATTGGCTTTGTGACTACTTCAATATTCTTACTTTCTTTTGATTCTGAATCTTTTCCAAAAATTATTTCGTCTAACAACATTTCGTTTTTGTCTTTGGATAACAACTCAATCTCCCAAGCATTCTGAATAGCTTTTGCTACATTTGAAGCATATAACGCACGTGACTCTGGCTTTCCAACAAATGCAGAACTCCACCGCTGGGCGTTCAATGGATTTATTGTAATTAAACTGATTAAAAGAATAGCTAAATTTTTCATATTTTTCATTGTTTTTGATTAGATTTCCAAAAGTATCAATCATCTTTTAAATAAAGCAAAAACGAAATTTTTTAAGGATGAAATCAAGGAATAATTTATATAATGGTTAATTCACCTTATTTCAATGTTCTACAAAACTATTAAAATTTGAATTTTAAACGAACCGAATAAAAACTTCCTCCAAAACCCATCTGAACGGATTCATACATTCCGCCAGTTTCAGTATTTCCTGGATTTTGTTTGTTCGGATAGGCGTTAAAAATGTTTGAACCATTCAAAATGAAACGAATTTTACTTGATAATTCATATCCAGCCGATAAATCAGTAGAAATTTTGGCATCATAGTGATTTGGAGTGGTATTCGCAGAATTATAATCCACTAAATCCATTGATGAAAAACCAGAGAAACGTACTGATGAAGAAAATTTATTCAATTTATAATTGAACAAAGCATGATACTTATATTTTGGAGCGGTATAAGGAATCAACGAACGTTCTCTTCTACCTAAAAACTGTTCTTCTCTCCCTGCCAAAGCAGGAGTTGTAACCACTCGTTCAATATCAAGATTATTATAATTAAAAGACAATGACGAAGTCAATGTTCCTTCGCCAATTTTTGCAGTATGATTCGCCACAACATCAACTCCCAAGGTTTTAGTATCCAAAGCATTAGCAAAAAATTGAGCTGCCACAACACCTAAATTATTAAATATTTTTTCAAGTCCTTGATCAGAAGCTGAAAACTGTCCAGTTAAAATAATTCGATCCTTTACTGATACAGAATAAGCATCAACTGAAAGTGAAAAATCTTTACTTGGTTGCAAAACAAAACCTAAACTGGCATTTAAAGAAGTCTCTTGTTTTAAAGAGGGAATGCCTAATGCTTTTGAGATTGGGCTATTATTATTAGCAATTAAACGCTCCACATAAACGGGTTTCTGCGTTATTTCATCCACAACCACATCATTAATTACGGTTCCAAAGTAAGTTTGAGCTAACGATGGAGCTCTAAATCCTGAACTAAAAGATCCTCTAAACGATAGAATATCGGTTGCTCTGATTCGAGAAGCTACTTTCCCGTTCAAGGTTCCTCCAAAATCGCTGTAGTTTTCATATCTTAAGGCAGTTGCAATTAACCAGGAATCGGTAATGTTTAATTCCACATCACCGTAAACCCCTAAATTTGTTCGAGAGGCTTTCAAAGCATTTTCTGGACGAATTCCTGGAAAATTTTGAGCACCCCCTTTTATTTCAACTTTTTCTCCATATCTCTTCCAGGAGGCTTCTTCACCAGCAACAATACCGTAAGAATCTGTTCTGAATTCTGAACCTAATGATAAGTTTGCTCCTGACAACACATTTTCAAAGCCTTTTGTAAACGTCAAACCAGTGGTATTTTGAGTTAAATTATAGCCACCTGCATCAAAATTAATTTGATTTTTTACGGTCGTATTCAACACTTGTGAAGGATTCAATGTATTTAAAGTTGATAGCACCACATTGTTCCTACCATATGTATTATATAAATCAATTTCCCAGCCGTTATTAGTTTTATATTTTAATCCTAACGTCAAACTCCCATCAAAAATATTTGAACCAATTCTGGGTTCATAGCCATTCGCAAAAACAGATTTTACGTTACTCTCACTATTGGCAGCAACTGTAAACCCTTGTGCATCAGTTGAACGGAAATTGATTCCACCTGATGAATAAAATTTTGTTTTTTCTGTAAATGCAACCTCTGAATTCAAGTAAAAGCTACTATTTACATAAGAAGCATCTCCAAATAATGTTCTTGGATTGCTATCAAGGAATTGTGCATCGGCAGGACGAAAAGTTTTTGATTTTGATAAAACTTCACCCGTGAGATTTAAAAAGCCATTTTGACCAATTTTTAATCCATAATTTACATTCGGGTTAATGATAAAACCATCGCCAGAACCGTATAATCCAGTATTAATGCTTCCCGAAAATTCTTTTGTACTTGATTTTAAAACTACGTTAATCACACCCGCAATCGCATCAGAACCATATTGAGCGGCTGCACCATCTCGCAATATTTCTATATGATCAATTGAGGCAACTGGAATTGTATTCAAATCTGTTCCAGTATTTCCACGTCCCCGAGTTCCAAAAGTTCCAATCAAAGCGGTTTGATGATACCGTTTTCCATTTAAAAGCACCAATGTTTGGTCGGGTCCTAAACCTCTAAGCGAAGTTGGATCAATATGGTCTGAAATATCCGAACCCGATTGACGGTTTGAGTTGAACGCTGGTACTAAAAAATGAAGAATTTGGTTTAAGTCCATCTGCCCAAATGCTTGTAATTGTTCAGAAGTAATAACATCAATTGGTGCAGTAGATTCATTTTTGCCTTTTCCTTCGGTAGCTCGACTACCAACCAAAACTAAAACTTCATCTTGTGAGGTTGTGGTGGCTTCCTCTAAGGAAATATCTGGTAAAGTAATTACCGTGGTGGAAGGAACTACAATAGAAACAATTTTTTTCTCGTAACCTGAAAATGAAACGGTCATTTTGTAATCTCCTTTTGGAATTTTGAAAGAGAAATTGCCTTGGAGGTCTGTTGAAGTACTGTAAGAAGTATTTTCAATTGAGACCGTAGCTCCAACAATTCCTTCTTTAATATCGGCATCAATAATTTTACCTTTTATGCCTTGTCCAAAAATAGTAGCACTGAATAATACGGGAATAATTAGTAGTGTTAGTTTGAATAATTTTTTCATGTGAGTAAGGATAATTTTAGAAACTTATTTGGGTATTATGAAACAGCATTCCAATTGTAATAATCAGATGATTACTAAATGGTTAGTGGATAATTAAAATATAAAAATTTAATTACAAAATAATCATATACAAATTGATTGCCAAAACAGCCAAATTGATACAATTTTTTTCAATCCCTTTAAATAAAGGAACTAATAAATTTTTAATTAAAAAATACTTAGTGCGTGTAATGAAACGAATGTTTACAGTTTGAGAATTAGTGATTACGGTTTTTAAGCCCGTACAAATAAAATGCTACGATTTTATGGAAGAAATGATAGTTTTATACGTACAAGGTAAGGATTGTGTGCTTAGAATGATTAACGAAATTTTTGAATGTAAGGAAAACAAAAACAAATCAATCAAATCTATATTTAATTAGGATTTTGAATATATAAAGAAAACTCATTAGCGGATTTTCCTGAACGGAACTGAATTTCTTTTCTTGGCGGAGGATATTCAAAACATTACAAAGTATTATGACAAATATACATAGTGTAAATTCTATTGTCAAGTATTTTCAATTATTTTTGAAAATTAAATAACTAAATATTTCTGGGTTATATTTAATTGTAATTATCAGGTTACTAACGAGTTAAAAAATGTATAAAAATTCACAAAACTTTTTGAATGGTGTTCACTACTTGTTGAGTGTGGTAAATAAGTGAAAAATGGTCGCCTGAAACTTCAACAAAATCTTCACTTGGAAATCTGACAATATTATCTTTTCGAGCGTGTACTCTCAAATCAGGAATGATTGAAAGCGGTTTAACTTTTGCAAATAAAATCTGAGATTGTTGATATAAAATTTTCGGATTCATTTTTATTAAACCATCAATTAGTCCATCATATAACTGTTTTGATTCTTGAAATACATAATTTTTTTTAAGAAATGAATCCATAAAACTACTTTGAAAAATACTAAATTTAATGAGATATTTAATTAAAGTTAAGTTAGTCAAAGGGGTAATTAATTTCTTTTGGTCGGTAAAAGATGCTAATAATATTGCTTTACAGTTGCATTGCTCTTTCATGTATGAGGCAATCCATCCACCCATCGAATGCCCGATTACGCAATCCTGAGTTGTTATTTCATATTTTTCAATTAAATAAGAAGCCATTTTTTGAACGTTTAAATCTTTGGGAGATTCATGCCAATCAGCCAATATTTTTTCCAAGTCAATAGCAATTTGTTCACCTTGCATTATGGTTTTTCTAACTTCGTTAAAGATCGTATGGTCTTCCACAAATCCGTGGATAAAAAGTAATTTCATTTTCGATGGTCGATGTTTGTGGGTCGATGTACGGAACATCCGACGTGTTTATAATAAATGTACCAATAAATCCTTTAAATCAGAGCATTTCGTACTCAAATGCTTTAATTTTGTATTTTAAAACAAAAATATGACAACTTCACAGACACCAAATATCGAACCCCAAATATCGAACACCGAACTTCCAACCATGGAATATTTTTATACCATCCAAGGAGAAGGATTTCATCAGGGAAGAGCGGCATATTTTATTCGTTTGGGCGGTTGTGATGTGGGCTGTCATTGGTGTGATGTAAAGGAGTCTTGGGATATGAACGCACATCCAAAACTGTCTATTAATCAATTAGTTACAGACGCTTCCCAACATTCAGGACGCTTGGCAGTAATTACGGGAGGCGAGCCATTAATGCACAATTTAGATGCACTAACGGGGGCATTACACGAGGCTGGTTTCGAGACAAATATTGAAACTTCGGGCGTATGTGAACACGTAACTGGTGATTGGGATTGGATATGTTTTTCACCTAAAAAATTCAAGAAACCAAATCCAGAAATTTATCAAAAAGCGAATGAATTAAAGGTGATTATTTTCAATCAATCAGATTTTGAATGGGCAGAGAGTTTTGCAGCGGTTGTTTCGGATAATTGTATGTTATATCTGCAACCCGAATGGAGTAGAATGGAAACAATGTTGCCCGAAATTATTGAGTATGTGAAGAATAATCCGAAGTGGCGAATTTCAATGCAGGTGCATAAGTTTATGGATATTCCTTAGAAGTTTTATGCCGCAGCAAATCCAGTGTGAAGTCGTGCATTGGGAGGTACAAAACCCAAAACGATTTCTTGTGATGATACGCCATTAGCCATTAACTCATCCACAACTTCTCGTTCAGTATTGTTACATTGCATCCAAATTTTATCATTAATAATGTCAAAATGAAACAATGGACCGAATACGTAATGTTTTCCATTCCAGCCAGTTGCTAATAATTGAAAACTATTGTTTTCATAGTCAGCTAAAATTTTATACTGTACATCAGAATTAATAGTTCTACTCATATCCGATAAATAGCCGTTTAAAAAATGTAAAATGGCTTTTTGAAATAATTTTATTTTATCCATTTGACTATTTTGTTTAAATCAGGGTCATAAATAACCACTTTTGCTTTTACTCTTTCTAATGATTTTTGAATGATTGGTTTCAGAAAAAATCTATCCCAAATTTCAAATGGAACCGCTAAAAATAATATTCTTTCTGGTTCTAATAACTCCAAAGCAACTGAGTAATCATTAAATTGTCCGATTGCTTTATGAAATTCATTGATGGTAGAAGGTCCCATAAAACTCTTCACTTCTATCGCAATTTTAGTTTCTTCTTTTTCTGCTGCAATAATGGGTTACGCCGCAAAATCTATTTCATACCCAACTTCATCAATTTTAATCGAATAAGGGTCATGAGTAACTATCCAACCGTCACTTTCTAATGCTAATTTTACTTTATTGTGATAAAAATCACTTGCCATATATTTACAAAAATACCATAATTATCTTACCTTTTGCAAAATTTAGTTTACTTCAATTTACCCACTTCAATAAATGATTGCATTATAACGTTTAATAACTATTTAGACCATATACAAATCGTCTTAGTACTGTCAAAACTATGAAACCATTTTTCATCAAAATAATCTGCACACTAATTTTTTCCTGCAAATTTTTAATTTCATACTCTCAAACTCCTCTTTCTTCCACCAATAAAAAAGCCGTTGACGCTTATGAAAAGGGTGTTCAGGCTCTTAAAGACCGCAATATCGAAAAGGCTTTTTCTGAATTTGAGGAGGCGATTGAACGGGATAAATTATTTTCGGAACCGTATTTTCAGTTAGGAAGACTTTATGAACAAAATCGGCAATTTGGTAATGCAATTTTGAACTATGAAAAAGCGGTAAATGCCCAAGAAAAAACTTCTGTAACAGAAATTGCGGCTCAACAGGTTGGGCAATTATACCTTAAAAAAGGAGAATATCAAAAAGCATTAGTTTTTTTAGAAAAAGGCGTTGGGGCGGTTACTGTCTCCAACCAAAAGCGGTATAAAACTCGAATTGATAATTGTAAATTTGCTTTGGAAGCCTCAAAAAAACCACTGATTATCAATCCCTTAGAATTACCAAAATCAATTAATAAATTTCAGTCTCAATATTTTCCAGTAATGACTGCCGACCGTGAAACGTTAATTTATACGGGAAATCAGGATAGTGATGAGAATCTATACGTTGCTTCGATAAAAGATAAAATATGGTCTGAACCCGTTTCTATTTCCGAAAAAATTAACACGAAAGAAAATGAAGGAACAGCCTCCATTTCTGCCGACGGAAGAACCTTAGTTTTCACTTCTTGCGGTGGACGAAAAGGCTTCGGAAGTTGCGATTTATATATTTCCTTCAAACAAGGAGAAAACTGGACTTCTCCGCAAAATTTAGGATTGGGTGTGAATTCATCCGAATGGGAATCGCAACCTTCGCTTTCTGCCGATGGACGAACGCTGTACTTTGTTTCGGATAGAAAAGGGAGTTTGGGCAAGCGAGATATTTGGGTGAGTAAATTGGACTCTACTAATATGTGGGCGAAGGCTGTAAACTTAGGAAACCCCGTAAATACGATTGAAGATGACCTTTCTCCTTTTATTCACGCCAACGGAAAAACGCTTTTCTTTGCTTCGGAAGGACACGTGGGAATGGGTGGTTTAGATTTGTATTTTACTGAAAATCAACAAGATAAATGGAGAATTCCTGAAAACTTGGGCTATCCTTTGAACACCTTTGAAGACCAGGTTGCTCTCTTTATTACGGCAGATGGTAAGAAGGCGTATTACTCTTTGGAACGTGATCAAGAGGATAAATATAGAAGAGCAAAAATTGTAGAAATCGAAGTTCCTGAATCTTTACAAGCCAAGTTTAAAGCTACCTCTTTTTTGAAAGGAGTGGTTTATGATGCGAAAACTAACCAAAAAATACAAGCTGATATTGAACTAATTTCCTTAAAAAATAATGAATTAGTTGGTAAAATTAGTTCGGATGCACAGTCTGGAACCTACACTTCTGTACTTACAAGTGGAGGGGAATATGCGGTTTTTGTCAGTAAAAAAGGCTATTTTTTCAAGAGTTTAAATTTTGATTTTTCGGATAAAATTGGGCTTGATAAAATCTTAGACATCCCGCTCGAACCTATTAAAAAAGAAGCAAAAGAGATTTTGAATAATATCTTTTTTGATACCGCAAAATGGGATTTGAAATCCGAATCTACGGCTGAATTGGATAAATTAGTGGCATTATTGAAAGCTAATCCAGACCTACCGATTGAGATTTCGGGACATACAGATGATGTGGGAAAAGATGCGGATAATTTATTGTTATCTCAAAAAAGAGCAAAATCTGTGGTTGATTATTTAGCTCAAAAAGGCGTTAATATACTGAAAATCAAGGCGGAAGGATATGGAAAAACTCGTCCATATTTACCAAATAATTTAGAAGAAAATCGTAAATTAAATCGTAGGATTGAGGTGAAGTTTTTGTAAATTAGAGTTTTAAATTCCATACAAATGCCTACTTTACAACCAACTTATTTTCTTTGAAATTAATACATATTTCATTTTCTCCGACAAAATCTAAACCTATCACTCCTTTAAAATTACTTTCAGGATTGTCGAAAATATAAGAAGTTACTTCAAAATTATTTTTGCTAATTCCTAATCCATCTATAATTTCAACAACAAATTTATTTGCATAGATTATTCCATTAGCAGTTTCAACGGCAACAATTCCTTTTGTATCATTTAAACGATAACCTTCTTTGATAAGAATACCGAAATCAATAAATGTATGGGAGGCACCAGTATCTAAAACTAAATCAACTAAACTATTTCCAATTTTACAGGAATTACGATTAAATCATCTTCGGTTTCTCGTTTAAACGTGTAGCTTTGAGCCATTTACGGTTATGGTTTTGAGTTCCAGTAAATACAATTGTGGTTAAATGATTATTAGCTATTTCACTACTTTTATAGCACAACTCTAAGTAGTCTTTTCCGTGAAGTAAAACTATTCCTTTTTGAACTTTTGACGCTTCCTGACCATCCAAATCAAGCAAGACCCATTCGTCTGGATAGATAGCTTTTATTTGTTCTATGCTTAAAGTTTCCATCATCTTATCATTTAGAATTCAAATATAACAGATTTATATAAAAGTTGGTTTTTTACTCCCAAACAGTTAAACCAGTTACCAATTCCTGTCCATTTTGTTTCAAAATTCTGTGTATAAATCCCTTGTCAATCGCTTGGCTTTGAGTCGTTATTGTATCCCCTAAAATACTCTCATTTTTGAAAATCATGTCAATCGAATTTAATTTACCATTGTTCAAGATTTCCGTTGGAACACTTTCCATTAACCACTCAACATATTTCGTATTATTAACGTGCTGATTGGAATCTATATCGTGCCAACGAGTGTCAAAATGTTTTTCAATTTCTATGTTATCTATCTTCAAAATTTTGCCTGAAACTCGCTCAACGGGTTTTTCGTCCGAGTATATAGGTGTAACATCAAGCATCCATTGAGGAATAGAGGTGATTCTTCTTTTGATAATGTCCATTAATCCCCAAACACTATTTGCCCTAATTATTTCAATTCCATTCGCATCAATTACTGTAAAATCTCGATGATAAAAATATTTATCTACTCCTTGAACGTATGTTTTTACCGTTACGGTTTCGTCGTAATTTGGTAATCTATCAATCCAGATTTTTAAACGAGAAAGTACCCAAGAGATGTTGTGTTGGGCGGATAATTCATGAACTGAAACCTTTTCAACGACTGAATGTCGCCAAGCCATTTCTTGCAAAAGTCCATTAAGAGCGGGGATGGTAAGTTGACTGTGTGCATCAACTTCGGTGATTCGTATTCGGTAATTTTCAGTAATAAAATCCATTGGTTAGTTATTGGTTATTGGTAATTAATCTACATCTTATACCAATAACGAATCTTTAATAATTAATAACTAATTTCCTCTCTTCATCTCAGACATAATTCTCTGACGAGAAACACCTTCTGAGGGAGTATCTTCGTAGGCTTTTTTATAATCAGTTTTCTTCAAATCACCATTTTTAATTGATTTAATAAAATTTGCCCACGCAAAAGGGTTTGTTAAAGCCATTAATGGACTTTGGACGAAATTTCTGTTTGCCATACTGTACGTCATTTGATCAGAGAAATTTCGGAAATTTCCTGCCCCACTCAAGCCCGCTTGCAAAGCTAAAATATTTAATTTAGATTGTTCTAAATTCTTTTCTAAAGCTCTCCTGCCTGCCTCATTCTCTACTTTCATATCCAAAAAAGCCTTCTTAAAATCCTCCTCGGTGCTATATGGATAGACTTTTACTTCCGCTAACATCGTTGACTGCTCTGCCATGTGAATAATTCCTGTCTGTACAGCCTCTAAAATATAAGGAACAATATAATATTTCTTTTTGTATCCAACATAACTAAACGTTAAACTATCGCCAGGATAAACATATAATTGAAAGTTACCTAAATCATCCGTTAATGCTCCTCTGCCCGAATTTGCATTGTACACATACGCATTTGCAAGAAATTCTGATGTTCTTGTCGCTACAACTTTACCCTTAAAAATAATAGAATTACTGTGTTCCTGAGCAAAAGTTGAAACATTATTAAATGCCATAACCACAAAACATAAAGCACTCATAAGCAGATGCTTAAAAGAAATATGTTTTGTATTATTTTTTAAATTATTTATATTTTTATGGCTCATCGACATCGTAAAATTATTATACTGTAAACTTACATAAAATAAACGTTTAGATGGATAAAATGGTTTGTCTTTAACAGATTTTAACGTAATTCTAATCTTAAGAAAACAATTTCAGAAATGTAATTATAAACGGAATAGATAATAAAAGTCCGTCAAATCTATCTAAAAACCCACCATGTCCTGGAATCGTAGAGGCGGAATCTTTGATTTTTATACTGCGTTTGAAAAGTGATTCCACTAAGTCTCCATAGGTTCCTGCCACTACGATAATTGCTCCACAACCAAACCATTGCCATACTTTCAAGTCGTGAAAATAGAGCGATAAAACGTAGGCAACAATCATGGATGCCACAAAACCGCCAATGCTTCCTTCCCACGATTTTTTGGGAGAAACTCTTTCAAATAATTTCGTTTTGCCAAATTTTGTACCCGCAAAATAAGCTCCTGTATCACTTGCCCATAATAGAAAAAGACATCCCAAAGGTTTTTGCCAACTAAAAATATTGAGTTCTAAGAAAGCTAAAATGATAACTAAAGCGAAAGGCAGAGCCACATAAATCACGCCCAAAAACGTGTAGGCGATGTTTCTGAAAGGTTTATCATCTTTTGCTTTATATAATTTTATAAAGAAAATTGAAGCCATTAAAGGTGAGAGGATATAATAATTTGATTCAGCAATTACGCCTTTTTCAATCAAGTAAGTAACCGTTACCAAAACAAAACCACAAAATGTTCCGTAGTAGGTCAATGGCTCATTTCCATTTAATCCTAATAATTTATAAAATTCTAATTGTGCTAAAATGGCAATTAAAGCGAAAAGTCCATAAAATGTCCAGTCGCTATACACAATGCAGAATATGAGAAAGGGTACGGCAACAACTGCCGCAATGACCCGCTGTTGCAGGTTAGACATGGATTGTAATTTTTGATTCATATTTTTATTGCTTTCGGCTATCAGCTTTTGCACAATATTTTGGTTTGAGCTGATTGCCAAAAGCCAACAGCTGAAAGTTTTAATTTAATCCTCCTTCGTTTTCTAATAAGAATTTTGCCAAAACGGCATCTTTCATTTGTACGTGAACTTCGCAAAGTCCGAACAAATAGGAACTGTCTTGTTTATTTAAAACTACTGCTTCAATTTGATGTTCCTCCACCAAATAGGCTTTCGCTAATTGTGCTTTGATAGGACTCGTAGATTCGTAAATTTTTTTCCAATCGTTCATTTTAGTTATTCGTTATTTGTTACTGGTTAATAGTTCAAAGCCTTCTGCCATCAGCTATTTTTTTTTGAAAAGTAAACAGTAATCAATTTCCATTAACCATTAACTAATAACTACTCTTCTCATCCAGAACCATCTTAAAATCAAAGCAGTCAACATTAATGATCCAAAAGCCATACTTAAAGGTACGGATTTTGTGTCTTCTATGTTCAAATTAACTGCTTTCGTTGTATATAAATAAGCCATCAATAAGGTGAAGCCATTATTAACAAAATGGGCAAAAATCGGAACCCAAATATTTTTTGTCCAGTAATATAAATAGCCAAATAATGCCCCTAAAAACATTCTGGGAAAGAAACCGTAGAACTGCAAATGAATAAAACTAAAAACGAAAGCGGCAAACCAAATGGCTACGTGCGGATTTCCAGAAGCTCGTAAAGTAATATTTTGTAAAACGCCTCTAAAAATTAATTCCTCAGATATTCCTGCCAAAACTGCCACTACAATCATAGCCACGACTAATTGAGATGGTGATTTAAAATTTGTTAGGAACTTGGTCAATTCACCCGCAGAATCTTCACTTTCCTTCATCCATTTTTCAATCCCTTTCAACGTTTCTGGAAATATTACTCCTTGATTCCATTCAATAATTAACGCATCAAAAAACATGAAAATAATGACCAAAAGTGCTACTAAGAAGAACACAGGCAGTTCTACTCTTCTGAAACTAAATGAATTGATAGGTTGTTTTTCAATGATAATCCAGAAAAAAAATGAAGCGGCGATGAATGGAATGGGCGTTGAGAAAGTTTGCAAAAGCATCACGGCATCGTACATATTGGGATAATCATTCAAATGCTTTTGAAAATCGGCAATTTGGGCTAATGGTATTCCTGTTATTTGTGTAAAAAAGAAGAAGCCAATCACAGAGCCAATCGTCATAAATACCAAAGTCAAACCAACCAAAATCATAACTTTGGAAATAAACGGTAGATTTGTTTGTGAAGAAGAAGTATCGAAATTTGTCATAATGGTTGTAAATTTACGGAACAGTTAGCAGTTATCAGTAAACAGTTATCAGTAAACAAAAAATAATAGCGAAATTGAACAATTTGTTATGAATTTCATTATTTTTTGTGAGTACAACTTTTCACTGTTTACTGGTAATTGTTTATTGATAACTGAAAAAAATGGTAAAAATTAAAAACATAGAATTAGGTGATTTTCCGTTGTTACTTGCACCAATGGAAGACGTTTCTGACCCACCGTTTCGGGCGGTTTGCAAAGCAAATGGGGCTGATTTGATGTACACCGAGTTTATTTCTTCGGAAGGGTTAATTCGTGATGCAGCAAAATCGGTTCAGAAGTTGGATATTTTTGAATATGAACGCCCAATTGGAATTCAATTGTTTGGTTCTGACATTGAAACAATGCGAGTTTGTGGTGAAATTGCCTCAAACGCAGGTCCAGATTTGGTGGATATAAACTATGGTTGTCCCGTGAAACAGGTAGCTTGCCGTGGGGCAGGGGCGGCTTTGTTGCAAGATATTCCAAAAATGGTTTTAATGACAAAAGCCGTAGTTGAATCCACACATTTACCCGTAACGGTGAAAACTCGTTTGGGTTGGGATGATACCACAAAAAACATCGAAGAAGTTGCAGAGCGTTTGCAAGATATTGGTATTGAGGCACTTACGATTCACGGACGTACACGAGCACAATTATACAGAGGCGATGCCGACTGGCGTTTGATTGCAAAAGTGAGAGAAAATCCAAGAATCAGAATTCCCATTTTTGGGAATGGTGATGTTGATTCTCCTGAAAAAGCAATGGAATATCGCAATCGTTTTGGCGTGGATGGCATCATGATTGGTCGGGCAGCCATTGGTTATCCGTGGATTTTTAATGAAATAAAACATTACTTTAAAACGGGCGAACATTTAGCACCGCCAACGATGGATGATAGAATTGATGTGTGTAAAAAGCACTTAGATTTTAGTATTCGTTGGAAAGGAAATCATGTTGGTATTGTAGAAATGCGAAGACATTATTCCAATTATTTCAAAGGAATTTCGCACTTCAAAGATTTCAGAATGAGGCTTGTTACTTCAATGAATTATCAAGAAATTTTAGAAATTTTAGAGGAGGTTTCTTTATTTTATTCACAGGAAGAAACGATGGTTTTGGTTTAGAAAATGTTTGCTTAATAACGGGTTTTTAACCGCCGTCAAGGATAAGAATTAACCTTTGACGGCGGTTAAAACCCATCAGGGAGTCTCAATTAAATTCACACAAAATTCTGTTCATTTTCGCAAAATCTCTACGCCCACATTACAAGAAAGACACTTTTTAGGTAGGCAAAAATTATTAAACCATTCAATACTTGCCTGTGAATCAAAGGCTGATTTTACGAGCAAACCCATTGATTGCCAATGCTTTGTGATATTATTATCTTCGGATGGAAGTTCTTCTAAAAGTCTAACCGCCTTCTCTAAATATTCTCGATTATCTTTTTGATTGGCACAGGCAACCAGTAAAGGAACAACGGTATTTATCACTACATTTTCTACTGAGGCATTTCCCAAAGTTGGCACATTCCCCTCCGATTTTTTACCAAAAACATAATGCTTAATCCAATAATCTGACTGTTTTATTTTCAAGATTTTCGCAAAACTTTTCACGTTTTCAAGGTGAATTAATACAGAAAAAAGATTCGCATTTTCGTGGATAAATCGAGCAAATTGAGCCAAACGAACCGTTGGAAAATTGGCAGGGCGGAGCCTCAAATATTTCCATTCATGTTGCCCAAGAATTTTGTGTTGTAATTGATATTTTGAAGATAAAAATTGAAATTCTTTTCGGAGGTTCAATCGGTATTCATCCCAAGTTTCAAGGTCATTATTTTCATTTTTCAGGAAACCCGCTACGCCAAAAATTAAGGCTTCAATTTGAGGTAAATTATCCCGATGTTTTTGTAAGATTTTCAAAGGAAGATTCTTGGCTAAATTCAAGAACGGTTCGGCATTGAGTTTAAAACCGAAGTTTTTGGCTAATAGCTGATATGCCGTTTCTTCCCAATCAGCATTATTATTCTTCAAAAACTGGTTGATTATCAGCGATTTATCTTCCAAACGTTTCATCAAAACCTTATCCAACATTGAGAGTTTTTTAATATCGTCCACTTCTTTAAACTGATTTTGGCAAGGCATTTCTGCTTTGCTTTCCATCATAGATTGATATTTTTGGAGGAGTTTTTTATCGGCACGCTCACGGAGGGTGATGGTTGGAATTTTGGTGCCGTCTTTTCGTAAAATGGGCTTATCGTCTTCCCAAACCAAATGGAGAATTACGTTCTGGTAAGAGGCATCATTTTGGTGTTTATGGATGTCCCAATCGGAGGATTTTAGATGAATTTCCACACTACCCGCCCATTCAATATTCCCAATAAATATTCGTGCATCCTGAAAATCTGCTCCCGAATCAGCATTCAATCTTCCAATTTTAATTATTTCAACTAATTCATTATCAGTAGTTTGCAAGTTATTTTTGTCAAAATATTGGAATTGGTAGAGGAAGTGCAGATAGGATTCGGACATTGTTTTGAAGTTAAAATTGTGGTTTAAATGATTGCTTTCTTACAAAAATATGTAGAATATTTTGGACTATCAAATTAGGATGAAATTCTTCTAAATCCCATTAAATAGCCACTTCATCCCAAATATTTATAAGTTAATCACATCTTTTTTTTAAGGACTTAAATTTCCTGCAATTTTGAACCGTGAAATAATTACAACGAAACAAATAATCTATTTTATTATGAACAAGATCATCACAATAATTAGTCTTTTCTTTTTGCTTTGTGGTAAAGCCACAGCACAAAATGAGCAACATTTCACATTCCTCAATGGGGAGAAAAAAGCAATAATTGGTGCAAATATTTCTTTGAAAAATCAAAAAGATACTACACAAATTATTTACCTGCATTCTGATACTTTGGGAAGCATATTAGCAAAAATAAGTTCTAATTCATCTTATTTACTTCGTGCAACTTCCATCGAATATAGCACTTTTATTGCTGTAATAAAATTTCAAAAAGAACCATTTGTTTTTTTTATGAAGGAACAAAATAAAGAATTAAATGAGATAGTGATAAGGGCGAAGAAACCGCTTATTGAACAAGAAGATGACAAAATGATTGTTGATGCAGAGCAATTGGCTGTTTCAAGTATAAATGGCTTTGATGTATTGAAAAAAACACCCAGTATTTTGGTTGATAATAATGGAAATGTTTATTTGTCAGGAACTTCGGCTGCAACAATTTACATTAATGGAAGAGAGCAAAAAATGAGTTCTGCAGACCTTGCTTCTATGCTTAAAAGTTTGCCAGCACGTGCGATTCAGAAAATAGAAATCATTAGGATTCCGTCTGCCAAATACGATGCTTCTAATGCAGGAGGTGCAGTAAATATTATTTTGAAAAAAGGCTTGAAAATCGGTACTACGGGTAGTTTTGATTTGTGTTTAAGTCAGGGTAGGTACGGCGACCAAACCTTTGGGCTATCTCTTAATAATAACACCGATAGTCGTTCAACTTATTTTTCATTAAATCATGGTATTAGCAAGGGTTATGATTATATTTCCAATACTCGTACATTACCCGAATCGTCATTTTTACTAAATTCTAATACAATCAATACTGGTCATAGCACTTATTTGGGCTATGGAATAGGAATTGAATTGAACAAGAATTTGACATTAAACTATGACGGAAATTTGAGTTTCCGTCCAAATAAATCTACCACAGACAACGATAATAGTCAATATGATACTCAACGGCAATCGCTTTTCCACAGTATAGATAATATTACAAAAAATAATGGTGATTATAGTATTAATCAATCTGTTTCATCAAATCTAAAATTAGATAGCTTGGGTTCAGAATTAACATCAGATTTTTCATACAGGCATCTGACTGGAAGTTCTAATCAAAATTATCAATCCTTTTTTGACATTCCGAAAATATCAATTTTACGTTATGACAATGATTTAAACACTCAAAATGATCTGTTTATTGGAAAAATAGACTTTAAGTTTAAAACAATAAATAAGCTAACCATAGAATCTGGAATAAAAGGCACGTATCAAAACTTTAAAAGTAATACGCTCTTTTTTGATAGTAAAGAAGCACAGGACGTTATTAACCTACAAAATAACAATTATACTTATAGGGAAAATCTATTTGCTGGCTATGCAATGTTATCTAAAACCATCAGAAAGTTTGGTATAAAAGGAGGTTTCAGGGTTGAGAATACCAATATGGCAGGGCATCAAATTGTACCAAAAGATACGCTTTTTGACATTAGTAGAACCGATTTATTTCCCTACTTTCACCTTAGTTATCCAGTATTCAAAATCAAAGGGATAGAATTAAAAGCATTTTTAATAGCTCGCCGTTCTATTACAAGACCTTCTTATGACCTTTTAAATCCATCTGTTCAACCACTTTCTCAGTTTCTTTATCAAACGGGAAATCCATCTTTAAAGCCACAGTTTACTCAAAATTACGAAGCGAATATTACCGTTGCGAATTATCCGCTTTTGGCAATTGGTCAAAGAAATTCAAGTGATATTTTTGGAAGTGTAGTTTATCAAGATGCTAAGAATCAGAATGTAACCTATAAAACTTACGACAATCTGGGAACAAATAAAGAAACGTATATACGTTTAATTTTAGGCATTCCTCCTGGTGAAAAATATTTTTTCTTCTTGGGAGGGCAGTTTTCCAACAATCAATATCAAGGATTATACGAAAATAAGCCACTAACTTACAATCGAAGTTCATGGTTTTTATTTAATTATCATCAATACAATCTGGATAATCTCACAACTATTACTTTTTATGGTCATTTGATATTAAAAGGTCAAAAAGATTTGGTAGAATTTAGTAATATAGGTGATGTGCATTTTGACATTAATCGGTATTTTTTAGACCGAAAACTTCAAGTCTCTTTGTACGTAAATGATATATTTTACACAAATCCGTATAGTTATTCTTTAAATCAGGGTTCGATAAATGCCACAGGGTATCAAAGTACAGATAGCCGACGGGTTGGAGTTTCGTTCAAATACAGTTTTGGAATAAACCGAAATAATAATGTTCATAAAAATAAAGACTCAGACGGAAAAGAAAATAATATGTTTGATATTGGAAAATTAAAAAACTAAAATACCGTACAAATCAACTTAAAGCTATAATTTGCTCAAATAATATCAAAATAGATGAATAGTAAAAATACGCTCCAACAGAAAATAGTAAAATTCCTTAATGATAACTACGGTTGGATATTAGTAATTGTAGGAATCACGGTGTTAATATTTCTTACTGATTTAGATAATGTAATTACTGATTTTGCCAGAGGATATATAGATGGTTTCAGTAATAGACCTCTTTCCTAAAAAACATATAACTTTTCAAAGATTAAGATTTACGAGTCCACATACTATTAGCCAAATTTGTGCAATGTGATTTAGACGATTTCGATAGGTTTCTTTAACCATTCTAAAACATTTACATTTTC
>JANXML010000330.1 GCA_025354645.1 Arcicella sp. | reverse complement strand
TCTCTGTGGCTCTCATTTTTTCCTCTGTGGTTCTCTGCGGCAGGCGTTCCTGTGTAACCTCAACGGCGAATGAGTACTTACACTAAAATCTAATTTCATAAATCACCTCAATAACTCAGCAATTCCAAAAGAATGCGTTATATCGAAATAATGGACACGACCCTTCGTGATGGTGAACAAACCAGTGGAGTGTCTTTCTCAGCTTCTGAAAAACTGACTATTGCCCAATTGCTTTTGAAAGAAGTGATGGTAGATAGATTGGAAGTGGCTTCTGCGAGGGTGTCGGAAGGAGAATTTGATGCGGTGAAGAAAATCACGGCATGGGCGGCTGAACATAATTGTTTGGACAAAATAGAAGTCCTGACTTTTGTGGACGGTGAAACTTCGGTCAATTGGATGTTGGAGGCTGGGGCTACGGTGATGAATCTTCTCACGAAAGGTTCATTAAATCACCTTACGCACCAACTGAAAAAAACGCCCGAACAACATTTTTCTGAGATAGAAAAGGTTATCACTTTGGCTCGTTCCAAAGGCATCAAGTGTAATGTTTACCTTGAAGATTGGAGTAATGGAATGCGTCATTCTATGGAATACGTCTTTCAATACCTTGATTTCTTGACAAAACAGCCCATCGAAAGAGTGCTTCTGCCAGATACTTTGGGAGTTTTGACTCCGAGAGAAACATTTGAATTTTTGGATAAAATCGTAAAACGTTATCCCAAAATACACTTCGATTTCCATGCTCATAACGATTACGATTTGAGCGTTGCAAACGTTATGGAGGCAATTAAAGCGGGTGTACATGGACTGCATTTAACCGTAAATGGTATGGGCGAACGAGCGGGAAATGCTCCTTTGGCGAGTACTATTGCGGTTTTAAACGATTTTATGCCCGAAGTAAGCACCTCAGTATCAGAGCATTCGCTTTATTCAGTAACAAAAATTGTTGAATCTTTTTCTGGCGTAAGAGTTCCTGCGAATAAACCCATCGTGGGCGAAAATGTGTTTACCCAAACGGCAGGAATTCATGCGGATGGTGATAATAAAAACAATCTCTATTTCAATGATTTAATGCCTGAGCGTTTTGGACGATTGCGACAATATGCCTTGGGCAAAATGTCGGGAAAAGCCAATATCGAGAAAAACTTGCAGGAGTTAGGAATCACTTTGGCAGATGCCGATTTAAAGAAAGTTACGCAAAGAATTATCGAGTTGGGCGATAGAAAAGAAACCGTTACCCGTGAAGATTTGCCTTATATCATTTCAGATGTTTTAGACAGTAACGCAATCGAAGAAAAGGTTTTAGTTTTGAATTACGTTTTGACACATTCAAAAAATCTGAAACCTTCGGCAACGCTACAAGTACGAATTGGCGAAGAAGTTTTTGAAGAATCTGCCCAAGGCGACGGTCAATACGATGCTTTTATGAATGCCTTGAAAAAGATTTATGAAAAGAAGCAAATCGAACTTCCACAACTAACCGACTACGCCGTAAGGATTCCACCAGGCGGAAAAACCGATGCACTTTGTGAGACGATTATTTCGTGGGAAGTGAAAGGAAAAACCGTAAAAACCAGAGGATTAGATTCTGACCAAACGGTTTCGGCTATTCAAGCGACTCAAAAAATGTTAAATTTGCTATAATCATTGCCACGAAGGCACAAAGACTCAAAGATTTAAAAAGTAATCATGCAAGAATTTACTAAAACCACTGAGCAAGAAGAAATGATAGGAAAGGCTGTTGTCAATGCTGCATTTAAAGTTCACAAAGCTCTTGGACCTGGACTTTTAGAAAAAGTCTATGAGGTTTGTATTGCTTATGAACTGAAAAAAGCGGGTTTTCAAGTACAACGACAAGTAGATATACCAATTTTTTACGATGGACTCGTTTTTGATGAAGGATTAAGACTTGATATTTTAGTAGATGATTTAGTAATCGTTGAACTCAAAGCAGTTGATTTAGTAAACCCTGTTTGGCAAGCACAAGTGATGAGTCATTTGAAACTTACAAATAGAAAATTAGGCTATTTAATAAATTTCAATGTTCCCTTGATAAGAGAAGGAATCAAAAGGTCCGTAATGTAATTTCTGCCACAAAGACGCAAAGAAATAAAAACTTAGAGACTTTGTGTCTTCGTGGCTAAATAAACTAATTTCTGCCACCAATATTCAAAAGAAAAAACTTAGAGACTTTGTGTCTTCGTGGCTAAATAAACTAATTTCTGCCACCAATATTCAAAAGAAAAAACTTAGAGACTTTGTGTCTTCGTGGCTAAACAAACTAATTTCTGCCACCAATATTCAAAAGAAAAAACTTAGAGACTTTGTGTCTTCGTGGCTAAACAAACTAATTTCTGCCACCAATATTCAAAAGAAAAACCTTAGAGCCTTCGTGCCTTTGTGGCTAAACAATAAAAAATGAAAAAACACATATTAGTAGTTCCAGGAGACGGAATCGGACAAGAAGTTACCCAAGTTGGTAAAAAAGTATTAGAAAAGATCGCTGCGAAATTCGGACATGAATTTACGTATGACGAAGCCCTCATCGGACACGTTGCCATCGAAGCAACGGGCGACCCATTGCCAGCAGAAACGTTGGTAAAAATGCGTGCCGCAGATGCTATCCTTTTTGGAGCCGTTGGACACATCAAATACGACAACGACCCACACGCCAAAGTTCGTCCAGAGCAAGGGTTGTTGAAAATGCGTAAAGAATTAGGTCTATACGCCAACCTTCGTCCCATCAAATTATTTGACGAATTGTTGGAAGCCTCTTCTATCAAACCCGAAATCTTGAAAGGTGCAGATATTCTTTTCTTCCGTGAATTGACTGGTGATGTTTATTTCGGAAAAAGAGAAAGAATCGAAGACGGAAATACAGCTTACGACACGATGATTTATTCAAAATATGAGGTTGAACGTATCGCACGCAAGGCATTTGATGCCGCCATGACTCGTGGCAAGAAATTGATGTCGGTCGATAAAGCTAACGTCTTGGAATCCAGTCGTTTGTGGAGAGAAACCGTCTTGGAAGTAGCCAAAGATTACCCCGAAGTTCAAGTTACCCACCAATTTGTGGATTCATGTGCAATGATGTTAATAAAAGACCCAAAACAGTTTGACGTAGTTGTTACAGGAAACCTTTTC
>JANXML010000289.1 GCA_025354645.1 Arcicella sp. | reverse complement strand
TCGAAGTACCACTTCGAGCTACAGTATTTTCCCAACTCCCATAAAAAATAAAATCCAACCTGCCATCAAACTTGCCCCGCCGATGGGTGCGATTGCCCCCCACATCGTTACGCCCGTTGCACAAATCAAATAGAGTGAACCGGAGAAAATGATTGTTCCCATCATGAAGGCATAACCCGACCAGGTGAGGAATTTATGAGGAATTTTATCGGTTAATATTCCCACAAATATCAGTGCCAAAGCACCATACATTTGATATTTTGCGGCTGTTTCGTATGTTTCAGTGCGATTTGATGCTTCCAATGCTACTTTAAAAGCATGAGCACCAAAAGCACCCAATGCCACTGATAATCCCGCTAAAATGGCACCTATTTTTAAGAATAATTTGTTCATTTTATTATTTTTTCAAGCTATTAGCAAAATGTCCATTCATAGTAGAAATAGCCTCCTCAATCGTTCCTAAGCCAATTTCTGCCCTTCTTTTATTGAGATTTTGCGGGTCAATAACTTTTTTTGGTTCGTAACTCGTGCCTTTTTCGTTAATTTTTAGCTGTGTTCCATAAATTTGCGGTTTGCCTTGGTTAAGATTTACTCTGTCAGTTAAATACGCAAATTCAATGGGATTAGCATTGATTTTAGCGATGTGTTTTTTCATATCAGCCAAAACTTCTTGCTGAAACGTAGAATCTACATCCATTCGTTGAACCATTTGTAAAAAGTTATGTGAACTCTCTTCACCTACTTCGCTGTACCCTAAAAATCCGTTTTCTTTAAACAACGTTTTCAATAGAATTTTATCCGCATCAGCCGTAGATTTCCATTCGTCCATCAAGTTTTTCATTTCGAGCGAATCGGGTTTTGTATTCTGATTCATCAAATCAATGTGTCTTTTGGCAACAGACTGGTCATGTTCAATCATCAAATCAATCTGCTTAGCAACTTGGGGCAGTTTGATGTTTTCAGTTTGAGCATAACTTTGAAATGCTGTAAATAATACGATTAATAACAAGATTTGCTTTTTCATTTTTTGAGTTCGTTGTGTGTTTTAAATCCAGCTTTTAAAAACGAAATGGTTGGTGGATTTGTATTTTTTATTGGAAAAATTACCCAAAAGATAACCCCGCATAATAAATCGGCAAGAAGTTAATTTTTTCTATAACTCCCTGTTTTGCAAGGGAATAGACAACTGCTTTTTCAATATTTGGGTATTTTTCAAGTAAATAATGAAGACTTTTTAATGAACCGTTACCCCCTGCTTTTACTTCTATTGGAATAATTTGACCGTCTTGTATTACCACAAAATCAACTTCTGAACTTGCTCCTGTTTCAGTTCTTGCCCAATAAAATAAATTATCGTCTGTATGTGCAAGAATTTGTTGTGCTACAAATTGTTCTGCCAAAACGCCCTCAAATGCTGATGTTAATTGTCGTTTTGTGTAAAGATTTGCGTATTCAATTTGTCTTTTTCTTATCAATAATCCAATGTCCAAAAAGAAGGTTTTAAACTGCTTTCCACTTGGCGTTAAGGGCAAACCAGCAATCGAAACGTTGTGAACAATGTCAATTAATCTTGCGGTTTTTAGTAAATCTACTCCTTTTTTAATAGTTGGAATTGTAAATCGGTCAGACAGTTTTGTGTAAATAATTTGATTGCCAACAAATTTTGTAATATTTTCAATAACATCTTGAAGGCAGTCAGTATTAATACTTGGCTTATACTTTTTGAAGTCTTGTTCATAAGTATAAAGCAAATTATTTTGAATCTCTTTTATTTCTGTAAAGTCCTGTGTATCAACATAATACTTTACACATTCGGGCATTCCACCTATAATAAAATACAATTGTAATTGTTCAGAAAGGGCATTTTCAACGGATTCAGGAATTTCTTTTGGTGTTTGTTTCAGCAAATCAGCCAGCGTTTTTTTATTATTTGCTACCAAAAATTCCATAAAACTCATGGGATAAAGATTCATTATCTCAACCCTTCCAACGGGATAAGGTTGGTCTCTGAATTCAAAATCAAGCAATGACCCCGCAGCAATTACGTGCAAATCAGGCATATCCTCGTAAAAATATCTTAAAGAACCAAGTGCTTCTGAACAACTCTGGATTTCATCAAAAAACACTAAGGTTTTCCCTTTGACTATCGAAATGCCAAGCACCAATTGAAGTTCTGAAATAATACGATTCACATCAAAATTTTGCTTAAAGATGATGTGCAAATCTCTTTGTTTTTCAAAATTTATAATAACGATGTCATTGGCAAAATAATTTTCTCCAAACTCTTTCACTAACCAAGATTTTCCAACTTGTCGAGCCCCATTGATAATCAGCGGTTTACGATGTTTTTTATCCTTCCAAGCAATTAAATTTTGTGTCTTATCCCGAACCATAGTTTTTTATTCAAAAGTAATAGGTTTTAGAATACATACCATAAAACTTAAAGCATTTTTTAGAATAAATACCATAAAACTAAATTTACCTTTTAGAATATATACCCAAATATCTTTTTACTTTTTCCGTTTTAAAGCCAAATCATGGGCAGTATCGTAGTAACTCCGCAGATTTATCCAGTCAAAAGTTTCGGAAATACTTTCTACACGGTTGCGTTGGGTGATGCGTTCACGTTGCGATTGTTTCACGAATTTCAAGAGCATTTCGGATAATTGTTCTGCTGCTTTGTGGAAGTCTTGCGAAGTTCTGTTTACGACCATAACGCCCCATTGCTCGTAATCACGCATGATTTGCATCATATAATCACCAAAACCCGAAAGGTCGGAAGTGATGGTTGGCACGCCACGGGCAATACATTCTAAGGGCGTATATCCCCAGGGTTCATAATAACTCGGGAAAACACCCAAGTTGCAACCCCTTACAAACTGCCCATAATCCAACCCAAAAAGTGGATTCGTTGAAACAATGAAATCGGGATGATAAACAATCTTTACTTTATCTTCGGGATTATTCATCAAATTGGCTTTCTCGGTATAATCCGTAATGCCGTCGGGTTGTTTCAGTAAATGCGTAACCACTTTTGGGCGTTTATTGGTCTTCCAAGTTTGGATGGTTCTTCGCAAACGCAAACGCCAATATTCATCAATAAATTCGTTCAAATCGGGCATTTTCAAGTCCGTTGCCGAGGCTGATGCTTGGAATAATTTTTCGCCAATTTGCTTTTCTATGGCATTGCAAGTTTCATGAATTTCGTCCATTACGGCTCTTGATTGCAACACCTCTGGGTCGATGGAATGGAAGGGTTGTTTAGTGATAAAAAACATCACAACCGTTTTATCAATCTTGGCTTGTTTCATCTTATAATTCAGCCTTGCGAGGGCTTCTAAGGTGATGTCATAGCCTTTATTGGAGAATTCATAACGTCCAGAAGTAAAGAAATAGAGCGTTTTTTCGAGATTAAAAGGTTGACTTTGAAAGAAATGCCCCATCACAAATTCATTGATTCGGTCTTTGAATTTAGTATGCAGATTTTGGTGTTCGTGCATTGCCGAAAAACGAGTGATGTTAAGTCCATTTGGCAAGATTAAATCAGGCACTCGACCCAATAAAAACTCACACTCACGGGCGGTCACATCACTCACGGTAGTCATCACATTACAGAGCGTTGCCGCTTGCCTTTCGATGGTCGCTTGGGTTTCGATTCCATAGTGTCTGGACGCATCTAACCAATTAAAAGTGTGCAATACATCATAGAAATTAGGCACATTTCCTGCCAAATAACGCCCCAACATCGTTGCGTGAGTAGTAAATACGGTAGCAATTTTTACCCCATCTTTTTTCAAATCAGGGATACAAGTTGCCGCCATCCACTCGTGAATATGGGCTACGATTTCCGCTTTATTGGCGTATTCTTGGCATAATTCAGTGAGGAAAATTCGTATCATTTCCCCAAATAAAATGGTTTGATTTACGATATCTTCAACGTTGATGGTTGGGATTTTATGATTGTCCCACATTCGTCCTTTCAACTCATTGATTTTATCGGCGATTGAGTTTAAATCGAAAAGAACAATTTTTGGTTTACCCGTAATGAGCCAATACCCATAATGTACGCCCAAACCCGCAGAACGCATTTTTTTAATAGTTTTTCCGAGCATAGAATCGTCTAAATTCTCAATTGGCTCGAATTCGGCGGAGGCAGTTTGGGGAAAATACGGACCTATAAGAAAATAATTATCACCCCATTTTTCAACCATTGACGGCACTTTTGTTCGGATAACGGTATAGATTCCACCCACTTGATTACAGGTTTCCCAAGCAATTTCGATTAATATTTTTTGCTTATTGGCAGAAGATTTGATGGGGTTTTGGATTTCCATTGGTTTTATTTTACGGTTCACAATGAACGGTTAAGGGTAAACGGTTTTGCGGGAAAAGTGATAAAGGCTAATTTACAAAAATTAAAGTCTCTAATAATGATTTCTATTAAAATTATTTCCTCAAAACCGTTTGCCTTTCACCGTGTACCGTTTGCCGAAAGCTAATCCTCCAAAATATTACCCATAAAAGTACTCTTAAATGCAAATGAAATCAAGAAAAATACGATTGCCCAACGGAGATAAGGATGATAAAAATCCAATACATTTCTGTAATTATTTTGCTTGATTTCTACCTTTTCTAAGCGGTTAATTTCCACAAATATATTCCCCAAAGACTTCGCATCCGTTGCCCGAAAGAATTTTCCTTCGCTGATTTTGGCAATTTCTCTCAGCGTTCCTTCATCCACTTTGTCAGTCGTGGATTTATCACTTCCCACAGCAATCGTATATACTCGTACACCGAAGGCTTTTGCTAATTGGGCGGAGGTTACGGGGTCAAGATTCCCAGCGGTATTATCGCCATCTGAAATCAAAATTGCCACTTTACTTTTAGATTCAATCTCTCGCAAGCGGTTGATGCACATACCCAAAGCATTGCCAACTGCCGTTCCAGAAGTGGTGATTAAATTGGAAGAAATATCCTCAATATATTCATTAAGCATCTCATAATCAGTGGTTAAGGGACAAAGCGAATAGGGTTCTCCCGAGAAAATTACGAGTCCGATACGGTCTTGCGAACGTCCTATTATAAATTGATTTGCCACATTTTTTGCTACCGATAAGCGACTCGGTGGAATGTCCTTATTGTCCATAGATTTGGAAATATCCATTGCTAACATGATGTCAATTCCTTCTGCATATTGGTCAGATTCGGAAATTGAACGTTGCGGACGAGCTAATGCAATTACGATTAATGCAATGGTAAACATCAAGAAAATACCTGGAATAAAACGCAAAAAACTTACCCAATTTGATTGAATATCGTTGGCTGGGAATGAAACATTTAGTTTTTGGGTAGAATTACTCCGAAGCCAATCACGCAAGAGAAAGAGAATTGGAATGATTGGCAAACTATAAAGATACAGCGGATGCACCCAATCGAAACTCGAAAAGGTGGAGGGAAGAAACCAATATTTTGAAAACCAATCTGTCATAACTTTTGGTGAACGTTAAACGGTTCACGGTGAACGGTTCTACGAAGAATTTTTTCTGTGTACTATTTGCCCCGTACCATTCACCGTTTACCGTTCACCGTTTACCGTTATCTCAACTCTTCGCTCACGATAAAGCCCTTCTGCTAATTCTTGGAGTACCTGCAAAGAGGCAATTGTCTTGCTTGAATAAACACCTCCATATACAGTTGCATCAATTTCTCGTAAGGCATCCGATAAACGATTATCTTTGAGGTTATCCAAGATTTCTTTGGTTGTGAAAGTTGTAAATGGCTTATTTTCAATGCGTTCGATGTATTTTTTCCAAAGAACAACTGCCTTTTCAATATTTTCTAAACGCTTTTTTGCATCCTCCGTTCCCCGACTGAGCCGTTGAAAAAGTTTCCTAAAATCATCGTATCGTCTTTTGAAATTAAACAACTGAACCTGTCGACGGATGGGTTTTCCGAAGAACCAAAACACAATTCCAATTATCAAAAGTAAGCCAATAATTATCAAAAATATCAAAGGAAAATTAACCTGTTGAGCAATGGGAATAAGGCGAGTATCTTTTTTGAGAGAAAGCGTATCAATATTAACATTTGGTTTGATAATGCTATTTAAAATCACAAAATCCATTGGGGCAAACACACGAGTACAATCCCGTTTTGCACGTACATACACGGGTAAACTCAACTCTTGCATGGGCGTAACTTCAAAGGAAATTAAGGTATAAACTACGCTATCTAAACTTCCATTTTGGTCGGTAACGGTGTTGAAATACTCTCTTTTGACCATTTCAAATGGAGCAAAATTATAAGCAGAATCAGGAAAAAATACATCGGCAGTTGCTTTGTGGCGATAACTGAGAGCATACTGCACGGGCAAACCTACCTTTACACTATCACTCAAAAACTTGCCTTTGGGCGGCGTCCAACTGGGGATTTGGGCGAAGGTTTTTTGGGTAATAATTAAGAGTAATGTGCTGGTTATTAGGTATTTAATTGTTTTTTTGAGCATTTATATTCTATTCAAATATTCATCATCTTGCCAAATGAGTTTAAAAGTTCCACTTTCATCTATTTCAAAAATCCAAACGGGTTCACCCTCTTCCTCAGCAGCAATCGTTATTTCACCATCATCTTTGATACAATCGGTTACTTCCAAATTGTGTAATTGGGCGTAGAGATTTAAAAGGTCTTCTGAGTAGGTTATGTTTTTGTGGAAGATGTATTGTATCATTTGTCAAGTATTTCTGGAATTAACTCATTCCATTTGAGTTTATGAATATCTTGTAACTCTTTGTCAAGTTCAACTAATGAAGAATAAGCATCGAAAAAATCGGTAAGATTTGATAACAATCGTAAGTAATATTTCAAAGAAGGAATTACGCCATTGACAATTATCTGACAACCATGTTTCAATTTTATCTCAGCGATTAATTCTTCAATTTCAATCTTATTTTCCAATTTCACATTTTTTAAAGACAGAATATAATATCGAGATGGATTATATCGTTGGATTTTCTCAATAGCTATTCTAACGATTGAGGTATCAATTTCTTTATCTAATTTTATTTCGATTGCTTCAAAGAGTTCTCTATTCTTAAAAATCTGAATATCTCCTGCCGTTTTTGAAGTCCTATCCGATGCTGTATGACTTCCTAAAATTCCTAATGAACATGATTCATACCTTTTAATTTCTTTAATAATCGACTGATAGACAGCATAAAATGCCAATACAGGCAGCTTTGACCCACCATGAGTTTTGTAATTAAAACTAAAATGAGATTCTAAGGCAGTGATAAGTTTCCCAATCGTTAAATTTTCAGGGTTGAGTAATGGGATTATTGGAATGATACTCTTTTCTCTTGCTTGAATGGCAAAATTTAGTAAGATTCTAAGAACATTAACCGCTTTATTAGGGTTTGTTTCAACAAAATTAACGAGGTTTAAGAAGGCTTCTTTTACTAATTTATTTGAAATTTTTCCCCCATAATCCAAGGTATAAGGAAATGGTTGTTCAAGCGAACGAGTTAGCCAACCACTTTCTGACATCGACGATAAACCTAACTCTTTCAAAGTAGGCGTAATAAACTGAGTATCAATACTTCGTCCAGAGAAACCATTTTTCATATTGGTTTGATGGTTCCGTATATCTTGATTAGGAGAAAGTATTTTATGAACAATTAGCGTTACTAAAACTGTAAAAACTCCCTTTTGGGTCGAAATATTTCCTCCAATAGTCTCTAAAAAACTCAGATATTTTACATCAATGTTTTTAATATCATCAACTGAAAAGGAGGAGTTGTAGATTTCCAATAATTTCTGTTTGTGGTTCATCAATCAATAATTTTTGCGTTAAAATAGATTTGGCAATCGCTTCAATAACGGGAATAGCTACGGAGTTTCCAACTTGTCTATAATTTTCGGATAAACGTTTGTGTCGTTTGAAATCTTCTGGATAACCCATCAAACGATAACATTCATTGATGGTCAGTTTCCGTACTATTTTTTGTTCGGGAATATAGACAAAAAACCTTCCTGATGTCTCCTGAGAGGGAATTGTTGGATGAACCCCGTCAACTGAATAAATACGATTTGGTTGTCGATGAACCCTCGAAAGGTGTTCTGTATTAGGTCTAACGCCGTTTCGCCAAGTGCCTTTATTTCTGTATCCTGCAAATAAAAGCCCCGTCTCTTGCTGTCGTAAATTTTCAATTAATGTGTATTCTTCTTCATCCAAAATTTCAAAATCACCTTCCTTATCTAAAAAATCACGAAGCTGAGGAGGGTGTTTTTTCTTCAATTGTGCAAAGTCAAAAATCTTATATTTAGAAGCAATAATAAAGATTCGCTCCCTATTTTGAGGAACGCCAAAATCCTTTGCATTCAAGATTTGATAGCTTACTTTATAGCCTAATTCTTTCAACGAATTTATGATGACCTTAAAAGTTTGCTTACCATCGTGATGAATTAGATGTTTAACGTTTTCCAAAACTACCACTTCGGGCTGTTTCTCCTCAATTATTTGACAAATATTAAAAAATAAAGTGCCTCTGGTATCTTCAAAGCCTAATTTTCTGCCTGAAATACTAAAAGGCTGACAAGGAAATCCCGCCAGTAAAACTTCAAAATCGGGCAAATCTTGTGGATCAATTTTAGTGATGTCACCAAATGGTTTATCTCCAAAGTTATTTTCATATACTTCCTGACAAGCCGTATCAATTTCAGACGTAAAAACGCATTCAAAACCAGCCCTTTCAAAGCCTGTTCTGAATCCTCCAATACCCGCAAAAAGGTCTATAAAACGATAATTTTCCAATATTTTTTCTTTAAAATAATTCTCTATTTCCTCACCCGAAACAACTTAATCAACTTCGGTACATAATCCTCCGAAGCATCAATGGCGATGTAATTGGCTCGGTTTTGCTTACAAATTTGGTCTAATTGTTCCGAATTCTTTTCAAATAAATTCTTCATCCTGTTCCTAAACCAATTGGAAGACGCATTGACCCAAATCGTTTTTCTACTTTCCGTATCAAAAACGGGAATAATACCTAAACGGGGCAAGTTTGTCTCTCGCTGGTCGTAAAGATGGATGACAATTAAGTCATGTCGGCGGGCGAGTGCTTTTAGGTTTTCTTCATAACCCGTATCAATAAAATCTGATACTAAAATTACTAAACTTCTGCGTTTCAAAACGTCCAACGTAAACAAAATCATCTTTTTGAGATTCGTACCCGCTGATTCGGTTTTAAGTTTAAAAAGCTCTAAAATCGTTCTATAACCGTGTTTTAGCGTATTTGCAGGTTTGATATATTTCTCCTTTTGGTCAGAAAAACACAATAATCCCACGTGACTTGCCTCTTTAATTGCCGATAATGTCAAAACGCCGCAAATCTCTTTGATGGTATCTAATTTTGAACGGTCAGACCGCCCAACGTTCTGCGAAGCACTCACATCAACCACAAAAAATACGGTTTGTTCTTTCTCTTCCTTAAAGATTTTTACGAATGTTCCATGTCCTTTGGCAGAGGTATTCCAGTCGATAAGCCGTACATCATCACCGTACTGGTAAAGTCGTAAGTCGCTGAATTCCAAGCCAGAACCTTTAAAAATAGAATGAAAATTCCCCCGCATTTGCGAAGTTACCGCCTTGCGAATTTTAATTTCGTATTTATAAAGTTTGGATAAAAATTCGTTTGGATTCATTATTTGTAATATAAATTTTCACTCTCGTGAAATAAAAATAAAAGCGTGGAACATTGCATTTTTGGTTCAATATTTGTTTACATTTGTGTTAAGAAATGCCTTTGTTGTCTCGAAGCCTCACGTACTACGTGAGAGATTTATGTAGAGATAGTAGGGGTTTTTCTGTTTATATTCCATCTCCTTCGTATCCAAACTCAGCATCTTTTGGTATAAAAAGCCAGTGCCTAAATGAATGATTGAAAAGATTTGATTGATCATTATCAATACCTGTACTTATATTAATACTGAAATGTGGGCGTACTTCTCTGATATGCCGATTTAGATGTTTGAATAATTTATCTTTTGCTATTGTTCTCTTCCCCCTAATTCTTTGCCCTTCTGGTTTCTCTTTGTGCATATCGTTTAATCTAAAAGCCATTGCTCCAAGTACAATGTCAAGACACTGCATTAGAATATGGTCTTTTGAATCTACTTCATAAATAGAATCCGTTTTGATTTGAATTTTCGACTCTTGGAAATCTGGCAAATGTTGTAATCCATGAATAAATTTCTTAAACTCCTTATTCTTTTCTTCTTTATCAGGAATCTTATCAAAGAAAATTTCTAAATCAGTAATTTTGTCAGACGAAAGATGTTTAAGCCCGAATGCGTATTTTAGAAATTGATAATACAGAATATGATACTGGTGAGTTTTATGATGGTGGTTCAAATTAACAGGTTTGTGTCTGTTATCAGTAAACATTATTCGTATTTTTATGACATCCTGTTTGACAAGTTCGAAGATATAGTCTATGATTTTTTGATAAGCTACCAGTCTGTAAACGTTAATATTCTGCCACTTTAACTCAGTGTCTTCTAAATTCAATTCTATTAACCTATCATCAAGAGCTTCTTTTACCCATTCAAAATCTTCTTTACGAATTAATAATCCGCCATAAAAATTAGAATACTTTTTCCCTTTTTTTAGAGATTCATCACAAAAGATGTAAAAACCCATATATCAATATTCAAAATTCAAAAATAAGCATTTAAGCCTAATAAGTCATTATCAAATTCAGTTATTTGTTAAGAATTACGCAGGTAATCTCAAACGAAAAATCCCACAAACCCAACTACCTTTCACAAAAAAACTTATCTTGCAAAAATTCACAACAATCTTTAATAAAACTTATGATAAACCAAAATCAAATCTCTCACCAAAGCCTTTTGCAAGAAAGGAAACTACGTTTAGAAACCATCAAATTGGGCGGAGGACTCAAAAATATTCAAAAACAACACGAAAGGGGCAAACTCGTTGCCCGTGAACGCATTGATTATTTGATTGATGATAACACCGAATTCTTAGAAATTGGGGCATTCGTAGGCTACGAAATGTATGCCGAACACGGCGGCTGTCCTGCGGGCGGAACGGTTGGTGGTTTGGGCTATGTGTCTGGCAGACTTTGCGTTATCGTGGCAAACGACCAAACCGTGAAGGCTGGTGCGTACTTCCCGATTACTGGTAAAAAGAATTTGCGTTTTCAAGAAATTGCCATGCAAAATCATTTACCCATCATTTATTTGGTGGATAGTGCAGGCGTTTTCCTACCAATGCAGGACGAAATTTTCCCCGACCGTGAGCATTTTGGACGAGTTTTTTACAATAATTCCTTGATGAGTGCGATAGGAATTACCCAAATTTCAGCTGTTTTGGGAAGTTGCGTAGCGGGTGGAGCTTATTTACCGATTATGTCAGATGAAACGTTGATGGTGGAAGGACAAAGTTCAATTTTCTTGGCAGGACCATATTTAGTAAAAGCGGCAGTCGGTGAAAACATTGATGCAGAAACTTTGGGCGGGGCAGTTACGCACACTGAAATCTCAGGAATTGCCGATTATAAATTCAAAACTGAACAAGAATGTTTAGATCACATAAAAAGAACAATTGGGAAAATGGGCGAATTGCCAAATGCGGGTTTCAATCGCTCTGAGGCACATTTACCAAAAAAAAATCCCGAAGAAATCTTAGATATTTTTCCAGATTTACGAACAAAACCTTACAATATGCTTGACATTATTGAACGTTTGGTGGATAATTCAGAGTTCGATGAATTCAAAAAAGATTACGGAAAAACCATTATTTGCGGATACGCAAGGATAGACGGCTGGGCAGTTGGCATTGTGGCAAATCAACGAATGGTGGTGAAAAGTGCGAAGGGTGAAGTACAAATTGGTGGCGTAATCTACAATGATTCAGCCGATAAATCCGCTCGATTTATCATGAATTGTAATCAAAAAAAAATTCCTTTGGTTTTTTTACAAGACGTTACGGGTTTCATGGTTGGCAGTCGGTCTGAACATTCAGGAATTACGAAAGATGGAGCGAAAATGGTGAATGCCGTTTCTAATTCTATCGTGCCAAAATTTACGATAATCATCGGTAATTCTTACGGTGCGGGCAATTATGCGATGTGCGGAAAGGCATATAATCCCAATTTTATTTACGCTTGGCATTCCGCCAAAATTGCCGTAATGGGTGGAGAGCAAGCCGCAAAAACGCTTTTGCAAACACAAATTGCTTCCATGAAAGCCAAAGGTAAGGAATTAACAAAAGAGGAAGAAGATGAAATTTTGAAAGAAATCAAAGACAGATACAATGTTCAAACCACGCCTTATTACGCCGCCGCAAGGCTGTGGGTGGATGAAATTATTGAGCCTTTGGATACTCGAAAAGTGATTTCAAAAGGCATTGAAGCGGCAAATCACGCTCCGATTACGAAGGATTTTAAGGTTGGCGTTTTTCAGGTTTGATGTAGCACGGTAATCTTTGCCGTGTATTCTAACAAGACGACACGGCAAGGTATCGGGCGACGTTCGCTGCCATGCTACATTAAATAAAATTTGCATTTATCAAATAAATTCTATAAATTTTCTATTCCTAAAAATAAAAACTAATCTGTTTATGAAGAAAGTATTAAATCTAATCAATCACAAAGGCAACACAGTTACAATTATTGATTCGTCAAAAACAGTTTATGATGCCTTAGAAATCATGGTTCAAAAAAATATTGGAGCGTTGGTGGTATATAATTCTGACAATTTTGTAGGAGTTATTACGGAAAGAGATTATGCTCAAAAAGTAATTGTGAAAGGCAAACATTCACATAATACGCTTGTATCTGAAATTATGGAACCTTCTCCTGCAACGGTAAAATTTGAAGATTCAATTGAGCGGTGCATGGAATTAATGGCTGATAAACACATTCGTTATTTGCCCGTTTTGGCTGATAATCACGTGGTTGGCTTGGTTTCAATGGGCGATGTGGTTCGCTATATCATTGAAGATCAGAAAGATACAATTAATCATTTGCAGAATTTTATTTCTGGGGGAATGTAGAAGAGTTGAAAAGTTAAAGAAGTTGAAGGGTTAAAAAGTTGAGTTTTAGATATCCAATTTTAACTTTTTAACTACTTTAACTTCTCTAACTATTTTAACTTATTCAAACATCAAATCCCGCCAAATCCTTAAATTCATTAACCCTATCTGCCAATTCGTTTTCTGTCAAATCAATTAAACGTTCCGTTCCGAATTTTTCTACGCAAAAAGAAGCCATTGCTGACCCATACACGATGGCACGTTTCATATTTTCAAAAGAAATATCGTCTGTTTTGGCTAAATAACCAATAAATCCACCTACGAAAGTATCGCCCGCACCCGTTGGATCAAAAACATCTTCCAAAGGTAAAGCTGGACAGAAGAACGTTTTATCATCTTGAAATAACAAAGCACCGTGTTCTCCTTTTTTGATAATTAACGTTTTAGGACCCATTGCCATGATGGTTTTTGAAGCAGTTTTCAATGAATAATCGCCCGAAAGTTGGCGAGCTTCTTCGTCATTTATACACAAAACGTCCACCATTTTCAAAACCGCTTTTAAATCGTCCATTGCAATATCCATCCAAAAATTCATGGTGTCCATTACTACCAATTTAGGGCGGTTTTCTAAGCGGTCAATCACCGTTTTTTGAACCGCTGGCGTAAGGTTTCCCAACATCAAATATTGGCAATCCTGATATTCAGTAGGGATAATTGGGTCAAAAGTTCCCAAAACGTTCAATTCCGTGATTAAGGTATCACGAGAATTCATATTGTTGTGATAACGACCCGACCAGAAAAATGATTTTTCACCTTTTTTGATTTGAAGACCAGTCGTATCAACGCCTTTATTTTGAAGGAGTTGGATATATTCTTGGGGAAAATCCTCGCCCACAACTGCTACTAAATTGATGGGCGTTTTGAAGTAAGATGCTGATAATGAGATAAATGTACCTGCACCACCAATGATTTTGTCGGTTTTTCCTCGTGGCGTTTCGATGGCATCAAAAGCTACCGAACCAATTGCTAATAAACTC
Organism: Arcicella sp.; assembly: GCA_025354645.1. Taxonomy (GTDB): domain Bacteria; phylum Bacteroidota; class Bacteroidia; order Cytophagales; family Spirosomataceae; genus Arcicella. The sequence goes on along the minus strand of JANXML010000289.1, from coordinate 2,759 downwards.
ATGGATTAAATTTGAAGCGTTAAAAATGTGGGATTTAATTTACTAAAACACTCAAAAACTATGTTTCCTGTGTCTCTATGTGGTTGCAAAGGTACGGAAATAAATTTTCTGATGAGTATAAGTTATATTTGCAAAAAACATTCTCGTATGCACAGAAAAGCCACCCAAAACGATCTCAAATTCATCTATAATTTATATATGCACCCACAAGTAAACCCATTTCTACTGTATGAAATGATGGATATTGGGAAATTCAAGCCCATATTTGATAAACTTTTAGCGGATGAAATTAAGTATATTTTTATGGATGAAAACAGCACGCCCGTAGGAATGTTCAAATTATCTCCCTTCACATATCGTTCCTCACATATTGCCTATTTGGGTGGTTTGGCGATTCATCCAAATTATGCTGGAAAGGGTTTTGGATTAAAAATGATGCAAGAAATTATTAATTTAGCGAACCAAAAAGACTACAAAAGAATTGAATTAAGTGCAGGAACTGAAAATTTAGGAGCAATAAAACTCTATAAAAAGGTTGGGTTTGAGGAAGAGGGAATTATGAGAAAATATACGTATTTGAAATCGGAAGGTCGGTTTTTAGACGAGTTATTAATGAGCTTTATTTTTGAATGATTAAATCACTGCCATTTTACTCAAATAAACACCAAAATGAATAGCGAATTTTACGAAAATAATCTCGAAAATATTGAAATTAAAATATGGGAATTATTGACTCAATCCGCCAGTTCCGCTAATTCGCCCTTTCATCAAGGAGTTTTTGCGAGTATTAATGATAATTTTCCCAAACAACGAACCGTAATTCTCAGAAATGTAAATCGTTCAGCAAAAACAATTTCTTTTAATACCGACATTCGTTCCCTGAAAATTGAGCAACTTAAAATAAATAATTTAGTGAGTTGGTTATTCTACGATAAAATACTCAAAGTTCAATTACGCATATACGCAAAAGCGATAATTCATATCGACAATATTACGTCTGAAACAGCTTGGGAGAAATCCAGATTATCCAGTAAGTTATGTTATACAACTCAACAAAAACCTGGTAGTTTTATTGATGAGCCTGAATTTATTGAAGTAAATCAAACGGACGTAGAACCCGAACTTTTAAAATTCGCTCACAATAATTTTGCGGTAATCGAAACGAAAATTAGTGCGATAGATTTTGTATTTCTCAATCGAAAAGGAAATAAAAGAGCTTATTTTGACTACGAGAGCAATATTTTTCAGTGGAGACAGGTTTAGTGTAATTAATTGATTATCAATATTTTACAATATAAAATAGAAAAGGGAGTAAGGAGAAAATTTATTCCTCCTTACTCCCTTTTCCCTTTCCTCCCACAAAATCTACTCAATCATATCTGCCTCTTCTAATATATAATTCATCTCGTAGATATCATCGGCATTGAGTTTTAATTTTCCTTTAAACGTGTGCATATCGTCGGTTTTGTATTTTCTGACTTCACTTTTCAAAGGCTTCAATGACATCACCGATTCTGGACCCGCCCCGCCGCAAAAGAAACACTGACTGTATGGAAACGCTGAAAGTACGTACATATTCGTAGCCACATCCACTGGAATCACGTAGCCTTTGATGATGACTTCTTTGTTCTCCAATTTCTTCAAAGGCAATCCAAAAGTAGGATAAAGCATGAAAATTGATTCTTGCGGATACCATTTTTTCTTGAAAGAAACATCTTTCAACATATCCCAAGTAAGTTTCTCAGCAGGAGCATTTTTTGCTGAAATAAAGGTTGAAATCATCAAACCTAAAATTAGTAATGTCTTGATTTTCATGTATTTATGTTTTATAAAAGTAGGACAGGTTTCCAACCTGTCATTTCAAAAGACAAATCTCTACCATGTCATTTAATTTCAAAGAACAGGTTGGAAACCTGTTCTACTCGTCCGCTAATGTTTTTGAAATATTGATGTTATAAATGCTTAATGACGGTATTGCTGCCGCCAATAATCCGATAAATAATGCCCCTAAAAATAGATAAAATTCTTCTGTCAGCAAAGATAAAACGTCGAAGTCGTAATGAAAATTTTGCTCCACATTTTCTGACATAATCAAAAGTCCAAATCTACTCAAAAATAGTCCAATTATGAAACCTATTACGCTGATTATCAGTCCTTCTAATAACAACAATAAAAATAATTTTGTTCGACTTGCCCCCATCGAAAGCATCAACGCCATTTCGTATTTTCGTTCTTTCAAGGAATTATACAACGATACGAAAACGCTCAGTCCCGAAACGATGATTATCACCAAGGCAATCCATTTTAAAGCATCCACGCCCACGCCCAAAAGAGCAAACAATCGGTTAATTTCAATGGCTGGCGTGGCGGTTTGTAACGTAGAATTTTGATTAATACTTCGTGCCATCATCATGCCCATCGCTGGATTTCTGAATTTTACTAACAACGAAGTAATTTCTTTGGCATTCTCTTCGTGAGAATGTACTTCCTCTTGGTGGTCTTCTTCCAATAGTTTCAAAGCATTTGCTCCTTTTCCAACTTCTTCTTCGTGGTGTTCGTCATGCACCGCCCAAACGCTTTCCAAGGGCGTAATCATCAAAGCATCAAGCACAGAATTGGTCGTTTTCAAGATTCCGACTACCTTAAATTGTTTTTCTTTATGGGCTTCTCCTTCTTTATCAAAACCATGTTGTGACGAAAAAGTATCTCCTGTTTTCAAGCCTAAATTTCGGGCAACTTTACTACCAACCACTATTTCC
>JANXML010000270.1 GCA_025354645.1 Arcicella sp. | reverse complement strand
AGTGATGTTTACGGTCTATAATCGGACGGGACAAAAAGTGTATGAATATGCAGGACCAAAATTGGAATGGAATGGCAATGATAATGCTGGAAATCCACTGCCCGCTGGGTCGTACTTCTATATTTGTGAAGTCAAATTCCTGACCTTAGACCCCAATAGTGAAACCTTGAAGTTGAAGGGTTGGGTCGAATTAGTAAGGTAAAAATTAAATTTCAATAAAAATTCCTGATAATCAATTGATTGTCAGGAATTTTTGTTTCTATTAAACTTACAATTTAAAATACGATTCCGTTGTAAATATCCATCAATGATATGCTTTTATCAAAGACAGATAATTGAATCTTGTCCGTTAATTTATCATAAAAATCAAATTCCCAAGAATTGCCTTTTCGTTGATTTACTTGAATCAAAACCTCATCTTGCGAAACGACTAAGTAATATTGTAAGGAAGCCAATGATGTATATTCTCTTAGTTTTTTACCAGTATCAACTTTGGCTGTACTGTCAGAAAGTACCTCAACAATCACAATCGGTTGCGTTACTGCATAATTATCTTCATCGTCAGAAATCAAAGCAATCATCACGTTAGGATAACGATAAATAGCAGTTTGATTAATATTCAAACGAACTTCCCCTCTAAATGTCTCAAATATTTTGTGGTCAAGAATGGCATCAAAAGCACTCTCAATCTTCTTTGCAATTCTATTCACATTTTTTGATTCTCCTGGCATATCGATTAATTTCCCGAAATAAAATTCATGACGTACTTCTGAGTTCTTTTCCAACTCAAGATATTCTTCAATCGTCAATAAACGTTCTTCTGTAAGTACCATATCATTTTTAATTTTAATCTAAAATAAAGGTTTAATCAAGAAATACCAAATCTCTTTTCATTAAAAACGATAAAGCCGTGAAAACGTAAATTTTCACAGCTTTATTACTCCAAAATATTCTAAATTCTATACCAAAGAATCAGCAATTTGCTTAAATTCCTCCACGTCAATTGTTTTGTTTTCAACTTTCATATTGGCAACAATAGCATCTGAAATCTTAGCAGTAAAGACTTCGTCAAACATCTTTCTGAAATTGTCTTGCTTGTTTTTATCCGTTAAATATCCCGTGGCAATACGGTCAATCATTTCATCCATTGAATTATCATTACCCATGCCACCCATCATTCCAAATTGTCCACGAATCATATCTTTGGTTCTTGCCAAAACTTCTTCATATTCAACTTTAATATCATTCTTTGTAGCAATTTCATTTTTGATTAATGTCCAACGTAAATCTTTCTTCACATTATCAAAATCTGCCTCAATTTGCTCAGGAGTGAATTTTCCTTCATTAATTGCTACTAACCAATTCTTCAAAAACTCGTCTGGTAATTCAATTGAAACGTTATCTAAAAGAGCTTTTTCAGCATCAATTTTCAATAAATATTCTGATTCACGTTTATAGTTTGATTGAATAATATTCATAACCTCCGCACGGAATTCTTCTTCAGAAGAAACCTTTCCTTCACCCAATATCTTATCAAAAAATGCTTGATTAATTTCCGCTTCACTTGTGCGAGTGATGTCTTCAATCACAAATGAAACTTCACCCGTCAAACCAGTTTTATTACCCGTTGCTAATTCAATGGATTTTTCATCCACAAAAGTATCTTGAACATCAAAAGTCAAAATAGCCTCTTTGGCTGCACCAATGAATGTTGCTTTTGCTTCGTTTTTAATTGATTTCATTGGAATTGCTGATTTTTCAGTCCATTCGCCTTGTGTGAAAGTTCCAAAAATCATATCGCCATCTTCAACCGTATCTGGATGAATTTGCTCGCCACCATTTTTCATGATGTTTTCCAACGTTTCATTCAACTCTTTTTCTCCCGCTTGGATATCATAAGTTTTTACAGCTGGGATTTTATCAAAGTCAACCGTGAATTCTCCCGCTAATCCAAGATTATAGGCAAATTCAAAATCTTTTTGGTTATCCCAATCAATTCTATCTTGCTCTTCTTGTGCTGGCATTGGGTCACCTACGATACTTAAACTATTTTCACGGATATATTCTTGAACCGTTTTCCCTAATAATTGATTAATTTCGTCAATCAAAATAGACTTACCATACATCTTTTGTATCAATTGAGCTGGTACCATTCCAGGACGAAAACCTTTGATATTGGCTTGTTTACGATAATCTTTCAGTTTTTTATCAACTTGGGGCTTATAATCTGCTTCTGCAATTGAAACGACCAAACGAGCGTTTACGGGGGTACTTTTTTCGAGAGAAATGTTCATCTGTTATATTTCTAATGTTGAAATTCAAAATTTGGTTAATCAAAAAAGCCCTCAAAACCAGGTTGGTTAAAAGGGCTTTTCAGGTCATTTATCTAAATAATTACTACTATTTGGTAACTGTTCATTGATAATTGAAAAGTACGGGCGAAGGGACTCGAACCCCCATGCCTCACGGCGCCAGATCCTAAGTCTGGTACGTCTACCAATTTCGCCACGCCCGTATGCGTAAAGGAAATGTCCCTTTTTGGAGTGCAAAATTAGGAATACCTTTTTTTAATTGCAAATGGAATGAAGAAAAAGTTTTTATTAATTTAATTACCGCATCACCATCAACGCTTTTACCAACGGTTCCGCCCCTGTGTCAACTTTTACAAAATACTTTCCAGATGCCATTCCACTTACGTTTATTCGTACTTGCGTGCGAGAAAGTCGAGTTGGATTTGTGTCAAAACTTCGTCCATAAGCATCCGTAACCACTAATTCTGTATTATTTCTGGCAAAAGCATCCGACTCAATAATCGTGTCAGTTTGAGCTGGATTTGGAAAGATATTTAACGCTGCCAAAGGTGCTTCTGCTTCATTACTCAACACTTTTGTATTCTTGAAAATTGGCGAAGGATCGAACGTCTTATCCAACAGAATAGCTTTCACTGATGCAGGACTTGCTCCCATCCAATCTTGCAGAACAGCCGCATAAACTTGCCTGAAATCGTTTTGCAGAGGAACATTATAATTACCAGTAGTTCCCGATAAAGCCTTCAAATCTGGATTTTTGCCTATGATTTGTGTTTTCACGGCATTACCAAAAACAAATAATGGCGATGCCCAACCGTGATCTGTTCCCTTACTTCCATTTGAATTTGCTCTTCGTCCGAACTCTGAAAAAGTCATCCCAACAACTTTGTCTTGTATTCCTTGTGCTTTCAAATCATCCATAAAAGAAGTGATTCCTTCCGAAATTCTTTGCATTAAAGTTGCATGGTTTCCATTGGAATTATCAGTCGTACTTACTTGATTTTCGTGAGTATCGAATCCACCTAATGTTACGTAATAAATCTTCGTCTGCAAACCGCCATGAATCAATCTCGAAACTATTTTTAATTGGTCTGCAAGCGGATTATTGGCTGGGTAAGTTACCATATTTTTCCCTTTTGCAGAAGCCACTTTCAGTTGTCCTGCGTAGGCAAAAGAGGATATTTGTTGTTGCCGAACAAAAGAGGTGTATTTTCCACCAGCGGTATTTGGTAGTGGACTTGGATCGATGTTTGGTTTATCTCCCACAATTGTTGCAAAAGTATCTGGATTCTGAATGGCAAGGGCAGAAGTTATTGAAACCGTGTTGAAAACAGTTGCTGATATAGATGAAATCTGAATCGCCAGTGGGTCTGGATTTACTGTGCTTGGATAACTATCTGGAAAACCAGGGTATCGGTCGCTCACATATCTACCTAACCAACCCGAGGTTGAAAGTTTATCAGAATCCACGCCTGTAAACCAAATATCACTGGCTCGAAAATGTGAAAAACTTGGATTTGGATAACCCGCCGAATGAACGATTGACAATTTACCTTCGTCGTATAATCGTTGTAAACCCGTCATAGATGGGTGCAGACCTGTTTTTGGCGTATCTTTCAATTTCAAAATTTTAGCTTCTGGAATAGCAATACTTCCTCTGAGAGCAGTTGCTGAATAGTCTCCATATTGGTCGAGCGGCAAAACCATATTAAGCCCATCATTACCACCCGATAGCTGAATTACCACTAAAATATTGTCGTTTGCATCAGCAACATCCAACATGGCTTTCATGAAAGGAGTGGTTGCTTGCGTATGTGCTTTTGCTCCAAAGCCATCAAGAATTAAGGGCAAAAAGAACGATGCGGAAGTATATTGTATAAAATCTCTACGTTTCATATTTATGTCGGTTCACGGTGAACGGTTCACGGCAAACGGTTAATTTGAGAAGATTTTTAAAAGAAGTTATGATTATTATGTTGGCAATCGTTCACCTTTCACCGTGAACCGTTCACCTTATTTTATCCCATTTGATATTCAGCTAACCTTAAAACATAAGCAGTCATGCGGTCTAAACGAGTTTTTGCAGCACTTTTCTTCATGACATCGGTTGGAGCTTTTATGTAATCATTCCAAATTGTCATCCATTCATAGTAGGGTGAACCAGCCATCAAAGGTTGCTCAACGATGTATTTAATCTGGTCATCGGTCAATGGAAACTCTAATAGTGAATCCGTCAATTCACGTACCATCGTATAGACAGACAATGAATCTGTCAATACTTGCGGCAAAGATGTTAACGTAGGAAGTGAAAGCGTATTAATATCCAAATTAGCTCCCGTTGCCCCTCTTACCACATAATCCGTCCAAGCTCCACGCAAGGCAAGCGTAGTTGAGTTTATCCAAATCTCATAAAAATCGGTATCATAGTAAGGTCTCCAACCAAACACAGATGGTTGATCAATAATATCCATTTGTTGTTCACGAGTACGGGCATAGAAATAAGTGGTTGACGCATCATATTTTGTGCGATCTTTCACAGGGTCAGGAAGCACATAATTGAAATTGCGGAGTGTACCCACAATCAAATCCATTGGAGATTTTATTTGCGAGCCATAAAGGATTTCATCGTAAAAGTGTTGGCTTTTGAAAAATGCAATAAGTACTGGTTTTAATTCATAATCTTTTCTAAAAATTGCCGCTAAGGGTTCAATAAATTCTTTCTCAACTTGGGCAGAAATATCAGCTTGAATAAAATAACGATAGAATTTTCTGACAATAAAACGAGCTGTTTCAGGTTGGTCTAATATCATCGTAATCAAATCTTTCAACTCATCATCACCCGAAGTTGCCCCTGCACGACCTTTAATGACCCTTTTTTGGAATGAATCGGAGAAAATTTTATCAGCAGTATCATGTTGAGCCGAGCGAAATTCAAAACTTGGGGCGGCAACAGTCGTACTTCTATAATTGAGTGAACGCCAGCCCGTCAAAACCCGTGCGGCAGCTTTCACATCGTCCTCAGTGTAGTTTCCACGCCCAATCGTAAATAATTCCATTAATTCACGACCATAGTTTTCATTAGGCTTACCCACCACATTACTTCCTCCGCTCAAATAAATTAACATTGTTGGATCTTTCGTAATTTCGACAACAAAATCCTTGAAATTACCGAGAGCAAATTTTCTCAATAATTGATTTTGACGATACAAAAAACGCACATCAGGAACGTCCGAAGAAGTTGAAACGAAATGATTTTGCCAAAACAAAGTCATTTTTTCAGAAATGGAAACGGGTTGATTTACCATTAATCCCATCCACCAATATTTTAGCCTTGCTCTTCTTACCCCATCAAAAGTATTTCGGTCAGCATCAGTTGTGGCAGGTCCACCCCAAACTAAATCGTGCGAAGTCATTTGATTTTCGTCCGTAGGGTGAGCAGGAATGGGTTGTACAGCAAATAATTGTTGAACAATTGTATCAACCTTTTTGCCAGTAAATGACTTAATTTGAGTTGGAGTTGCTCCGAAGGCAGTTCGACGCAATAAATGCGAAACTTGTCGAGCCGTGAGATTTTGCGAATAAGCGTCAATCAGTGCCATAGTTTTTCTCGGAAGTTTTAAAGAGTTTAATCGTTTTGAAATAATGAAACATCAAAAGTATAATTCATTGATTCTTAGAACATTATCTGATTAAGATGTGCAGAAGATTGGATTTTTATTGCTTAGATTGCAGTGGCGGAAGATGGTTTAATGTAAAGATAATATTTTTTTTAATTACTTGATATTTAGGTTAGTAAGAATTAATAAGTGGAATTTGATTGCTCACGAATTGAACGGCAGTGGCTTTTAGATTTATGAACTATTTATTCAGAATACGCTTAATATCATTCGCTTGCACCAGACATTCCTTCAATTTATCGTAGCTATCCGAAATCATTAAACCCTTGAATTTTAGTAGCGTAGTGATATATTCGTCCAAAACATCAATAATATTTTCTTGATTTTGTTTAAAGATTGGGATCCAAGTTTCAGGATTAGATTTTGCTAACCGAACTGTTGATTCAAAACCTGTACTCGCCAAATTGAAGATACTTTCCTCATCTTTTTCCTTTGCTAAAACCGTAGAAGCCAAAGCAAATGAACAAATGTGTGAGATGTGCGAAATATAAGCAGTATGTACATCATGAGCGGCAGATTCCATGAAAATAATGTTCATTCGTAAACCTTCTGAATACATTTTTTTGATAATTTCAACAAATTCAGTTTTAGAATCTTGTACATCACAAAGCACGCACATTTTTCCATCAAAAAGATGCCTGATTGCTGCCTCTGGACCAGAAAATTCCGTTCCTGCCATCGGGTGAGTAGCCACAAAATTTGGTCGATTTGGGTGATTCTTAACCGCCTCAATCACAGGGATTTTGGTCGAACCAACTTCAATAACTACTTGATTTTCAGTAATTAAATCTAAGACTTGTGGTAAAATAGACGTTAATGTATTCACAGGCGTTGCCACAATGATAATATCGGATTGGGAAACAGCATTTTCCAAAGAAGCAACCGAATCTACCAAACCTAATTCAAGGGCTTTGGCAGTATGTAATGGATTAGTATCAACGCCAATTAATGCATCAACAAAATGGTTTTCTTTTAAATTTAAAGCCATTGAACCACCAATCAGTCCAAGCCCAACAATAGTAATTGTCATTTTCCCAAATCGGTCAACGGTTCACGGTAAAAGGTGAACGGTTTGACCATAATATATTAATGAATTTATAAAATTGTACCTCATAAACCGTTTACCCTTAACCGTTTACCGTTAAATCTCTCCTTCAAATACCCTCACCGCTGGTCCAATCAAAAAGATGTTTTCGTAACCAGTTTCCGAGCGGTCAAATTCAACTCGTAAATTTCCGCCCACCACTTTTATGTCAACACTTTTTTCAAAACCAAATCTTGCATTGGCAGATAAGGCACAGGCAGTTGCACCCGTTCCACAAGCATACGTTTCATCTTCAACGCCACGTTCATAAGTCCGAACTTCCAATTTATTATCGCCAACAACTTCCACAAAATTAACATTTGTGCCTCCACGACTCACAAAAGGCTCATTGTATCGAATCTTTTTTCCTTGCGTATAAATATCAACGTTCTGTAAATCATCCGTATAAGTTACGTAGTGAGGCGAACCAGTATCCATAAAATCATACTTTTCAGTGCGTTCAATTTGGTTTACATCAATCATTTTTAAAGCTATTACATCGGACATAATCTTTGCTTCATGTTCTCCATCAACTGCTATAAAAGTCGTAGAATCGCCAATAATACCCAAATCATGAGCAAAACGCACCAAACAACGACCTCCATTACCACACATCGAACCTTCCGTTCCGTCTGCATTAAAATATACCATCCGAAAGTCATAACCTTCGGTATTTTGCAGAAGCATAAGACCATCTGCCCCAATTCCAAAACGGCGATGGCAAAGATGAGCAATATATTCTTGTGAGATAGGAAATATCTCTTCTCGGTCATCAATAACCACAAAATCATTTCCTGTCCCTTGATATTTATAAAACTTCATGTTTCGATGTTCGTTATTCGATGTTCGATTATTGGAAAAATAAACGGTGTTTCATAATCCCTAATCTCCAGTTACCTAATCCCTAAAACCCAATTAAATACTTTTCTTTCAAAATCCCCAAATGATGAATTTCATGACCTGCAATCATCCAAATCAAAGCCTTTGCCGATACTGCATTACCATTAGCATTTCCAACCTGTGAAGCAACTTCGTTCGTAAAAGTTGAAAACAAAGCCAGCGAATTTTCACGCACTAAACGATATTGATTTAACAAAGATTCAAAACTCAATCCTGAAAACTTGGCGGCATCGGCATATTCATTTTCATCGAATCCAGGTAAAGATTGTTTTTCTCCCCGAGCAATACACAAGGCACGATAGCCAAAAATGCGTTCGGTATCCGTCAAATGCCCCAACATTTCATGTGGCGACCACTTTCCGATATCATATCTATAATTTCTTTGTTCTTCCGATAAACTTTCAAACAAATTTATCACCACATCTTTATTCACCGTAAGTGCCTCAATAACGTTTTGATAATCAACCTGTTCGATGTAATAAGAAAAATATTTGTTCTGCGGATATTCATTTCCAGAAGGTTTATGCATGATTATTTTCAGTTTTTTTTCAACAAAGGTATTGCATTGTGAGAAAATCCCACTAATTTTGCATCACAATTCAACAACAACGAGTTAGAATTTTTCACAAAACTGCTCGTTTAGGAGATAATATATTTGGTTTGGTAGTTCAGTTGGTTAGAATACATGCCTGTCACGCATGGGGTCGCGGGTTCGAGTCCCGTCCAGACCGCAAATAGCACTCTTTCGAGTGCTATTTTTGGTTTAAAGCCTTTTTAAAGCATTCTGACAGGGATTCAATTTTATCGGTTTACTATGTTTTATCAAACAATAGCAAACTTTTTGCTACTCGTTTGATACCAGCTTTTTTGTCATTTTTAACTATTAGGTTTGCTGCTCACGCAATTAAAACCAAGTAAAAATGAAAGCAAGATACAGTTTGGTATTTGACCGAAAAAATGAAATCCTCAAAAAAGGTAAAGGCTTAGTTCAAATTCAAGTTTATTTAGATGGTGGTAGAAGATACTTTTCTACAAAGCTCTATCTCACCACGAAAGAATGGGATTTTAAGACCAATTCCACCAAAGAACCCTACACGGGAAAATTATTAAGAGAAAGAATCGCTGAGTTAGAAAAATTTGAGGTGGAGTATAGAGCTTTGCATCAAAAATTTCGCTTATCTGATTTTGATTTGTTCCTCAATCCTCCCAAGGTTGAAATAGTGCCTGAGCCTGTCAAAATATCCTTCACTGAATTTTTCAAAAATCAACTCTCCAAAGAAACTCAATTAAAAAAAGTAACTCTTACAAACCAGAAAAACTGTCTTACTAAACTAATTGAATTTAGGAAAGTAATTGAGTTTGAAGATTTAAACTATACCCTTCTTCAAGATTTTGAGATATTTCTGAGAAATGAGAAAGGTCTTAAAATCAATACCATTGAGAAGTATCATAGACAGTTTAGAAAATATATCAACTTAGCAATCAAACAAGAACTTCTACCGTACAATAAAAACCCTTACAAAATTTATACCTTGACAACTGAGGAAACCGATACTCTCTTTTTGCTACCCGAAGAGAGAGAAAGAGTCGAAGCATTGGTTTTTGATGAAACAATGAAGGACTATAAAAGATTAGAAATGGCAAGAGATATGTTCTTATTTGGATGTTACACGGGTCTTAGGTTTTCTGATTGTTACGATTTGAGACCGCCAAAATTTTCAGAAACAAATAATGGTTTAACATTAAAGTTCAAGTCAATTAAAACTGGCAAATGGGGAAATCGTCCATTATTTTTATTGTTTGATGGTAAACCCCAAGAGATTGTAAGGAAGTATATGCCAACCAATGATAGAAAGCGGCTCTTTCATGGCATGAGTAATGGAAAGGTAAATATTAGGCTCAAAATCATTGCTGAGATGGCAAAGGTGCATCGAGGTTTGTATTTTAAGGCTTCAAGAGATACCTTTGGCACAACGCTTTATATGTTGTCAGGAGATGATAAATTAGTACAAAGTCAATTACAACATAAAAAAAGAGAGCAAACTGATAAATACGTGCATTTAGTAGAACAGATAGAAAATGAAGGACTACAAAAAATATTTAAACCAAGAGTCTGATTCGGGTGCTAAACTAATTGAGATTTTGAAGAATGATGGATTAGTAGATAAAATTAACAAAACTCAAAAAAAGGTTTCAATCAAACACTATCCTAATAACTACATGAATCATGTGGGTTATGATGATAAGCAGAATAAACGTTACCCATTATATTATCGAATAATATTTAATAAACAGTCTGTTAAAATAAAGAGTAATATCATTCGAGCTTACAGCAAAGAAGAGTTTGAGTTGGAAAAACTTTCGACAGAAGATGAAAAATATATTTACAGAGAAGCCTTGGCACTTACTTATATAGTCTCTGATACATTTTCAAAAACTATTGAAGAGACTGTTTATAGACATGGTATTGATAAAAAGGTTGCTGAAGACGGTTTTGACATTAAGAATTTATTTGATAAGTTTTCTATTCATAATTACGAACTTCCTAAAATTCTTGAAGAAAAGTTACTGGATATGATTCTCAATGAATCTGAACATGAGACATATAAAGACGAAATAATTAATATGTTTAAATATTCAAATGGACTCAATCCATATACTCTTTTACAATTTTTGAAACTTAAAGACAAAGCAAAGTGGGAGAAATTTGAGGGTAGTTTTCATCAAAAAATATGGCTCTTCAATTACTACTATTATCTTTTTATTCAAAGTCATAAAGAGTATGAGTATATTGGTGTTACCGCTATGGATTTGATATACTGCATAGATGAGCAGAAGGTTATTAAATCATATCAACCATCGCCTCTTTCATTTGAAAGTAAGTTCCTGAATTTCTATCCTAATGAGGAGTTTTCAGAACTAATTGAACAAGTAAAACAAATAATTTTATCTTAAAATTAAATCCCTCTCTTAAAAATGTAAGAGAGGGATTTTTATATTTTAAGGTTGGGCTAAAAAAATATTAATAATAATTGGAATGATTCCAACTATTATGATTAACATTGTATAGTAAATCTTAACAAATATTTTTATGCAAAAACAACAAGCCCAAAATCCTCCAATAAGCGATGAAACTCGCTTTATACTTTCGGAGGTCGAAAAGAAATTTTCGGAATTAGAAATCATTATTAAATCGGAAGCTCGTTTGAGTGCAGCCATTCCTGAGACTTTACAACCCTCTGATGTATGTAAACGCTTAGGTTGGTCAAGGTCAAAGTTTGAACAATTTAAACGAGATGGACTATTCAGAACCTTCAAGATTGGAGGCAAAGTTTATGTTTATACTTCTGACTTATTGGCTCTTTTCCCAAAAGATTTTCACAAAAAGTAAACGTAAATTTCCAATGGCTTGGGCATAAAAAAACCGATGTGTTCCCGCACATCGGTCTGTTGGTTAGCCTAAGCGTAACCTAAAACTCAAAACAAAGGTATGACAATACTGCAATTTTCCAAACTCCACCTTCGGGTGGGGTTTGACTTTTGTTGCCTTATTAATAGGCACAAACATCTCCATTGGGTCATTCTTGACCATTACTTTCGGCAGTTTATGAGGTTAGAATCCTCCATAAATCCTTTTCAAAATTATTCCCTAACTCTTTTTCCTTACTATCGAAATGTCTGAATTTCCTTTCCGATTCGAGAAAAGTCCCAAAAAGAAAGGGACTTGTCCTCAATGTAAACACAAAAACCAATTTCGTTTCTATGAAGACCGTGAAGGTAATAGACAAGGAGATGAACTGGGAAAATGTGAGAGAATCAATACCTGTGGTTATCACAAGTCTCCTTTGTTGGGACATACTGATATAACTAAGTTTTTAGTCCCACAAGAGCCTAATAATCAAGAGATTATATTTCCAAATGAAAAATGGATTGATAAATTTAAAGCGTGGGTACAAAACCCCAATAGTAATTTACATTTATTTTGGATTGCCAAGGGAGTTCCCAAAGAACACTTTTTAAAACATGGTGTGGCTACTGACAATCAAGGCAAAACGGTTTTCATTCTCAGAAATACCGATGGACGAATTACTAACGCCAAATGGGTTACTTATGCCCCTGACGGTCATAGAATAAAGGAAAAGGACAAACCAAACAGTTATTCTATGAGGCAACCTAATGATGAAAAAGCCAAATATAGAATGTGTCTGTATGGTGAAGATTTATTAGACCCTAAAAAAGAGAAAAAAGTTATCATTGTTGAGTCAGAAAAAACTAAGGTAATAGCCTCATTTCATTATCCTGAGTTTGACTGGGTTTCGACTGGGTCGAGCAATGGATTGACTGATGATAAAATTTCTGTTTTGTTTGGCAGAAAGGTTATTTGGCTCTGTGATGCTGATAAGGCTGGAAGAGATAATTCAAGCATCAAAAAACTGAAATCGTACAAACAGAATTTTGAGGTCATTGATTTATTTCCTGAAAGAAACGATGGTTACGATGTTGCTGATGCCATTGAAGATGGATTAAAACCTGTGATTTTAGACGGTGTGAAAATCATGTTTGATGCAGAGGAAATCAATGAACCAAAAGAAGAGAATAAAAGTGAGGAAAAATCAAATACTCTGAAAAGTAATTCGGTAGATTATCGAAGCGATATTTCCATTTGGGTGAAAACTCGTAATAATTGGGAAGTAATCGCTGATAATTTTCACGTTTTCATTAAATACTTTACTCAGGATGAAAATGAGCAAAATACTTGGATTCTGGAACTAAAAATCAAAAGCCGTGAACCCATTTTTATTGAAGCATCTCACGAAGATTTTTGCTCTGCCAAGAAAATGAAGACCATTTTAGCCTCGAAACGATTGAGTTTCAAGGCAAGTGATATTCACATTTCTGAGCTTCATTCTTTGCTGTTTAAAACGGATTTCGGAACGGCTACCAAGATTAACCGTTTTGGCTTTTATCGTGATTCTGGAACGTATTTCTTCTCTAACAGAGCTTTGGCGGCTGATGGCAAAATCATTGAACCTGATGAGTTTAATATCATCCAGAGTGATAAGCATTGCCTCTCGATGCCAATGACAAACGTAAAGATGAAAAGACGTTTTTTCTTGTCTGATAATGAAGTAACATTTAACGATTGGTTCAAGATTTATGCTGATGCTCACACGATGGATAAGGCTTTTATTCCTGCCTGTTTTTATGTGATGGCTTTATTTCGGGATATTGTGGTTAATCACAAAGGTTCATCGCCTATCATGTATCTCAAAGGCTCTGCGGGAACAGGAAAAAGTAGTATCATTCGTAGCCTTACGTGCTTGTTTGGGTTTCAACAAGAAGACATCAATCTCAAATCAAAAAATACCGAAGCCGCTTTGGTGAAGTTGATGAGCCAGTCGGCAAATAGTTTGATTTGGATGGATGAATTTCACAATGACTTCGACCACGAAGGGCTTTTACAGGCGGCTTACGATAACGCAGGGTATCACAAAACGCCCGATTCGAGTAAGAGTAATACCGAGACAGATAGCATTGATATTCACTCGGCTTTGGCTCTGACAAGTAACTTCATTCCAACCAATGACATTTTCTTCTCTCGGTGTCTGTTAATCCAAGTGGAGAACAAAGAAAAGTCTTCTCAACAGAAAGTTGGCTACACGAAATTGAAGGAAATGGAAGCAAAAGGTTTGGGAATTATTACGGTCGAAATCCTAAGACATCGCTCCTTGATTGTAGAAAATTATGATAATGCTTTCAAGCAATTATCTGGACGTATCGAAGAGCATTTTAATCATGAAGCAATCCCTGAACGTTTGTTGAGTAATATGGTGCAAACTTTGACGTGTGCGTATATTCTGCAATGTCATGGTTTGATTGCGGTTTGTGAGTTTGTTGAACAGGAGGATATTTTAAACGATTTCGTAGAGATGGGTGTACGATACATGAGGCGACAATCACAGATTCAGGAGGAAGCCTCTATTTTATCCGAATCTTTCGGAATCATTCAGATGCTTTACGAAGATTTTAAACTCCACGAAGGAGTCCATTTTCGTTTTGATGGGAACTTGTTGTACTTACGTTGGTCTTCGATTTATCCAATTTATAAGCAACGTTATAGGTCTGTTTATCACAAAGAGTCGCCCGACAAGGATTCTATCCTTCAAGAGGTGTTGAAGTTAGAATTACCACGAACTACGAAGGAGGTCATCAAAACAATACGTTTTAAGGATGATTCTTCACACGTTAGCAATGCCTTGAATAATTCAGCAAGTAATTCACTTTCAATTACTTATAACGAATATTCAGTAAAATTTGGGCTGGATTTGACCAATAGAAATGTAAATGTGTAAGGCTGTTTTTGAAAAATTTTTATATGGATTTTTTTACAACGCTACAACGAAAAATACAACAGTCTGATTATCAATTAGTTATTATTTTTTTTATTAATTTTATCGTTGTAATTCCGTTGTAATTCCGTTGTAACCGTTGTAATTCTAAATTCCCGTTGTAATCGTTGTAACGGTTTACAACGGAATTACAACGGAAAAAATGAGTTAAATTACTGAAAATTAGATATTTAACTTTTCGTTGTAGCGTTGTAAAAAAACGACTCAAAAAAATTTGATTACAAAGTACATTTACATTTACACATTCTCACTAAAATACAATTTCAAAATAATATGTCTCAGCTTGTTTTGAGGGAGAAAGATGTTCAAAAAATACTGAATGTATGCAGAACAGATGCTTACGAAATCATTAAAAATATCAAGGATGAATATAAATTTTCAGAAAAGTTGATTGGCAGTAAAGTACGAACCAAAGACCTTGCCGATGCCTACGACCTGAATGTGGAAGATATTTACAGAACGCTGATAACATAATGATAACATCAATCCCGAAAACGCTCGCCAATGGTGGGCGTTTTTTGTGTTTTACTTGATTCAATTCACATATTCCGTATTGTCCATATTGTCCGTTGGGTGTGTTGGTTTTACCCTAAAATTGCAGACGTTTTGCGAGGTTATACGACTGTTATACTCGTAAAATGGCATTTTTGAACAATTTAAACATCAATCAGTATGAGTGAATTATCACAAAATATTAACATCAGACTGACTCACCAGATGAAGAAACGCATCATGGATGAGTCGCACCGTGTGGCAATGAATATGTCGGAATACATATTGTTTTCTTTGGAGGATTACTGGCTTATGAAAGACGAACCAAAAACCGCTGTATCAAACGATGAACTTTTACGAACCAAAGCGGAACTTGAAAAAGCCAAATCTGAAATTAATCAATTAGTATCTGAGAAAACTACTTTGACTGAACGATTAGGCTCTCAACGAAATTCCATTTGGCAAGAAGCTACGGAAATGGCAAATAAACTCACTCAGGAACGAATTGAGCAAGAAAAAACGCTTGCTGTTCAGATATTCAAAGGTCAGTTTATGAATAAATTGGCTACTTCCGACCAACAGTTACAACTCTACAACCAACGATTACAAATGTACGAAACAAACTTAGTGAAGGACATTTTTCAAATAACGCAGCAACATCCACACTTGGCTCAGGATATTAGGGACTTGCCTGATGTTGTCCACTATTTAGCATATCATTTTCATCAACAATATTTAAACCAAGAAGCCGATGTATAATTCAAATTTCAGATACTCGCACGACCCTTTCGGGATTTTTGATGGAGGTAATTCAAATGGATTTAGACCTCCCAAAAAGAAATCTTATTTAGGGGAAATCATTTTGGTAGTCGTGGGTATCATTTTGATTGCCGTTGTTTTCATTTTTCGAGATGTGATTTGGGAAATTTTCTCTCCCAAAAAAGAGAAGTCCAATGAAACCCCAAAGGATAATCAAACAACACAAAAACGATTATCCCAAGCCATCATCAAACACTTTGATTTGGCTGACGAACCCGATTGGGATTTGGAATATCTCGACCAAAAAATCAAAGAAGACAAAGCTGATTTTATTCCAGAACAAGGTTGGGTTATTTATGAGTAAAAGTCGTATAACCTTGCATAACAGCGTGTAACGCCCGTATAACAGCCGTATAACGTAGGTATAACGCTGTGCAACAAAAGCCAAATCTGTATAACGGGTTTGGCTTTTTTGTGGTTATGTCTCCCATATTTTAATCAGTGTATCAGTTTAATTTTTATCTTTGTTCAAATAAAAATAAGAATTATGCTTACTGAACAAGAACTTGATTTTTTGGAACAACAAATTCCGATTTTGGCGGAAACAGCTACTAAACAAGCCTACTGGCAGACCTTAGCCGCTGGGGATAAAGTAATGATTGCCGAGAATGGTCAGTTGATTGAGGTTTCCCCCGATGGCAGTCGGAAAGTGGTGAAAGAAATTGGTAAGCCTGTGAAGGTAACAGAACGCTTTTTTACGATTACGAAATAATAATATAACCTTGCATAACAGCGTGTAACGCCCGTATAATAGCCGTATAACGTATGTATAACGCTGTGCAACAAAAGCCAAATCTGTATAACGGGTTTGGCTTTTTTGTGTTACTATTTACATTCTTTCATGGGTTTTAACTATATTTGAACATAGATATTTTTATAAGTTATGCGAATTACGGGTTAAAAATCAAGTAAAAGTAGGACAGCCGCAACCAATTTAGCGTAAATATGGACGAATAGTCCATTTTCAGACCTGACTTTTGAGGCAATGTGAATATTTGTTTTTTGTTGAATCCAATT
>JANXML010000243.1 GCA_025354645.1 Arcicella sp. | reverse complement strand
TTGCCAAACATCAAGGTACTTGTAATTTATCGGTTTTAGTGTATGATGCCGAGGAAAAAGTGGAAGTAACGATGATGTCGAGAAAGAATAAAATTTCACCGAGTAATGCGTTTTTGGAGGAGTTGAAAGGAATGAATGGGGTGGTTTATAAGTTGAATTAGATCACCCCATTACACTAATTCCCCCTAACCGTAGGATATTTAATCCCTAATTGCTCCATATAACTTTTATATTTCGTTGGGTCATAATAAAATTTTTGGAGTTCGGGTTTAAATTTCTCCATAATTTCCTTATTAATCGTAATGGCTGGTTTGTCGCTTGGAGCAATTAATGGCTCGTATTTTTCGGTTTGCGTTTGCTCTTCACGGTAATATTTCCATGCGTTTGTCAGTAAATCTGGTTTAACGAATAAATCCAATAACGTCAATGCTTCCACTTTTGCTCCCGCTGTGCAACCCTTGTGTGCAATCGGCGTTGCCATCGAAATTGCATTTGCCCAATGATGCCCTGGCAATCCTGGAATGTTAGCGGGATAACCCAAAACAATAGTTGGTAAAGTCCAAGAAATATCGGCAATATCATCCGAACCTCCACCCATTTTTATCACATCAGGCTCAGTCGTAGAATCAACTTTCATGGCTAATCCGTCCTTTTTAGGGGCATTTAGTTCTTTTTGGGTAGCCGTTGCCAACAATTGGTCTTCCACTGACCAAACAGGCAAACCTATCCTTTTGATATGTTCAAAGGCATTTTCAGCCATTGGTCTATTGAAATGCCCGGGCCAAGCACAACCCACAATTTCATGGGTCACTTTGGTATCGGTCATCATGGCAGCACCCGCCGCAATTTTCTTTCCAAACTCAAATAATTCCTTGATTTTTGGATACGTTCGCTCTCTGAAATAATACCAAACTTGAGCTTTTGAAGGAACCACATTGGGTTGGTCGCCCCCGTTGGTAATAACATAATGCGAGCGTTGCGTGATGGCAAGATGTTCTCGTTTATAATTCCAACCCACATTCATCAATTCCACCGCATCCAAAGCAGACTTCCCTCTCCACGGATTCATAGCAGCATGGGCGGCTTCTCCTTCAAAATTAAATTTTACGGATACTAATCCATTATAACCAGTATCCCCCCATTTTACGGAAAGATTATTGTTCACATGGGTAAAAATACAAGCATCCACATCCTTAAAATGTCCGTCACGCACGTAATACGCTTTCGCACCTACCAACTCCTCCGCAACCCCGGGCCATAGCATCAGTGTACCCGAAATCTTCTCCCTTTCCATAATTTTTTTCAACGTCAAAACAGCAGTAATATTTAATGCCTGACCCGAATTATGCCCCTCACCGTGTCCAGGAGCCCCTTCCACGATTGGGTCGTGGTAGGCAACGCCAGGTTTTTGAGACGCTTTTGGAATACAGTCAATGTCCGAACCCACGGCAATTACGGGTTTTCCATTTCCCCATTTTGCCATCCATGCCGTCGGAATGCCAGAAAGTCCTTTTTCAATAGTAAATCCTTCTTTTTCGAGCAGTGCGGTTAATAATTTATAGGTTTCAAATTCTTGAAAACCTAATTCAGCATAACTAAATAATTGGTCATTAAGCTGAGCTGTAAACAAGGCTTTTTTATCAATTTCTTCAAGCATTTCTTTGCGAAGACTTTCAATTTTTGAGTCCGTAAGTAATTGATTAGAAGTAACTTTCGTTTCTTTTGTCGTTTTCTTTTGGGCATAAATACTTACTGAAAACAGAAAAAATGTGGCAAGTATAAGGGTTTTCTTCATGTTAGTAATTTTTGGTTTTAATTTTAAATCAAGATACTACATAATGAGCAGTTAAGAAAATTATTTTGTTCTTACTAATTTCAATTTTAAACAGAATAGCTATCAAACAGAATGTATTTCGTAATTTTATTTTCCAAACTAATTCCAATAAAAATAACTTCTAAAATCATGATTAAAGTAATTATTTCAATTTCGTTACTCGGCATTCTTTGTGCCAATTTTGTGCAATTATCAAAGCCGACTGTTTCGAAACCAATTTTAATTGAGCCTGCAAAAGTTTTTGCTCTGTACTGTTCGAGTTGTCATGGAGAGAAAATTGAAGCTTTTGTTGATCGTTCTTGGAAACACGGAATCGAAAAAGAACAAATCGTAGCCAGTATTTCTAATGGATATTCTGACTTGGGTATGCCCGCATGGAAGGGTGTTGTTGATGAAAAGGATATTAATTTATTAGCCGATGAAATAACTAAATACATTGGAAAAGTAAACGAATATAAGGTTTCTAACAAGCCAACTTCTAATGTTTTCAAATCGGAAGACATAACCGTTTCTTTGGATACAATTGCGACAGGTTTTGAAAGTCCTTGGGGATTTGCACAATTACCCGATGGTAATTTCTTGATTACTGATAGAGTTGGCGTTCTGTATTTAGTTGATTCCAAACGTAATAAAACAATTATTAAAAATTCGCCAAATGTTCTTTCAGAAGGTCAGGGGGGGCTTTTAGACATTGAATTACACCCCAAATATTCAGAAAATGGTTGGATTTATATATCTTATTCTAAGTTCAAAGAAGAGAATAATGAGAAATTAACGACAACTGCTATTATGAGAGGAAAAATAAAAAATAATGAATTAACTGATGTTCAGCAAATATTTGAAGCATCGCCTTACACTAAAACAAAACATCATTATGGCTCAAGAATTAAATTTGATAATAAAGGATTTTTATATTTTACAGTTGGCGAAAGAGGTATGGAAAAAGTTTTTCCTCAAAGCACTGAAAATGATAATGGAAAAGTTCATAGATTAAATGATGATGGGACTATCCCAAAAGATAATCCATTTGTGGGAAAAGATAAAAGCAAAGAGAGCATTTATAGTTACGGACATAGAAATCCACAAGGCTTAGCACTCAATCCGACAACGGGTGATATCTGGGAAAATGAACATGGTCCACGTGGAGGAGATGAGATAAATCTTATCAAAAAAGGAGCTAATTATGGATGGCCCGTTATTTCTTATGGAATTAATTATGATGGAAAACCAATTACTGATATAAGTAAAAAAGATGGAATGGAGCAACCCGAGTCATATTTTACGCCTTCAATTGCTCCAAGTGGAATGACATTCGTGAATAGCGACAACTATCCAGCTTGGAAAAATAGTATATTAGTTGGTTCACTTAGGTTTAATTATTTAGACAGGAGCATTATGAAAGGTAATAAAATTATTGGACACGAAAAGCTTTTAGTAAATATCGGTCGGATGAGAAATATTGAAATGGGGACAGATGGATTTTTATACGTTGGGACAGAAAATCCAGGAATGGTTTTTCGATTAATGCCTGTAAAATAATCTAAAATAAAAGGATTTATTTGGAGTCATTAACCTATGTTAGTGACTCTTTTTTTTTACTTGAAAAATTATTACTTAAAAAACCTTATTCTCAAAACCTTTTCCCTTTATTTTTGCATAAAATTTACAAAATAAGCAACCATGCAAATCATAGACGGTAAAGCAACAGCTGATGAAATTAAAAAAGAAATAGCTCTTGAAGTTCGAGAAATAAAAGCGTCTGGCGGTAAAATTCCCCACCTTGTTGCCATTTTAGTGGGTAATAATGGTGCTTCTGAAACGTATGTCGCCAACAAAGTTAAATCTTGCGAAGAGGTAGGATTTCATTCAACGCTACTCCGTTTTGAACCAACGATTTCAGAAACTGAACTTTTATTAGAAGTAAAAAAAGTGAATGATAATGATGATATGGACGGATTAATTGTCCAATTACCCCTTCCCGACCACATTAATCCAGATAAAATAATGGAGGCAATCAACTATAAAAAAGATGTTGATGGCTTTCATCCAATCAACATAGGTCGCATGGCAAAAGGGCTTCCTGCATTCATTTCCGCTACCCCACAGGGTGTTTTAGATTTGTTAGAACGATATAATATTGAAACTTCTGGAAAACATTGCGTGGTGGTTGGACGTAGCCAAATCGTTGGACTTCCCATGTCTATTTTGATGCAAAGAAATACAAAAATTGGAAATTGTACCGTTACTTTAACTCATTCAAAAACCAAAGATTTGCAAGGAGTTTGTGCTTCTGCTGATATACTTATTGCTGCCTTAGGTCGTCCAGAATTTATTACTGCTGAATACGTAAAACAGGGTGCAGTCGTTATTGATGTGGGTTTAACAAGGGTTGAAGATTCTTCCAAAAAATCTGGTTTTGCGTTAAAAGGAGACGTTAAATTTGATGATGTTGCTCCTAAATGTTCGTATATAACGCCCGTTCCAAAAGGAGTTGGTCCCATGACAATTGTTTCATTAATGAAAAATACATTGCTTTCTTCAAAAGGAATAATTTATGCAAAATAGCAATTTTCCAAGTTACGGTTTTAGAAGAATCGGCTTAATTTGAGAAAAAACAACGATTTAATGCTTATTTTACGGAAGCATTTTTGTACTTTTGCAGAAAATTTACCGAATTACTTTTGAAATCCGAGAGCAAAACGCAACTCTCTTAAATTATGGCTTCTATCAATCAAGTTAAAATTTTTTCAGGCTCTTCTTCCCAATATTTAGCGACTGAAATTGCTCGATATTTTGGCAAAGATTTAGGACAAAGTTCCGTTCAGCGTTTTTCGGACGGTGAAATGTCGCCAAGTTTTAATGAGTCTGTGCGTGGATGTGATGTGTTTTTAATCCAATCAACCTTCCCACCTGCCGACAATATGATGGAATTATTGTTGATGATTGATGCCGCAAGACGTGCCTCTGCTCACTATGTTACGGTAGTAATTCCTTATTTCGGATATTCTCGTCAGGATAGAAAAGATAAACCAAGAGTGGGGATCGGAGCAAAATTAATGGCAAATTTATTAACCGCAGCTGGAGCAGACCGATTAATGACCATAGATTTACACGCTGGACAAATTCAAGGTTTTTTTGATTTTCCAGTCGATCATTTAGAAGGCACAGCGATTTTTGTTCCGTACTTAAGATCATTAGGTTTAGATAAAATTTTATTTGCTTCTCCAGATGTTGGAGGGGTTGTTAGAACCAGAAACGTGGCTAAATTTTTTAACGCCGAAATGGTAATTTGTGACAAACAACGAAAACGAGCCAATGAAATCGCAACTATGCAATTAATTGGAAATGTGGAAGGTGCTGACGTTGTTTTAGTGGATGATATGATTGACACGGGTGGAACCATGTGCAAAGCTGCACAATTAATCATGGATAAAGGAGCAAAATCTGTACGAGCCATTGTTACACATGGCGTTTTATCAGGAAATGCTTACGAAAATATTAATAATTCAATTTTGACAGAATTAGTAGTTACTGACACCATTCCTTCAAAACAAGTATCACCCAAAATTAAAGTATTGTCCGTCGCAGAATTATTTGCAAAAGCGATTGGAAGAATACGAGATCATGAGTCTATCAGTTCATTATTTATAAAGTATTAATTTTTAAACGGTCAATAGAAGATAGCTATTAGTTATCAGTTATTGGTTATTAGTTATTAGTAATCGCATTCTTTGCAACACCAATAACTAATTCCTAATCACTAATAACTAAAATCGAAAGGCTATTGACACAAAATCACTCAAATGAGAAAGATTGAAATTGTAGGGTACAACAGAGAGACCCTTGGCACAAAATCTGCCAAAGATTTACGAAATGAAGCACTTGTTCCATGTGTTTTATATGGTGGCGAAAAACAAATCCATTTCGCTGTTCCAATGATACTTTTCCGTGAATTAATTTACACACCAGAAGTTTCAGAAGTAATTTTAAATATTGAAGGTGAAATTCATCACGCAATCGTTCAAGATTCACAATTTCACCCAGTGTCAGAAATGATTCTTCACGTGGATTTCTTGGAAATCGTTGAAGGAAAAGAAATTAAAATTGATGTTCCAGTAAGAGTAATCGGTGATTCTCCTGGTGTTCGTAAAGGTGGAAAGATGGTTCAAAAGTTACGAAAGGTGACTTTGAAAGGGATGGCAGATAACATTCCTGATTTTGTTGAAGCTGATATTACTGGTTTAGATTTAGGTCAAACCTTGAAAGTTTCAAAATTAGTAGTTTCAAGTGTAGTTATTTTAAATAATATGACTTCACCCGTTGCAAGTATTGAAATTCCACGTGCATTGAGAGGGAAAATTACCGCTTAATTATCGTCAAATAATTGATAGATTAGAATCCTCAAACGTAGAAGTTTGGGGATTTTTTTATGTAAAATAAAACTATTTTAACTTCTTGAAATTCGTACAATTATACTACATGTTTAAGAATTAATCATTCAATTCGCAAAATTTATGATGAATTGTTATATTTGTAAATATTCAGTTAATTCTCATCTCCTTCCTTACAATCTTAAAACTTTTCTTTTGTCTTTTTCGGATAGTTTGAATGGCTATTTTGCAAAAAAATAATGTTCTTTAAAATATTCGCAATATCTAAATTATCGTTTTACCAAAAAGGAATCTTATGAAATCTTTATTTTTTCTAAACATTTTACTTTTATGCTTTATTTCTACTTCAATTTCTGCCCAAATCAATATTACTCATCCAACAAGTAGAGCAGTTTTTCAACGAAATAATAGTAACCAATCTCCAATTTATATTGCAGGAAATTATACAACTTTTGCCGATAAAATCGAAGCAAGAGCGGTTGCACGCCCAATGTCGCCCTCGCAAGGGACAACTACCAACTGGGCAATTATTCAAATAAATCCATCAAATGGATATTATTTTGGAACCCTAAATGTATCAGGAGGTTGGTATGATTTGGAAGTTAGACAATGGAATGGAACTACACTAATTAGTACTGCATCGCTACAAAGAATTGGCATAGGAGAAGTATTTTTAATTGCTGGACAATCTAATGCAACAGGTGATGGAGAGCTAAAAAAACAAGGAAATTATGGACCGATGGCAAATGATGATAGAGTAAGTGTCGTAAATTATACAATTAATTATCCTACAAATTATGGTGGCGTTGTTCTGCCAAGAGCTGAGTTTTCACGATTAGACTCAACATTTAATATATCTCCATTTGGCGTAAGTGCTTGGTGTTGGGGTGCATTAGGAGATACTTTAACAAAAAGATTAAATGTACCAGTTGCTTTTTTTAATGCGGGCTGGTCAGGCACAGGTTCAAATGCCTGGCGAGAATCAGCCAATGATTCGACTGCAACTCCTTTAAATATTTTTTTCTTTCCACGAGGTATGCCCTACGGAAATCTTAGGGCAGCATTACACTTTTATATAGCCCAATTTGGTGTAAGGGCAGTTTTATGGCATCAGGGTGAGACGGATAACGTGCAAGAAGTTAGTAGAAACACTTATGGAAATAATTTAAAAACAATTATAACCAGAAGTAGAGAACATTCTGGCAAATCAAATTTAGCATGGGTAGTTTCAAAAGCAAGTCGTTTTAAAGGATTTCAAATTCCCAATTCCAGAACCTGGCAACCTGTTATTGATGCCCAAAATGATGTGATAGGAATTAATGGAACCGCACAACTTAATTATACAACTCAGGTTTTTGAAGGACCTATTACAGATGGATTGGTTGGTCCAACTATAAGAACAAGTGATTCTATTCACTTTGTTGGGAATGGTCACCGAATTTTAGCTGGAGTCTGGAATCAAAAATTAAATACCGCTTTTTTTGCAAATTCAAGTCCTTACTTATCCACACCACCTCCAAATCTTACAAGTGATTGCAATAGTGTTTCAAGCCTATTGATGAGCGTTTCAAATACTTACAAC
The DNA here is from genome assembly GCA_025354645.1 of Arcicella sp. Taxonomy (GTDB): domain Bacteria; phylum Bacteroidota; class Bacteroidia; order Cytophagales; family Spirosomataceae; genus Arcicella. Next base: position 36,273 of record JANXML010000243.1, on the reverse strand, counting down.
GCTCCACAATGGACAAATAATAATTCTGCTAATAACAATTTATCAAATTCATACAGCTATTCTGCCGCCTCTGGAAATTATCGAGTGAAAGTAAAAGATAGTAATCAGAATATTTTGATTTCTCCACAAATTTCAATTCCAGGTAATTTTTCTGGACTGATTCCTATCATAAGTCAAAATTCTGGTACTTGGCATGACTATACGACATGGAAATGTGGAAGAATTCCGACATCCCTTGATTTCGTTACAATAAGTGCTGGGCAGGAAGTAATTGTTAGTGCTGGGTTAACTGGACGATTTAAAAAACTGGAATTAAAAGGAAATTTAAGACTTTTCAATTCTTCAAAGCTTCAAAATTAGACTTGATTTTTAATGGTTATGGAGGCAATTACATGATTATTCTCTTCTAAAACGTTAAAAATAGCATGCTCTTGAAAATTAAAAAATAATCTTTTTTGCAGATTTTTTATCCCAACACCAGTAGCATTAGGAGAGGGATTCATTTTTAACTTTCCAGAATTTATGACTGATAATACAAAAGTATTTGCTGCAAAATTTGATTTAATTCTAATTACTCCTCCAGCTTTGTTCCTGCCAATTCCGTGTTTAATGGCGTTTTCCACTAAAAGTTGTAATGACATGGGCGGAATTTTAATATTTAAAGAATTTTTGTCAATATCGAATGAATAATTTAAGCGGTTTTCATATCGGATTTTTTCTAAAAATAAATAATCTTTAACAAAACTAATTTCCGTTTCAAGCGTCACTAATTGTTCATTCCCCATCGTCAATGATGTTCTAAGTAATTGAGAAAGTTCGGTTAAGGCGTTTCGGGCAAGATGAGGATCAGATAAAGTAAGTGCTTTAATGCTGTTGATGGCATTGAAAAGGAAATGCGGATTAAGTTGATTTTTGAGATTTGCTAATTCAGCAGTTTTTAAGTCAGTTTCAGATTGTGCCAATGCAATGGCTTTTAAATGCGATTCTGAATTACTTATAATCAAGTGATAGAACAAAAACCAGAGTCCTACGTATCGGACTGATTCTATAAAAAACTGAAAATAATCATACATTTCAAGCGGCAAACCTTCACTCGGTTTTCGATATCTTTGGAAATCAAAATTATAATCTAAAAGAAAAATAGTTCCTCCTGTTACCATCACACCCAGTAATGCGAAAGCGATTGTTCTCTTATTATCATGAAATTTTTTTTGAAATAAAATGGCATAAAAGTGTGTGAACGAAATACATATCAGAAAACTAACAATTAAATAACTGTATTTAATTTCTGGATTATTGAAATATTTTGTAGTAGGATAACGTAGAACAAATGTTGTAAAAAGCCACCAAGAAAATTGTACTGTCCAATAGACTTTTTTTGTAAAATAACGCATAGCGGGAAGTGGAAACAAAGGAAAATTATTTTATCAAACTTACTAAGAATTAATCAAAACCCAATATCTAAAATTAAAGGTTGTATAAAAAATTGCCCTTTATCATTCAAATATATCGCTCGAACACCCGCTTCGAATTGTTGTGAGAATCTCATAAAATGAAATTGTGCCGTTAAATCAATCCCAAAGGAATTATACGTTTTAGAATCAGTACCTCTATAATTGAATTGTTTACCATCTTTATTCTCAACCCAATTATAGTTTGTGAAACCATAACCATAATCTGCAAAGAGATTTGCTTTGATTCTTTTGATGTATAAAAACCGACCAATCGTCAAATCTGGGTCAATTAAAGGTAAACGGTATTCAGCCGATAGCGTTGTTAAATTTTCAAATCCTCGATACGTATTACCCCGTGGAAATAAAGTTGGGCTTGAAAATAAATATAATGCTTTATCGTTGGGAGCACCAATTGAATTTTTGAAACCATCTTGATTTTGATAAGCTCCACGAAATCTAAGACTATGATGCTTCAAAATTCCAGGTAAATAAACGCTTGCTTGATAAGATGTCAAACCTCCATTCAAAATACTACCTGACAATAAATCTCTTTTATAGAAATTGGCTGTTAATCCCCATCTTGGTGCAACATCCCTAACCGCACGTTTTAATAACGCAGAATAAGAAAAAGTATAAATTAAAGAATTATAATTTCCATTACCCGTCAACGTATTTGGTCTATCTTTTAAATCATAACCTGAAATTTGTGTTAAGGCAGCGTTTACTCCTAAATTCATACTTTGGATATATTTTGAATGAGTAAAATTGAATGGTAAGCCAACGCCAAAAACAATTTGCTGTTGATTCCATCGATCATTCACCAAACTATCCAAAGGATTTATTTTATCTATATAAAACTCAGCCTGTCTGCCACCATTTGTGTAACTAAAATTCAAGGTAGGATACCAACCATTGTAAGTTAAATTTGTATAAAATTGTCCTTGATTTTCATTTGCATTGTAATTATAGCCTGCTGCAATTGTGGTTGTACTCAATAAATCTTTTGAAGCAACCCCTATATTCAAATTATTAACATCCGAAGAATTTGCTACAATTCCCCACGTGTAGAGATTAAAGATATTTGCTTTGCTATATTTTTTAACTTCAAATTGTGTCGATGGAACATTTTTCAATAAATTCTCGCCTGCTTCTTGTAAAACCATTTGTCCAAAATATTTAACGGGTTTTGCCAAATTTTCATCAAAAGGCAAAAAATTATCAGGAACAAAGGGCATAGAAACAATTTGATGTCCTTTAATTGAAAAATCGTTGAAAATTAAGGTTTTTCCATCGGGAGAGATGGTTGGATTAAATGCTCCAAATTTTCGATTTGTCAGTTGAAATTTCTTTTTGGAAACCATGTCAAAAGCAAAAATATTATCAATTCCAGTGATTCCAGAATTGTATAAAATATAATTTCCATTTTTTACAGGATGAGCAATATTTTCATCTAATGGCAAAAACAATTCTGTTTTTTTCCCAGTTTCAGAATCAATTTTTACAATTGTTTTTAAGCCCTTAAACAACTCTACCGCATAAATATTGTTTCCTTCTGCCCACCTTGGATTAATATATAGAGCATTTTCTAAATTCTGTATTCGTTTGATTTCCAGACCATTCAGATCTAAAACTACAATTGAATTTTTATTTTCTGTTGAATTTTCAATGGCACAAATTCTCATGCCATCCGATGATAATGAAGGTGAAGCAAACTTGGATTTATGGGTAATACTTTTCAATTTGCCTGTGTTAAAATCGTACAGTTTAATTACCGAAAAGTCTCTTTCTGTCCATCTTTTGTCGTAATTAAATTCACACCATACGACTTTTGCTCCTGCAACCGAAAGCATTTTAGCATCGTTAAATATTCCTAATTTTAATACAGATTCCTCATTTTGTAAGGTATCTAAAACTACTAATTGCTCAATATCAGATAGTCCTGATTTTAAAGCCAAAACTCTTCCATCTGGTAAAATTTGAGGATACTGATAATTAGTAAAATATTTATTGTTTGTAGAATTATAAGTCTTTACAGGCGTTTCATTCAGTTCGGCAATTTGATTTTTCCATTGTTCAGAAATATCTTTAAATGCTTGATTATAAAGCTGTTCCGTTTTTAAACCAGTTAATTTTTTAATATTATTTGAAAACGAGAAAGGATAGAACGGCATTTTATAGGTTCCTTCCAAAACTTTATCCCAAGCATCAATTCCATATTTATTTTTCAAATACGTAGTCATGAAATATCCACTCACGTAATGATTTGGAATAAAATCTTTGTAGGAACGACATACCGCCTTTGAGTAAGAATATGCCCCTTTCGTAAGCAATTGAGTTCTCAAAGCCATGTCAAAACTTGGAATTCTGCCTCTACCAGAAGTCGTAAGTGAAGATTCTACGCCAACAGCATCACCTTCCCAAAACCAATTTGGAACGGTTAGAAAAGTTGTTGCTGCTAATCCATTATTTCCAAATAGTTGATAAACCAATTTGGTCGCTCCTGTTAAAGCCTTATCATTTTGAACAACATGACGAAATTCGTGTACAGCCAGTAAATCTAACCATTTGTTATTTCCTAAAAGCGTATAGTCTTGTGGAGGAGTCGTGATAAATTCAGAACGCCGAGGTAATAGAGAAACAAATCCATTTGACTCTGTAGTTTGATTTTGTAAAATTATAGAAATTGGGCGAGGTTCATGCCCTAAACTTTTGCTAACAGGTTGATAAACAGACTCTAACACATTGGCAGTCCGATTGGCGGTAAGAGAAATCTGAGACGGAAAAATCAATCTAAAATGAGGCGTATTGATTTGTGACCATTTTAGAGTTGAAGGATTTTGCCCGTAATTATGAAAAAAATGAACTAATAAGATTAAAATAATGGCAAATTTTTTCATATTATTTCTGGAATTTGAGTAAAAGAAAATTCCCTTCCCTCCTATGGAAAGGAACGAAAGGGAATTTTAAAAATGTATAAAAACTATTTTTTCTTTTCTTTTGGAGAAAACATAATTGACATACGTTTTCCTTCTAATCTTGGCATTTCGTCGGCTTTTCCAAACTCCTCTAAACCCTTCGCAAAATTTAACAATAAAATTTCACCTCTTTCCTTAAAAACAATAGTACGTCCCACAAAATGCACGTAGGCTTTCACTTTTGCACCTTCTTTCAAGAAATTGATGGCGTGTTTTAATTTGAAATTAAAATCATGATCATCAGTGTTTGGACCAAAACGAATCTCTTTCAAAACCGTTTTAGCCGCATTGGCTTTAATTTCTTTTTGCTTTTTCTTTTGTTCGTACTTGAACTTTGCATAATCCGTTACACGACAAACGGGTGGAACGGCTTTTGGAGAGATTTCAACTAAATCTAAACCCTGACCTTGTGCAATTTCAAGGGCTTTTTTGAATTCCATTGTACCTTGTTCAACATTTTCTCCAACTAAACGTACTTCCAGCACGCCTTTAATGAGATTATTGATTCTGTAAGGTTCTTCTTCTCTACGATTATTTCTAAAATTGTTGTTCGGGCGTAACGCCATATTTGCTAAATGATTGGTTTTAAATTATTTATATTTTCAGGTTTCCCTAATTTTACTATCTAATGAACTGCAAATTAATCAAAAAAGTTACAAATACATTTTTTTATTTTCTGTAAAACGAAATTGAAATTTGAAACTTCAAAGTAGTTTAATCAATTAACTTCCCGAAAATAAAAAAACTTTCGGAAAGTTCTTAATTTCGCTCAAAATTTTTCTAAAATTTTACAATGTTCTTATTTATCTCTTCCAAAGCAATTTTCGTAAAATCTTCGATACTCATCATTCCTAAATCACCTTCTCCTTTTTTGCGGACAGAAACCATCCCTTGTTCAGATTCTTTTTCACCTACAATTAGCATAAAGGGCAATTTATTAATTTCTGCATCACGGATTTTACGACCAATTTTTTCATCTCTATGATCAATATATCCTCGTAAATCTTGCTCTTGCAATCTCAAGAATACTTCATTGGCGTAATCTTCATATTTCTCCGAAATTGGTAAAACTGCCAATTGTTCTGGAGAAAGCCAAAGCGGAAAATTGCCCGCAGTATTCTCAATTAAAATCGCAATAAATCGTTCCAAAGACCCAAATGGTGCTCTGTGAATCATTACTGGACAATGTTTTTGATTATCTGAACCAGTATATTCCAACTCGAAACGTTGTGGTAGTTGATAATCAACTTGAATCGTTCCTAACTGCCATTTACGCCCCAGAGCATCCTTAACCATGAAATCCAATTTCGGACCATAAAACGCAGCTTCTCCTAATTCAACAACCGTTGGTAATCCTTTTTCTGCGGCAGATTTAATAATTGATGCTTCGGCTTTATCCCAATCCTCGTCATTACCGATATATTTTTGTTTGTTTTCAGGGTCACGAAGCGAAATTTGAGCTGAATAATTATCAAATCCTAATGCCTTGAAAACGTAAATAACTAAATCAATTACCTTCATAAATTCGTCCTCCACCTGGTCGGGGCGACAAAAAATATGAGCATCATCTTGCGTAAATCCACGTACACGAGTTAATCCGTGCAATTCACCCGATTGTTCATAACGATAAACCGTTCCAAATTCTGCCAAACGTAGGGGCAAATCACGATAACTTCTTGGCTTGGTTTTATAAATTTCGCAGTGATGTGGGCAGTTCATCGGTTTTAAGAAAAACTCCTCCCCTTCATCAGGTGTACGAATGGGTTGAAATGAATCCGCCCCATATTTTGCGTAATGACCCGAAGTTAAATATAATTCTTTTGAGGCAATATGTGGCGTGATTACAGGTAAATATCCTGCACGAACTTGGGCTCTACGCAAGAAATTTTCCAAACGTTCACGCAACATTGCACCTTTTGGCAACCACAAAGGCAAGCCCATTCCCACTTTTTCTGAGAAAGCAAATAATTCTAATTCTTTGCCTAATTTACGATGGTCACGTCTTTTTGCTTCTTCTAAAAGCACTAAATATTCTTCTAATTCTTTCTGTTTTGGAAATGTAACAGCATAAACACGAGTCATTTGTTTACGGGTAATGTCCCCCCTCCAATACGCTCCCGCAACGCTCATGAGCTTTACCGCCTTCACAAAACCCGTATTTGGAATGTGCGGACCTCGGCATAAATCAGTAAAATTTCCTTGTTGATAGAAAGTGATTGAACCATCTTCCAAGCCTTCCAATAATTCTAATTTATACTCATCTCCTTTCTCTTTAAAATATTCAATGGCATCTGCTTTTGAAACAGAAGAGCGTTGATATTCATTTTTCTGACGAGCCAATTCTAATACTTTATCTTCAATTTTCTTAAAATCCTCTTGACCGAGCATTTTTTCGCCCATGTCAATGTCATAATAAAAACCTGTTTCAATGGGAGGACCAATTCCGAATTTTGTGCCTGGATAAAGCGATTCGATTGCTTCTGCTAAAAGGTGAGCGGAAGAGTGCCAAAAAGTTGCTTTCCCATCGGTGTCATTCCAAGTAAGTAATTGAAAGTCAGAATCTTCATTAATGGGCATTGATGCATCAACAACTTTTCCATTTACTTTTGCAGCTAAGACGTTTCGGGCTAAGCCTTCCGAAATACTGAGGGCAATGTCCATCCCAGTTGTTCCCTGAGCATACTCTCTGACACTACCGTCGGGTAATTTAATTTTAATCATTCTATTTGTGTTTATGAGGGTTTAATGCTTGAAAATCAAAGCCTTACAAATAACTTTTCTTTCCAAATCCTCGAATATAACTGTAATTAAATCTTTAATTTTTAATTGATGCCTTTGGGAAGCATTGGTCTCAAGGATGTTGTATCTATTGCTGAACGCTTTGGCATTTCAAATTTAGGAAAGGAGGTTGTATCATATTTTAATTCTTCATTAGGAATGTAATCACCATAAATTTCCTTTCGTTGAACTCTGGCAATACCTCCCAATGCTTTATAATCTTGATTATTTTCTGCTAATATTTGGTTGTATAATTCTTCCGCTTTAAGGTATTCGCCAGTGTATTCCAAACATTGTGCCATGAAAAACTTAGCATCAGGATATTTTGGATTGTGTTTCAAAGTTCTTAAAAAAAATGGCAAAGCCAAACGGTATGCCCTTGTTTTGAAATAAATAATTCCAGTACTAAAACTTGCTTGTATTAAGTTTGTATCCAAAGCAATTGCACGATTATAACACATAACTGCACTATCCATTTTCCAAGCTCGTTGGTAAGTATTTCCTCTCTGAAAATATAACGACGCACTTTTGGGATGATATTTTATTGCTTCTCTACTGTATAATAATGCCAACTCGTATTGTTTTAAATTGGTATGCACTTGTATTAGTTTGAGATATGCAGGCAAAAAACTTGGCTTCAACCCTAATGCTTGCTGATAAAGAGCCAATGCAGTGGTAGTATCTGCCAATTTTGCCGCAATTTCTCCTTGAAAAAAATAGGTTTCTCCGTTATTTGGTGAAATTTGTAACGCCTTTCTTAAATAAGATTTTGACTTATCATACTGACCTAATTGCTGATAAAGATCACCCAAGAGCGTGTAGAGTTCGGGAGATTCTGCATTTAAAACTTCCGCTTTTGAAGCAGCTTCCAATGCAAATTGTGGTTGTTGTGAATCTCTTAAAATTTGTGCTTTTGCTTGAAAATAGCTGCCAACATTGGGCTTAATATTAATCGCATTATTTATGTCTTCTAATGCCTCTCCCACTTTTTCGTTTTCAAGATATAAGATTGCTCGTTTGTAATAATTTTCAGAACTGTTTGGCGAAGCATCAATAGCATCTGTCAAAAAAGCGATTGCTGCTTTTCTTCGAGTAATTTCGTTCACTTCTGGGACAGTAGGAATCAACAAGCCTTTTTTGGATTCAGTAATACAAGAACTGAAAAAATAAAGGCAAGCAGTTATTATAAAAATTATTTGTAAGCGTTTTTCCATTATTCAAAATTACAAAGTTCAAAACAACATTGCATAAATTGTTTTAATTATTGTTATGTCAAAATAGGTTATTTATACAAAAATGAGTTTTTTTTGTGCTTTTCAAATCACAAACGTTAGTTATAAATTGCTGCGGTTGATAAAAATCAATATTTATAAAAATTTGCAAACTTTTGCAAACTTTTTTTCATTAAATAAAAAAACTAAGTATCTTTGTATCATAATTTTAACCATCCTTAAAACACCAACCACTCATGAAAAAAGTATATTATTTTGCATTTTTCCTTATCGTGTTAAAAGCCCTTGAAGTATTAGCTAATTAACACAAACAAAATCTTAGCACATCTCAAAAAGATGTGCTTTTTTTATACACTCGCAAAACGGTAGAAAACGCCTAAAGGCAATTTTTTAATAAAACTGTCTTCCAAATAAAGTTCTCCAAACTCATGATTTTTTTCTTGTGTGAATGAACATTTCACTAAATTCTCAACAATTAAAGAAGAGAATCCCATTGAGTACATATTTAGAATTAAGAAGTAATTTTCTTTGTCCAATATCTGTTCAACCGTTTTTAATAATTCGTTAATTTGCTCTTCTAAAATCCATCGTTCACCATCAGGTCCACGTCCATACGCTGGTGGGTCGAGAATTATACCTTGATAAATATTTCCTCTTTTTGCTTCTCTTTTCACAAATTTTAAAGCATCTTCCACTACCCAACGAATATTGTCTAAAGCACTTGCTTCCATATTTTCTCTGGACCATGAAATAACTTGTTTAATTGAATCAACATGCGTTATATCAGCCCCAGCTTGCTTAGATGCTAATGATGCACCACCTGTGTATGCAAATAAGTTGAGAATTTTAGGCTTATCAAATGGTAGTTTTTTTATTTTTTCTTGAATATAATCCCAATTGGAGGCTTGTTCTGGGAAAATACCAACGTGTTTAAAAGACGATAAAGCTAATTTAAAATTAAGGTCTAACTCGTTGGTTTTATAATTCATAAACCAGCGTTCTTCCATACCTTTCTTCATGATCCATTCGCCTTTTTCTTGCGAACCTTTCTCCTTTTTGAAGGTCGCATGAGCAGTTCTTTCCCAATCAGAATCGGGCATTGATTTATCCCAAGCCGCCTGTGGTTCAGGGCGACGGAGAATATATTTGCCAAATTTTTCTAATTTCTCAAATCCACCTGAATCTATTAATTGGTATGCTGACCAATTAAGGGGCGTTTGAAGTTGTAATGTTTCGTTTTGCATGAATTTTTATTTCTTACCACAAAAGTAAAAACATTAAATTTCAAATGAGTAATTTTATTTTAAAGTAAATGCAAAATTATTTCTATGAAAATCCTGATTGCCACCGATAAATTCAAAGATTCATTAACAGCCAAACAAGTGTGTGACGGTTTAATGAAAGGAATTTTACGCACTTTCCCATCCGCAGAAATTGAAACGCTACCTTTGGCAGATGGCGGAGAAGGAACTTTGGAAACTTTACAATCGGTTTGGGGCGGAGAATTTATCAGTTGTGAGGTTCAAGATCCATTATTTCGGAAAATTAATGCTAATTATTTGTGGATTAAAGAAAAAGCAACCGCAATTATCGAAATGGCAACAGCTTCTGGAATTGAATTGCTGAAACAAAAGGAGCGTAATTGCCTGATAACCAGTAGTTACGGAACGGGTGAATTAATAAAAGATGCCCTTGAAAAAGGAGCAAAAGAAATAATTTTAACAGTCGGTGGAAGTGCTACTAATGATGCAGGCATTGGAATGGCTTCCGCTTTGGGATATGAATTTCTTGATAAAAATAGTAAAATCCTTGAACCAATTGGCAAAAATCTTACTGAAATATCTGGAATAAATAGACAGAAAATTCATCCAAATTTAACAAAAACAAAATTTATTGTTGCCACCGATGTATTAAATCCATTCTATGGAATTGAAGGAGCGGCTCATGTTTTTTCTCCACAAAAAGGAGCTGATAGTCAAGGAGTTAGCAATTTAGATTTAGGATTAAGAAATATCTGTGCGTTAATAAAAGAGGATTTTAATATGGATTTACAAACGATATTAGGTAGTGGTGCTGGCGGAGGAATTGGAGGAGGTGCGGTTGCTTTTTTAGGGGCAGATTTAAAATCGGCTTCTCAATGGATTTTGGAAATTAATCAAGTCAAAGGTAAACTTCAAAATGTGGATTTATTGATTACAGGCGAAGGAAAAATTGACAATCAAACTTGGCAAGGAAAACTTATTTCACAATTAGTTTTACTGTCTGAAAAGACTCAAACGCCAGTAATCTTGGTTTGTGGTACTTTGCAAAATGTAGAAAGCATCATTAATCAAAAAACAATTTTATTCGCTTCTTCCATTTTGAAAGAACCTTTGGATTTAGAAAATGCTCTTAAAAATGCTTCGGAATTTGTTGAAAGTCATGGCGAAATGTTGGGGAAACTTTTGAATGGAATTAAATTAAAAAAGTGCTAAAATTTATAATTTTAGCACTTTTAAATACTTATGAAAAATTTTAAAATGAAACCTTGTTCAAATAATAAACATTTCTCTTCCCTCCTTCTTGATCATTGCTAATCTTCTGATAACCAGAGGCTAAGAAGAAATTATTATACCAAAAATCAATATTATCGGAAGTTGTTTGTTTTACCTTATCACCTTCAACTTGCGTATCAATCGGTTTCTTTTGTGTATCTTCTAAAACCTTTTCAGCTTGAATAATTTTAGTAAAAATTTGACCTTTATTGCTGTATGAAAGTACAATTTCATCGCCTTTAACGGATGCTTTTACTTTCTCAGTCAATTTTTGTTCTTTAACATCTTTTAGTTCAATACTATTATCCCACAAAAGATTTCCTTTTTCATCGAATGCTGCCACTACTGCATGTGTGTAAATCCAACCATCAAATGTTTGCGAGTTGTTATAATTACGATTTCCCCAACCCCAAGGCGAATAATATGAACTGAACGGCGAATATAAGCCGTAGTTTCCATAACCCCAACGATATGGATTATAAAAAGAATTGTAAGGACTTCCAAATGAATTCCAACTATTCAAACCACCATATCCATAAGAATTATAGTTATTGTAACGATAATCAGCATAAAATGCCTCGGCAACCATGATGTATTTCCCATCCTTTTTTATGACATCATGCACCAAAAGACGATAATCTAACCTTAAATCCTCTCCTTTATCTTTTTTATCTTGAATTTTTCTCTCTTGCCTTTCACGTTGTCTATCTGGCATAAAATTAAAGAAATTTTTGAACTCCGTAAAACTATGAAATTTCACATCAGTGATTTCATTGTCCGTTAATTTAGAAAAATAAATGCCTTGTGAAGTCGGTCCACGAGAAGAGCCAATGGAATTTTTGTGTCCATAAGTTCCAAACATCACTTCGGTTGAATCAGATACTAAATTCAAACGACCATTCATCATAGCAAATTCATTATCAGGATTCATCGCAACTTGCGAAATTTGCTTTCCGTTTTCATCAAAAGATTTTAAAACTAACTGATAATTTTTACCTTTCGTACCTACCGCATACGTCACATTCAATATATCAGCGGTTGTATCTAACTCCATTGATTGAATTTCTGCTTGATTTTTCAAGGCACTTGCAAGTATTTTCGTTTTACGCTCGTTTAGGTTTGTAAAGAGGATTACAGGTTGAGAATTCACTACGCCGCCAATAAAAACGGACGAGTTTAATGCCTGAAAATCAGACACTTCCATTCTATCCACTGACATAATTTGATATTTTTCAATAAATCCTGGACCAATATTTACCTTAACAACCTCATAAACATTACTTCTATACCGACTAAAAAGTAGGAACAAATTATTGCCATCATAAGAATGCTTTACGTAATCTAAACTCGCATCCATTGTGCCATTAACCGTCCAAATTTTATCCAGATTTGTATCGAAACGAGTAAGCGTATAGTTTGTTTTATTAATTTGATTAAGCACGATTACGCCTTGCTGATTGAGGGGAATCGTGAATACTTCCGTACTATTTGTTGGTACAGGAATTTCAACACGTTTTATACTTTGAGCCTGAGAAAATTGGCTTATCATCGCTAACATAAAAATTAATACGGTGCGATTTATCATTGTTTTCATGGATATTGATGGTTATTAAAAATGAAAATTCTATCTTTAAAACGCTTTCAAATGTATTTTATTTCAATTATATATCTCAGTATAATTATCTAAAATTCTCAAAATTTTATTCATGTGCTAATCCTAAAATTATATCAAATTCTTCTGGACTGATTGCCGTTACTGATAGTCTCATTTGTTTAATCAAACCAATGTCTTTTAATCTATCGTCACCTTTAATTTGCTTCAAAGTTACGGTTTTAGGTAATTTTTCAATGGGTATTAAATCTACAACCACCCAGCGATTATCCTCGGTTGTAGGGTCTTGATATGCCTCTTTCACAATTTTTGCCAAGCCTACAATTTCTAAACCCTCATTAGAATGATAAAAGAACACAATATCACCTAATTGCATCGCTTTTAAGTTGTTACGTGCCTGATAATTTCGGACTCCATCCCATATGCCAACACCTTGTTTAACTAAATCGTCCCAAGAATACTTAAAAGGTTCTGATTTTACGAGCCAATAATTCATTATTATTTAATTTTTAAGCAGTAAAAAATAGGTAAATGTCATTAATTAATTTCAAAAATATTATTTATTTTCAGTCAAAATCTCGAATAACTTCTGCAAACCCTCGCCCCCACCTGCTTGAATATAAGTCATATTTTTAGTCAATTCGATATCGGGTTTTTTGGGGTCAATTATATAAATTGGCACATCTTCCCCAACATAATTCACCAAACTTGCCGCTGGATAAACTTGCATAGAAGTGCCTACAACCACAAAAATATCGGCTTCAGCAGATTTTTCAACGGCATTAATTATCTCAGGAACATCTTCGCCGAACCAAACGATGTGCGGACGCATTTGAGTGCCATCTTCCGCCAATTCACCCATCTCAATCTCACGATAACCAATATCGTAAATTTTTTCTTTATCTTTTGAACCCCTTGCTTGTGTGAGTTGCCCATGCAGATGAAGAATATTCGTTGAACCGCCACGCTCATGCAAATCATCAACGTTTTGCGTAATGATTTGAACGTTGAAGTATTTTTCCAATTTCGCCAAAATTTTATGCCCTTCATTTGGCACAACCGTTGGCATTTGAGCCCGTCGGAGATTATAAAAATTCTGAACCAAAACAGGATCCTTTACCCAACCAGTCAAGGTAGCAACGTCTTCAATTGAATAATTTTCCCAAAGTCCATCGGAATCTCTGAATGTTTTAACACCACTTTCGGCAGAAATACCCGCTCCCGTTAATACTACTAATGTTTTTTTCATTTTCTTAATAGGTTTAAATCGAATTCAAAACCCTTTAATATGCTTTCTCCTGATATTTTATGGTCAAAGCCAATAATTTTCGATATTGTTCCGTCTTCTCTATAAATAAAAACTTCCTCTGTTTTGGGATTAATTAACCAGCCCAACAAAACACCGTTGCTCATGTATTCGTCCATTTTTTCTTGTAAATCCTTTAAAGAATCAGTTTCTGACATCAATTCAACGACAAATTCAGGCGTAACTTTTGCAAATTTCTTTAACTCAACATATTCAACGCTCTTGTATCTTTCGTCTGACATCCAGGAAGCATCGGGTGAGCGAACAGCAGTGTTTTCGAGCGTAAAGCCCGTAGAAGAATCGAAAGAATGTCCTCCATTTTTTCTTTTCCAAATAGTTAAATCCGCACCTATTTCCGAATTTTTTTCTCCTGATAATGTTCCTGTTGGGGGCATAATTATGATGGTTCCATCGGCATTTCGCTCGATTGTTAAGTGGTTGTTATCTTGGCAAAAATCAAAGAAAATGTCATCATCCATGTTGAATCTCGAAAAGTTCACGATTCGATTTTGATAATCTTGATTAATATTTTTTGCCATTTTTGAGATGTGATATGTCATAACACTTTGTTTTTTTTCAAATTTACGCTTTTTTTTGAAAAACTGTTCTCCTATGATTCTTAAACTACTTTTAACGAAAAAAGGGTGAGTATCTTTGCAAAAATAACAAAACCATAATGTAGAGATTATGAAATTAGAAGAACTTAAACATTTAGAAATAAAATTTGAAACGGCGGATATTTTACCCCCGCCGTTTTCACATCAAATATTGCTCACATTTGATTTCAATAAGGATTTTATTGATGCAAAATTTGAGATTGCCTACACCTATCGAGACGAATTGACCGACGAAGAAATTTTAGAAGAGGGTTTTAATGGTGAAGAAGATTTGGCTTGGGCGGGTGAGATTTCAAATGAATGGCAAAAACCAATTTGGAAATTATTAGCTTTTACGCCCGAGAAACTCAATAAAAAAGGACTAAAAGAAGAACAAAATTTTATTGAATTATCAATAAATAATAAACCATTTGGCAATCCTCAAAATCAGGAAGAATGGGAATATTTATTGCAGGAATTAACTCAAACCGTATATGAAACCTACGGTAAAGAAAATCCTTTTAAATTGATTTTCAAGAATTTAGGCTCAAATAATAGAATTTCAATTTTTGAGTTAATTCTTAATTACTCAAACAGAAAGGTAGAAGCATTTACCGAAATTGATGGTGAAAGAATTAGTAGAAGTATGCCTTGGGAAGAAGCCAGCGATTTGTTGGGGCAAGTTTTTGTAGGCGAATTTTTAACTGATAAAGCCTCAAAGAAAGAACCGCAAACTTTGGGAAAATTTATCTCAATTGGAGATGGATATTGGTATGAATTTACAAAAAGTTTGAGAAATCCGAACGGTAATAGAAATTACATAACTTCGCTTTACGAACGATTTGAGGAGTATTTCTAATTTTTGTATTAAAGTTTTCCGTATCTTTGTACTCTATTTTATAAAATCAATACTTTTCATTTTAAATATTTAACAGAAATGCCAAAAATTAAAACCAAATCTGGGGCAAAAAAACGCTTCAAGGTTACAGGAACAGGCAAAATCAAGCGTAAACACGCTTATCATAGCCACATTCTTACAAAAAAATCAACAAAACGTAAGCGTAACTTAGTACACGCCACGTTAGTAAGTAAAGCCGACATGGATAGAGTAACATTAATGTTAGTTATGTAAAAACAGTGAACAGTAATCAATTAACAGTAAACAGTTTAAAAAACACTATTTGTTTTATTTTCTGGTAACTGGTAACTGATAACTGTAAAGTTATTGTTCAACCAGAAAATTGGCTTCATAAGTGTAAAAATTTACCGCCAAATTTCAAAAAACAAACAAAATTATGCCACGTAGCGTCAATCACGTAGCGTCAAGAGCAAGACGTAAAAAAATCATCAAATTAGCCAAAGGTTTTTACGGTAGAGGTAAAAACGTTTGGACGGTAGCCAAAAACAAGATTGAAAAAGGTCTTCAATATGCTTATCGTGACCGTAAGGTTAAGAAAAGAGACTTCCGTTCATTGTGGATTCAGCGTATAAACGCTGCCGCACGTCAGGAAGGAATGTCTTACTCAGTATTTATGGGTAAGGTTCATGCAAAAGGCATTGAGTTAAATAGAAAAGTATTAGCTGATTTAGCGATGAACAACCCTGAGGCGTTCAAAGCGGTTACAGCATCAATAAAATAGAAAAAAAGAGCGGTTCAAATTTTGAACCGCTCTTTTTTTGAGTATGTGAGTATGAATAGAACGCAGATAACGCAGATGCCTTCGGCAATCGAACCGTCGAACCGAACAGATTTAAAAGGATTTCATTCAAGTAGTAGTTCGGTTTTTTGCTTGTAATTCAAAATTTCAAACAACAAAATCCCCATAAATCTGCGTTGCCGAAGGCATCTGCGTTATCTGCGTTCCATCATTCACGTTTCGATCAGTTTGGTTTTTATTCCTTCCCATTTATTTTCTTCTGATTTGCCAAAAAGATAAACATCAATCTCAATTTTATTAACTTTTAAAATTTTAATTTCTTTCAGTTTTTCTGAAAGTAGATTTTTTAATTTTAGACTATCCTCCGCCCATTTTTTTTCGTCTTCACCAAACCAATCTTCCGTTTTAATTAATGGCATAAAGAATAATTCTAAATCCATTTCTTCAATCACAATTTCAGGGCGAATTCCGTTGTATATCCTGAAATTCGCTAACGATAATTTTTCATCGGTGGAAACTTCCATTTCAAAATACTCAATCTTTTCATCTGATTCAGAAGGATACATTAAATCTGAGCTTAGCGAAATAATTTCATCTTTCAACGATTTTTTCTCGTTCAGAAGTGACTGAGAAGGTATTTTAGTTGTCATAAGCACACAATTTGAAATAAACTTTAAATAATTGTTGAAATTAGAGAAAGTCTATCTATAATTGTGGAAATATTAAAAAATAATCACGTTTAAAATAAAAAATCATGTTAGAACAATTAATGGGTCTCATTCAGAACAATTCACAAGAAGCAATTGTAAATAACCCCGCTATTCCAAATGAGCATAATAATTCAGCGATGGAAACAATTATGGGTGCCATTACTGGCGGAATGCAACAACACGCACAAGCAGGTCAAGGTGGAATGGCTGGTTTAGCGGGACTACTTGGCGGACAATCAGGAACATCGGGTGGAAGTTTAATGTCTAATCCAATTGTTGCTGGCATCGCACAACAAGCAATTGGTGGATTGATGGCTAAATTTGGAATGGGTAATAGTGCAGCCTCTGGCATTGTGTCGCAGGTTTTGCCTGGCGTCATGGGTTCAATGGTTCAGCAAACGAATGATCCAAATAACTCAGCTTTCAATATGTCGGATATCATGGGCGTAATGGCGGATGGAAAAGTTGATATGGGAGATATTATGAACATTGCAGGTAAATTCATGGGCGGTGGCGGACAACAACAAGGTGGAGGCGGATTAGGCGGACTTCTTGGTGGTTTGTTCGGAGGAAAATAATCTTTGAATTACTGATATTTAAAAGTGAGGCAAACAAACGTTTGCCTCACTTTTTTGTTTTTGAGTAGAACAGGTTTCCAACCTGTTTTAGATGTTGAACCAAATTGCAACAAGTTGGAAACCTGTTTTACTTATATGAAATACCCATTTATATTTTTTAAGTAGAACAGGTTTTCAACCTATTTTAAATGTTAAACCGAATTGCAACAGGTTAGAAACCTGTTTTACTTTTATGAAACTACCAATCTATCTTGATTATAATTCAACAACGCCCGTTGATAAACGTGTGTTAGAAAAGATGTTACCTTATTTTTCTGAACATTTTGGTAACTCCTCTTCACGTTCTCATTTATTCGGTTGGACTGCTCAAGAAGCTGTTGAGAATGCTCGTTGTCAAGTGGCGAATTTAATCAATGCCGAAACAAAAGAAATAGTTTTCACGAGTGGGGCAACAGAGGCAAACAACTTAACAATTAAGGGTTTGTTTGAAAATAATTATCCAAATAAAAAACACATTATCACCGTTGAAACTGAACACAAAGCTGTTTTAGATGTTTGTATTCATCTTTCGACATTGGGAGCTGAGATTACTTACTTGAAACCTGATTCAACGGGGATGATTTCAGTTAAGCAAGTTGAAAGGGCAATTAATTCTGAGACTTTTTTAATTTCTGTTATGTATGCAAACAATGAAATCGGTACTATACAACCTATTAAAGAAATTGGAGAATTAGCTCGAAAACATCATATTCTTTTTCATACTGACGCAACGCAGGCAG
Organism: Arcicella sp.; assembly: GCA_025354645.1. Lineage (GTDB taxonomy): Bacteria > Bacteroidota > Bacteroidia > Cytophagales > Spirosomataceae > Arcicella. Next base: position 18,061 of record JANXML010000243.1, on the reverse strand, counting down.
TGGGAAAAATTGAGGTCGATGTTCAAAAAAATAACATTGATTTGTTGAGTTTGTCGGGACATAAACTACATGGTCCCAAAGGAATTGGAGCATTATTTATTAGAAAAACCTCGAAAGCAAGTAAATTAATTGCCCAAATGGATGGTGGAAAACATGAAAGAGGCTTTCGTTCAGGAACCTTAAATGTTACGGGAATTGTGGGTTTAGGTGAGGCTTGTGAGTTGGCAAATACTGAATTAATCGCTGATTATCAACGACTTACAATATTAAGAGATACATTAGAAAATGGAATAATTAAAAACATTTCTAATATAAAAATCAATGGGAATATCGAGAATCGTTTGCCAAATTTAACCAATATTTCATTTGAAGGAATTGATGGTGAAAACCTTTTGATGTCGCTAAGGGATATTGCCGTTTCGAGTGGTTCCGCTTGTACATCTGCCTCCGTTGAGCCTTCTTATGTATTGAAAGCAATTGGTTTAAGTGATGATTTGGCTTACGCTTCAATTCGATTTAGTTTAGGGAAATATACAACCAAAGAAGAGATTGATTTTACCATTTCTTATGTAAAACAGGTGGTGGATATGTTGAGATAATTACTCGACCTACTAATCCTTTAAATCCTTCGATAAACTAAATAATTTAATTTCTAACTTACCATTTAATAAATAATTACCCATTTTTTAGAAACAACAATTCATTAAAATTTGCATTCTGATTTATTATAATTACCTTATAACTATCTTATTTACAGATGCTTATTAAAACTGCATTTGAATTTGTAATGCTTTTTGTGTTATTCAGCCATTTAATGATTATCACTTGAAAAAAATTAGACTTTTTTTTCTTTTTATTTCCACAATGCTTTTCATAAGTTGTAAAAATGAACTTATTGAAATCAAAAAAGGCGTTTTAGACTTAACTGATAAAGATTTAGAAAAAAGCGGTATTATTACGCTCAATGGAGAATGGGAATTTTATTGGAATCAATTACTATCCCCCAACAATTTTAAAAAATCGTCTTCAAAAACATTCATAAAATTACCAGATGTTTGGAATGGGCATACTGTGGAAAATCATAAATTGTCGGGAAAGGGTTTTGCTACTTTTAGAATTACCATAAAAAATAAACTTGGCAAAAAGAAATTAGGATTAAGAGTTCCATTTCATTTTACTGCCTACAAACTTTGGATTAATGAGAATCCCGTAGCCGCAAATGGTTATGTGGGTAAATTAAAAGAAAATTCCATTCCACAAACCGTTCCACAATACGTATATTTTGAAGCACCAGCGGGAGATATAATTTTGACGTTACAAGTCAGTAATTTTCATTTCGATAAAGGCGGCGTACCAGCACCTTATAAATTAGGTCTCGAAAGTCAAATCAAAGAAATACAAACTAAACAATTTGCCCTCGATTTATTTTTAATTGGTAGTTTGTTCATAATGGCGATTCACCATTTGGGTATTTATATTCTGAGGAGAAAAGAAATTTCTACACTTTATTTCAGCATTATTTGTCTATTAATCCTGTTAAGAAGTATATGTTTAAGCGAAACTTTTTTGATTATATTATATCCAAATTTTGATTTTGAAATTTATACAAAATTAATTTTTGTTAGTGTATTTGTATTGCCTGCTTTGTTTTTAGCTTTTCTGGAAGAATTATTTCCCAGTGAAACAATTTTATTTGTCAGAAAAATTTATTTAATTCTCGGAATTCTATTTTCTATCACCCTCTTTTTTCCTGCAACCGTATCAACCGCCATCTTGGTTCCAGTGAGTTTAACGGTACTTTTATCGATGTTTTTTTCATTTTATGTTCTCCTAAAAGCATTTATTCGTAAACGAGAAGGAGCGATTTTTCCATTAATTGGAATGGTCATTCTTGGTATAACGATTATAAACGATTTACTTTTTGATAATCAAATCATCATTAGTGATTATTACATCCAATATGGATTATTCTTTTTCATTTTTAGTCAATCGTTTTTATTGTCTTTAAAATCGTCAAGAGCATTTTTGTCGATTGAAAACCTTTCGATTAAAATTAATAGAATCAATGTTGCCAGTAGTCGTTTTGTGCCGAATGAGTTTTTGAAATTTTTAGGGAAAGAAAGTGTTGTTGATGTCAATTTAGGAGACCATGTTATCAAGGAAATGAGTATCATGTTTGCGGACGTTCGGTCTTTTACCTCCATATCCGAAAAAATGACTCCCGAGGAAAATTTTGAATTTATCAATCGTTTACTTAAAAGAATCAGCCCTATTATAAGAAATCATCATGGTTTTATCGACAAGTTTATTGGCGATTCAATCATGGCTTTATTTCCCCATACTCCAAAAGATGCCGTTTTGGCGGCTTCTCATTTATTAAAAGAATTGGATGATTACAATACTGAAAGAGAACTCATCGGTCTCTTTCCCATAAGAATAGGTGTCGGAATTAATGCGGGTTCAGCCATGCTTGGCACTATTGGTGAAGAAGAACGAATGGATGGAACCGTAATTTCAGATGCAGTTAATTTAGCATCAAGAATTGAAAGTTTAACAAAAGTTTTTGGTTCAAATGTTATTGTAAGTAATTCTGTGTTAAACGAAATAAAGGATGAATTGCCGATTGATTATCGTTTTTTGGGTGAGATACAAGTGAAAGGTAAGCAACTTTTTGTAGAAATTTATGACGTTTTTTCTTTCGATAATTTCAAAATTAGAGAAGCCAAATACCAAACAAAAGAATTGTTTGAAGCGGCAATTATTCACTTTCAAAGAAAAGAATTTTTATTGGCAAAATCCTTATTTGAAACTGTATTAGCCATTTTTCCTGACGATAAAGCATCAATACATTATCTAAACAGTATTAAAAGTGAGTTTTAGGTTTATTAAATATTACCGACGAAAACAAAAATAAAGTTACGTTTCAATCAAATATTTACCTTAACACCCCATTCTCTTACCATGAAAAAGCCTTTTAGAAACCCCGTAGTTCATAACACGGGTCAAACCAACTTTCCCAGCCCCTACGAATTGACCGATTTGGCACTCAAAAATTTCAATATTGCTCGGGATAAATTTGGTTCAACAGAAATTTTACTGCCCGACGGAAAAAATTACGTCGTAAAAGACTATGTGTATCCACTGGATGATGGTTCAATCGGAATGTATTTTATTCCCGTGAGTGATTATGGAAGTATATTAACCCCTGAAAATCAATTAGTTAATGGAAATACTTTAATTGATAAATTTTTAAGAGACAAAATGTCCTTGAAAAATGATGAACCCATTTATGCACTCTTAAATTATTTCCATCCTGAACAAAACAAAGGTTCAATTGAATTTTTAACCAGTAAATCCGATAAAATTGAGATGGGTTTTACGCATTTAGGAGCCTATCATGGCTTGGGTTACACCACGAATTCACCTTATTTGTATCATGCAAATCGTTTTAGTGTGGATGGTTCAACCGACGGAACCGCTTTTGGGTATCCCGCAAATGTTCAAACTATCGCACTTTCGGGTGTTCCACAGGGAATCTTGAATAAAAATTTGCAGTATGTAGATGCTGTTTTAAATTTTGGAATAATGTTTCCAAAAAATTACAAAGAATCAAAATTCAGAGCCAGTGATTTGAATACTTCATTCCTTTTTTATCACGATTGGATAAAATATGAAGGATACTTACGAAATGACGATTCTTGGTTTACTTACTGTGCCGCCCATAAAACATTAGTGGCAAATATCGCCTTGAATTTACCGCACAATCTTCCATCATTTCAAGAAGTATATGGACAAGAGGTAGGATTAGATTTGTTTCAGCGATTCATAAAATTATATTCAAACATCATTGGTCCCGACCCTGGTTTTGTGCCAATTGATGACACAGATTTTATTCCTCTTTGGAAACAACAAGGGCTAACAATTGAACAAATTAGTCCTTTCACCTTGCAAGAATTCAATGATTATCAATCAGCAAGACACGACAATAGATTGGGGACTTTTACGGGTAAAAAACCTTTGTTACCACACCAAGGAACCGTTTGGACGGCTCAAACTTCGGCAGATATAATTTATAATTTTATTCGACAATATGTTGAAATTCTTGATGCGGGTGCAGTCGGTTCCAGTGCTGTGATTTTAGGTTTTATGCCCATAATTGATGAAAGAATGGGTATTTCTCCTTTGGAATATTTGACTCATGCCATGCCCGTAATTGAGACCATGATGGTTGCTGATGCAAGGACTTTTGCCTCAAAAGACCCCAAAAACTATTTGAAAACGACTTTTTTTAATCTTATTATTGCTTATGGTGGTACGCCAAATGAAGCGTTTGTATTGGAGGATGAAATGGCAAAAATTAAAGTAGTTAAACTCACGGAAGAAGGAGTAGATAATTTTATTAAGAACAATTATGTCCCCGAAGCCCTGGCAGCGTGGTCATTAATAAAAGTTGTTGAACAATGGAATTCAATAATTCAAGCGGGTTCCGTCGAACCGTTAGAGGCTTATAACACCATGATGGAAAACATTCAACGTAACGTTGAAATTTCACGTGACCTATTAGTAACAAATCCTTCAAAAATAGAATACAATACGCCGCCTGCTATTATTCACGGAATTTGCAATGGAATTTATGAAGCAAATGAATTCGTAAGCGTTCAAGAGGTTTGCACAATTGTTGATTTTAGCCAATTACAGTTAAAGAAAGAAACTAAATTAACGCAAACTGAGTGCGACATAGAAAAGACTGACAATCAAATTGTTCATCCTATTCAAGGTGTAGAGTTGACTCCAGAAATGGAAAAGTTAATCGAGGAATTAAGAGAAATTGTAAGTAATCTCGTCGTTGAAGCGGCTTATAATGATGCCGTAGCCAATGTCCAGCCTATTTTATTGGATGGTTCTGTCAATCCTTGGGCGGGAACAACGGTTGATTATTTTGTTGATTATTTTGTAGGCTGGTGTACTTTCGTGCCTTCGCCAACGGGGGGTTTGGGAAAAATTGTTCCATTTACTTATTTCTATTTGAACAACAAAACCGCTTATTATTTTATCAATACTTTAAAAAGTCGCAGAAATTCATCTGTACCATACACAAAAGAAATTTTTGAATGGAATATAAAATTTATCAAACTTCACGGCAAATTTATGGATTCACCCGCTTCATTAATCGGAATTCAAACGTGGTTGAACGACCCTTCCATCAAATTACAAGATTTTATAATTCCCGAAGGTGGTTTTAAATCGTTCAATGAATTTTTTACGAGAAAACTAAAACCATCGGCAAATGCCAGACCCATTTCATTTCCCGATGATGATTCTGTGGTAGTGGCTTCGGCTGATGCTGAGATTAATTTTATTGAAACAGATTTAACGCTTACTACGAGCTTACAAGTAAAAACCCGTCAAATAAACGTGAAAGATTTGTTAAATAATTCAGAGTATGCACCACATTTTGTGGGAGGCACTGCCATATCTTGTGTTCTAATGCCTAATAATTATCATCGCTATCATTCCCCTGTAATGGGCGAAATCGTTGAATCTGAAGAAGTTGCAGGAATTTATAACGGAATAAAAGATGGTGAACATTGGTTTAATCAATGGAATGTCGGCGAGAGTTCAACGGATTTTAGCATTTTCGAGGATTTTCACCGTGCTTATTTTATTTTTAAGACGGAAAAATACGGATATGTTGCCATGATTCCAGTTGGATTAAATACGATTAGTGGTATATATTCATCCATGATTAACCACCATTCAAGCATGGTTCCGCCAGGTTGTCCGCCCGTGCCAGTTAAAAAAGGGGATGAATTAGGACACTTTGCGTATGGAGGTTCATTAAATATTTTACTTTTTCAGAAAAATGTTTTTAGTTCTGTTTCAGTATTAATGGGGCAAAGATTAGGGAATATGAATCCGATTTAAAACAAAAAACAGGCTTTAAATAAAATAAAGCCTGTTTTTTAAAAATATTTATTCCTAAAAATTACTTTCCAATATTAGCCCGAATAATATTTAAAGCTCCTCCCGCATTAAACCATTCCACTTGTTGTTCATTGTAGGTATGATTTGCTAAAATTTCTTCCGAAGTTCCGTCAGCATGATTCAAAACAATTGTTAAAGGCGTATTTGGTGCAAATGTAGTTAAACCTTTTATATCAATTGAATCGTTTTCTTGGATTTTATCATAATCCGCTTCATTGGCAAATGTCAATCCTAACATGCCTTGTTTCTTCAAATTTGTTTCGTGAATACGAGCGAAAGATTTTACTAAAACTGCTCTTACTCCCAAGAAACGTGGTTCCATAGCTGCGTGTTCACGAGATGAGCCTTCCCCGTAATTTTGATCACCTACTACGATGGAACCAATTCCCGCCACTTTATAAGCACGTTGAACTGCGGGTACGTGTCCGTATTCCCCCGTTAATTGGTTTTTAACGTTATCTGTTTTTTCATTAAAAAAATTGACCGCACCAATCAACATATTATTTGAAATATTATCCAAATGTCCACGATATTTTAACCAAGGACCTGCCATTGAAATATGATCGGTTGTACATTTCCCTTTTGCTTTAATTAATAATTTCAAGCCAAATAAGTCCGTTCCTTCCCAGGCTTTGAAAGGTTCTAATAATTGCAAACGGTCGGATGATGGAGAAACTTTTACTGAAACCCCAGAACCATCAATCGCAGGTGCTTGATATCCAGCATCTTCCACATCAAATCCTTTTGGAGGTAATTCGTTTCCAGTTGGAGGATCCAATTTTACTTGCTCACCCGCTTCGTTTGTCAAATAATCCGTCAAAGGATTAAAAGTTAAATCACCCGCAATTGCCATTGCCGTCACTAATTCAGGGGAACCAACAAAAGCGTATGTATTAGGATTACCATCGGCACGTTTGGCGAAATTTCTGTTAAAAGAGTGTACGATTGTATTCTTTTCTGCTTTTTCTGCCCCTGCTCTTGCCCATTGACCAATACAAGGTCCACATGCGTTTGAAAATACTTTTCCACCGATGCTTTCAAAAGTTGCCACGAATCCGTCACGCTCAATTGTATATCTAACTAACTCAGAACCTGGGGTTACCGTGTATTCCGATTTCGCTTTTAGTCCTTTTGTAGCAACTTGACGAGCTAATGAAGCGGCACGAGAAATATCTTCGTAAGATGAATTTGTACAAGAACCAATCAAACCAACCTCAATTTTTGTGGGCCATCCATTTTTTTCCGCCATTTCTTTCATTTTAGAAATCGGCGTTGCTAAATCTGGCGTGAAAGGTCCGTTTAAGTGTGGTTCCAATATATTTAAATCAATTTCGATTACTTGATCGAAGTACGTTTCTGGATTGGCATAAACCTCAGAATCAGCCGTTAAATGCTCACGAATCCCGTCCGCCATTGCTGCAATTTCCGCACGACCCGTTGACTGTAAATATCGAGCCATTGAATCATCGTAACCAAAAGTTGAAGTGGTTGCTCCAATTTCAGCTCCCATATTACAAATGGTTCCTTTGCCCGTACATGACATTGAAGTTGCTCCTTCGCCAAAATATTCTACTACTGCACCCGTTCCACCTTTCACGGTTAAAATGCCCGCTACTTTCAAAATAACGTCTTTTGCTGATGTCCAACCGTTCAATTTACCCGTTAATTTTACGCCGATTAACTTTGGAAATTTCAATTCCCAAGCCAATCCTGCCATTACATCACAAGCATCTGCACCACCAACACCAATCGCAATCATGCCTAAACCACCCGCATTAACCGTATGAGAATCAGTCCCAATCATCATTCCTCCTGGAAAAGCGTAATTTTCTAAAACCACTTGGTGAATGATTCCTGCCCCTGGTTTCCAGAATCCTAAACCGTATTTGTCCGATACCGATGAAAGGAAATCGTACACTTCTTTATTTTTATCGACAGCAACAGAAAGGTCAATTTTTGATTCAACTTTTGCTTCAATCAAATGGTCACAATGCACCGTTGAAGGAACTGCCACCTTTGGACGACCCGCTTGCATAAACTGCAAAAGTGCCATTTGAGCCGTTGCATCCTGCATTGCTACACGATCTGGGGCAAAATCCACGTAAGAATTTCCTCTCTCGAAAGTTGAAGTTGGATTACCTTCCCATAAATGAGAATACAATATTTTTTCAGTTAGCGTAAGCGGTCTGCCGACTAATTTACGAGCTGCTTCAATGCGTGAAGGCATTTTTTCGTAAACCGCTTTAATCATTTCTAAGTCAAAAGCCATGATATGTTTTATTAGTTATCAGTTTTATTTTAGGTATGAGGTATGAGGCAGTAAGTATGAGGTAAAATTGTTCCAAATACTTTCCAAGTAATACTTTAACCGTTTTAATATTGCAAAAATAAGAATGAAAAATCAAACTTGCAGAATTATGTTGGTAAATTAAAATTGTAATAAATAATCTTGGTATGATTACAAATATATTATTTTGGGCTGATTATTTTGTGAATAGGTTCATAGTTTGATTCAATGTGATTCTCTTTTACAAATTACCAAGTTCTTGTTTCATGCAATTTACTTTTTAAGAAATATGAAAATACAAGGTTTAAAAAGCATAAATTCGATAATATTCAGTCTGATTATCAAGTCTTTATCCTTAAAATGGGAGATGTGGATTATGGAGGTTAATTTTGTAGAAAATTACAATCATAAAATTTTATGAAAAAAATCACATCATATAGGGCATTATTTGGAGCAACAAAAACGACCGAACTTGCTGAGTTAAAGACCACTTACAGAAATTTAATTAAGGAATGGCACCCTGACAAAATTGTCAACGATGACGAACGCAAAGCGGAAGCGGCTTTGAAAAGTAAGGCAATTATTGAGGCTTATGATTTATTGGTAAGCATTGCCCCAGAAACGCACGCTTTGAATGCCGAGGAATATACTCGAATCACAACGACTTCAAATATTGAGGATTTTGATTACAAGGACGAAAAATTGAAGATTATTTTTCAAGATAATGTGGTGTATGAATATTTTGGCGTATCTAAGCATACTTACGTCAAATTTGTAAATGCTCCATCAGTTGCTCGATTTGCAAAACGTCATATTTATCATTCGTTTACTTTTCGGAATGTTAGTAAATAAGGATTGATTGATAAAACAGCCTCTAAATTAATTTAGATGCTGTTTTTGGTTTTATCTACGCTCCCAAAACCTCAAAAGTAAATTCTCTAATCTGCTTAGTTAATTCCTCATCATCCTTTAAAGATTTACCGTAAGAAGGTATCATTTCTGATAATTTTTCTTTCCATTCTTTCGATTGCATCAATTCTGGGAAACATTCTTCCATTACTTCCAACATCACAACAACTGAAGTTGAAGCCCCAGGCGATGCACCTAATAAGGCAGCAATAGTTCCATCTTTTGCGGTTACTACTTCAGTGCCAAATTCCAAAACGCCTCCCTCCTTTTCATCTTTACGGATTACTTGAACCCGTTGCCCAGCAACTGCAAGTTCCCAATCTTCATCTTTAGCAGTTGGAATAAATTCACGCAAAACATCCACTTTTTCTTCCAAAGTAAGCATTACTTGTTGAATAAGATATTTTGTTAAAGCCAAATTATGAATCCCAACATTCAACATCGGAAGTATATTATCAAATGAAATTGAAGCGGGTAAATCTAAAAATGAACCTTCCTTCAAAAACTTTGTTGAAAAACCCGCAAAAGGTCCAAAAAGCAATTCTTTTTTTCCATTAATCATCCGAGAATCCAAATGTGGAACTGACATTGGCGGCGTTCCAACTTTGGCTTTTCCATATACTTTTGCCCCATGCTGGGCAATTATTTGCTCATTCTTACACACCAACCACTGCCCACTTACAGGAAAACCTCCGTATCCATCGGCTTCTGGAATGTCCGATTTTTCAATTAATCGTAATGAACCTCCACCCGCTCCAATAAAAACAAATTGAGAAGTGACGTATCGTTCATCGCCCGTAATTTTGTTTTCCACTTTCAATTTCCAGGTCTTGTCTTCTTGTTGGTCAAGGGTTTCTATTTCATGATTCAAGAAAACTTCTACCTCAAATTTATCTTTCAAATGCCCACAAAGGCTTCGAGTAAGTGTCCCAAAATTCAAATCAGTTCCATGATTTGTGTGGGTAACGGCAATCGGTTCGTCCAAATTTCTACCTTCCATCATTAATGGAATCCAAGATTTAATCTTCTCAAAATCAGTTGAAAATTCCATTCCTTCAAACAAATGACATTTTTGTAATGCTTCGAATCGTTTTCTTAGGTAATCAACATCTTCTTGCCCTTCAACAAAACTCATGTGAGGAACTTGATTAATAAAATCTTGGGGTGAACCAAAATAACCGTGTCCGACTAAATAAGCCCAAAATTGTTTCGAAATTTCAAAAGATTCAATGATTTTGACGGCTTTAGAAATATCAACTGTTCCATCCTCTTCAAGAGGTGTATAATTGAGTTCACACAAGGCAGAATGTCCCGTTCCTGCATTATTCCAAGCATCGGTGCTTTCACCTGCAATGCGGTCGAGGCGTTCATAAATATCAATTCTGATGTCTGGATTTAGTTCTTTGAGCATAACGCCGAGCGTTGCAGACATGATTCCTGCTCCAATTAAGATTACATCGCAGTCCGTAGAGGTGTTTTTATTAACAACATTCATTATTTTTAAATTTAGATTCGTTTACTCCAATTCCTCTTCTTCACCCTCAAACAACCATTCCAATTGCTCAATATACCAATAATCTAAGTTATTTGCTTTCAACATTTTCTTAATTCTGTCTTCAAAATGTGACATCAGATTATTGTCTCTTATCAATTTCATCACTTTTTTAAAAGCTGTGATTGAAGCATTATAATTTGATTCTGGCATTCCACCAAATTGTTCGGCAAGGTCAGTAGCTACTTCCACTCGATAAATTAATAAATCCACCACATCATAAGGAAATAAAGCGATTTTTTCATAATCAGCAATGATTCCTTTTATTGTCGTGTTATTCACCATTCCTTTTGGATTGCCACCCGAAGTCCAAAATTGTTTATGAACTTTATTTTTAAATTCTTTCAAAACAACTTGCCGTTCCTCTTCAGTCATTAAGTCTTGATTATAAAAATCTTTGACTTGTGGGAGCTTATTGTATAGTTTTAGAATTTCCTGTTTCAATTCATCCTCTGACATTTCATCAAGGATTTTTTTGAGGTCTGATATTTTTGATTTTGCCATTTTTATTATGTTTTACTGTACGCAAATTAACTAATTATCAAGTCATTAACACAAACAAATCAATCCAAAAATAAACTTATGGCGTAAATTTTGAGTTAAAACAATTGATTAGATTCTATTTTTATCAAATCATTTTCTATATTTGGCGAAATGTAACGTTCGTTACCTTTAAAATAAGATATGTCGAAAAACTTAGTTATAGTAGAATCCCCAGCCAAGGCAAAGACCATTGAGGGATATTTAGGAAAGGATTTCACCGTGCGTTCCTCGTTCGGACACGTGCGTGATTTGCCCAAAGAAAACGATGCCATTGATGTAAAAAATGGTTTTAAGCCTACCTATATCATCTCACCAGAGAAAATAAAAGTTGTAAACGAACTTAAAGCATTAGTTAAAACTTCCGACGAAGTCTGGTTAGCAACCGATGATGACCGTGAAGGAGAAGCTATTTCTTGGCATCTGAAAGAAGCTTTGGGTTTGGCTGATAATACTAAAAGAATTGTATTTAGAGAAATTACTAAAAAAGCGATTCAGAATGCAATTTTGAGTCCAAGAACAATTGACCAAGATTTAGTGGATGCTCAGCAAGCACGCCGTGTTCTTGATCGTTTAATTGGATTTGAATTATCGCCAGTATTGTGGTCAAAAGTGAAAAAAGGGCTTTCTGCTGGACGTGTTCAATCAGTTGCTGTGAGAATTATTGTTGAGCGTGAACGTGAGATTCAAGGATTTGACTCTAAATCTTCTTTCAAAATCGTGGCTTTATTCAATCTTGCGGGTGGTAAAGTATTGCAAGCAGAATTACCCAAAAATTTTGAGACGGAAGCTCAAGCAAGAGCATTTTTAGAGAAATGTATTGGAGCGGAATTTAAAATTAAAAACTTAGAAACCAAACCTGCAAAAAAGACTCCCGCTCCACCTTTTACGACCTCAACGTTACAACAAGAGGCTTCTCGTAAATTAGGATATGCAGTTGCCTCCACGATGTCTTACGCTCAGAAATTATACGAAGCTGGTAAAATATCTTATATGCGAACGGATTCAACCAGTTTATCAGAAGATGCCATTGAAAATGCAACCGCAGCCATTAAAAGTGCCTACGGCGACAAATATGTTTTTAATAGGCAGTTTAAAACCAAAGATGAAAATGCACAGGAAGCTCACGAAGCCATTCGACCAACGGATTTTTCTGTAAGCGAAGCGGGTTCGGACCCACGTGAAAAACGACTTTATGATTTGATTTGGAAGAGAGCAATTGCATCTCAAATGGCGGATGCACAATTAGAAAGAACTACAGCAACGGTCAGTATTTCAACCACAACTGAAGATTTAATTGCACAAGGCGAAGTTATTAAATTTGACGGTTTTTTGAAGGTATATTTGGAAGGAAAAGATGATGAGGAAGACGAAGAAAACTCAAAAATGCTCCCTCCACTCACCATTGGGCAAATTTTAGATTTAGACGTTTTGAAAGGTACTGAAAGATTCTCTCGTCCCCCTGCACGCTACACTGAGGCAAGTTTGGTGAAAGCATTAGAAGAAAAAGGGATAGGTCGTCCTTCCACGTATGCACCTACGATTTCAACCATTATCAAGCGTGAATATGTGGTTAAAGAAGACAGAGAAGGTAAAGAACGTTCTTTTAGAGAAATGATTCTGAAAAATAATAAAATTACTGAGAAAGTCGGTAAAGAAACATTTGGAACTGAGAAATCAAAACTTTTTCCAACATCAGTAGGAATGGTAGTCAATGATTTTTTGGTTGATAATTTCACTGATGTTGTTGATTTTAAATTCACTGCCGATGTAGAAGATGAGTTTGATGACATTGCCAAAGGAAAAATTGAGTGGTCACAAATGATTGGGAACTTCTACAAAGGATTTCATCAGACCATTGAGGATAGTAAGGGAATTGACAGAAACACCGTTGGTTCATCTCGTGAGATTGGAATTGATCCAAAAACTGGTAAAATGATTTCTGCCAGATTAGGTAAATTTGGACCTTTTGTGCAATTAGGAGAACAAAAAACGAAAGATGAAGAAAAGCCTTTGTTTTTCAATTTAAAGAAAGACCAATTAATTACAACTATCACTTTGGAAGATGCTTTGGCTTTGATGGAATTACCAAAATTACCTCGTGAGGTTGGTTTTTATGAGGATAAACCAATTGTGATAGGAGCTGGTAAAATCGGTCCTTACATTAAACACGACGATAAATTTACGAGTTTACCAAGAGAAGAAGATCCATTCACCATTACCGAAGGAAGAGCCATTCAACTTTTATTAGAAAAACGACAGGCTGATATTGGAAGTGCCATTGGAATATTTGAAGATGAACCAATCAGTTCTGGGAAAGGCAGATTCGGTCCATATGTAAAACACGCAAGCAAGTTTTATTCATTGGGTCGTGCCGACAATTTGGAAACCATTACATTCGATCGTGCAGTAGAAATTATTAAAAAGAAACGTGATGCGGAGGCAAATAAATTTTTAAAGGAATTTCCAGAAAATGAAACGATTAAGGTGTTGAACGGCATGTATGGACCTTATATTCAGATTGGAAAACGCAATGTGAAAATTCCGAAAGATATGGTTCCCGCTGATTTGACCTTGGAAGATTGTATTCGATTAGGTGAGGAAGCTCCTGCTCCTGCAACGAAAGGTCGGAAGAAATAGTTGAAATTTAATGTTTAATGTTTCAGTAAAATCATGTAGAAATCATTTAATATTTGAATTAAAAAACACAGAAAAGCCCTTCAATTATTTAGTTGAGGGGCTTTTCTGTGTTTTATCAATAATTTATTTACCAACAGAAATAAAATTGGCAAATAAACGATAAGCACCCGATACACCCGCAGGTAATTGTCTAAAAAAGGCGTAACCCGTGAAAATATAATTTCCTTTTCCGTATTTAGTGTATAATAAACCACCGTCCATTGGCTTTTCAGTTGGGTCGTTTGAAGATAAAATGGCTTCATACTTGGCATCCCATTCATTGGCAAAATACAAACCTCTTTCTTGAATCCAATTATCAAAATCTTTGTTAGTAATCTTGTTTGGAAAATTCAATAGGGGACTGTCGGGTTTAAGGAAACGAATTTCTGCCTCTTCAACGGTTACCCTTTCTCTTGACACTTTGAATGGAAATGGTCCCATACCTCCGTCTATTTTTTGAAGATTATTATTTACTTGATATTGAACAATCATATTTCCCCCTTTCTCAACATATTCCATCAATTTCTTTTGATAAAATTTTAATCGCTCTTCTGTGTTATAAGCTCGAACACCCACCACGATTGCATCAAATTTTGACAAATCTTCATTAAATTCTTTTTCGGTTAACATGGTCACAGCATACCCAATTTGTTTCAAAGCGGCTGGAACTTCATCCCCTGCCCCTGCAATGTATCCAATGTTTTTTCCTTTGAATTTAATATCCAATTTTACCACTTTTGCTTCCGAAATTGGGAAAAGTGTTTGCGGAGGAATGTGATCATAAGCCACCGTAAGAATTCCTCTTTCATAGGTTCCATTGTTAGTTTTTGCGACTACCTTTATTTGCCCTTCCGAATCTTTTGAAGATGGTGTTACTTTAAAAATTACCTTTTGTTCTTGATATTTATTTGTCAAATTAAAATCAATACTTGCAGGAACCGATTTCCAGCCATTTGGCAATTCCAAACTCACTGAACCTGAAACATTGGCTTTTGCGGATTTTAAGGTTATTTCAACATCTTTCGTTTGATTATCTGCAAAAACGTAAACTTTATCCGAAATATTGGCAGAAATCTCAGGACGAATTTCAAAGGTGCGATATAATTCTCCACGAGTCTCATCGGTATATTTAAAAATTATTGGCGAATTAAATGTAAAAGGTTGATTATCAATCGTAAAAGAAAATTCAGCTTGTAAATCAGCTGGTTTTTCAGGTAAACCAATTAATTCTTGATTATCAACTCGATACATTCCTTTGCTCATTTTCTTTTCCGCCAACCAATAAGGTTGAGTAAATGGTTGTCCCATGGCAATTTCTACTGGAAAGGTGATTCGTTGTAATTCATTATTTCCTAATTCAGTTTTCATCGTTGTATCTTTACTTAATCCAATCAAACGGATTTTATCTTGCCTTATCGGAAAATCAGAGCGTTTAATTAGAGTTGTAGTTACATTAATTTTCTCTCCCGAAGCCGCCGCATATTCATTTGAATTTGCTTCAAAGTATAGTCCAGAACACGCAATAATAAGATTTTCTAATTCTTTTTTCTTTTGTGTTTTCCAGTATTCATCTTCCAAAGTCATCACCATTTTATAGGCTTTAACTAAATTTGGTACAATGGTGGAAGGCGAATCAGGATTAAAGTTTTTAATCGCTTCATTAATTACTGATTCAATTGCTGCACCCCCTTTCACTCGATTCCACGTAATATCAATTCCATCAAAAACGTCTTTATCCGCTTTATCCCCAAATTTATGAACAAAATATTCAGGTCTTGAACCACGCCCACGAGGAACACCAAAACCTTGTGATTTATGCTGTGAGCGACTTTCTGCGGCAATTTCATTATAGGATTTTCCTAATAATGGATTAAATACGCCAATGTCAACTTGAATCCAATCTTTTTCTGCGGGTTTTTGCGTTTGAGCAACCGTGCCAAAATTAAAAGTATTCCAAACAACTCTTTTGGCTTGCCAAGGTTTCACATATTTCAATTGTTCAGGATATTTTGTTGGGTCTCCTGATATTTTGAAAGCCTCTTCCGCCAAAACTGCCGATGCAGAGTGATTGCCATGACCCGCACGAGAATCAGGGGGAAATCGACAAATAATCACATCGGGACGAAGATTTCTGATTCTCCAAACAACATCCCCCAAAACCGCTTCCTTTCCCCAAATTTGCATGGTTTCATCCGTGTTTTTCGAGAATCCAAAATCATTAGCTCTCGTAAAATATTGTTCTGGTCCATCAATGGCACGAGCAGCCAAGAGTTCTTGCGTTCGGATCAATCCCAATAAATCGGATAATTCTGGACCTACCAAGTTTTGTCCACCGTCTCCTCGGGTCACAGAAAGATATGAGGTTCTGACTTTTCTTTCTTTCGCAAGCCACGAAAGCATGATGGTATTTTCATCGTCGGGATGTGCCGCCATGTAAAGTGCGGAACCGACAACATTTAATTTTTTAAGATTCAATAAAATCTCACCCGTTGGCATGGGTTTGATGGGTTGAGAAAAAACAAAAGAGTGGAAACAGAAAGTGGTTAGCAACAGCATTAAAAGTCGCCCTTTTAAATTTAGCATATAATTATTGGTTAATATGTTTTTGATGAAAATGGAAATCTTACACAAATCTACTAATTGTGATTTGATTTAGCGGATTGTCTATCTATTTTTGAAAATTATTTCACTTATTTTATCAGAACAATATCTTTAAAGTCTTAAAACGAAATACCCCATCCGTGATTTAGATTTAATTAAAAATGTTAGATAAAACAGGCAAGTATTCTTCATTCATTAAAATATGTTTATTTTTAGAAGATATAAACGTCAAAAAAAATTAAAGTTTAAGTTATAGGCAAAAAAGAAGCCCACCAAACGGCAGGCTCTTTCATTATAATCCTTACTTTGTTTATTTTTTTGAGACAATGCTCAAATATTTTGATACCTAATTGTTTACTTGTACAACATTACATTACTCATCGTAATAGTAGGTTCTAATGTACATCTTTCAGGATTTGGTAAGAACTTTATTATTTTCCAGTCGTATTTTGAATCATTAACAGTACCTACACAACCATAAATTTTCTTACAATTTTCATCTGCATAATTTTGATAATTTTGCATCAACACTTCATTATCAGAAGCGTATAGTAAATTAAAATCGTCAATCATTTTGTTAAAACCTTTCACATTAATATTATAATTCAAGGTTTCAATTAACTCAATTTGTGTATTACTTTCAATTGAATATTTAGCAATATCTATCTTCCCTAATACTCTTTGTAATTTATTAAAATCCATTTGTGACATTCCTGCATTTCGCAGTTGAACATGCGACTTCTTTTTCTGAGAATCTTCCGAAGTTTTATCTTTTACAGTTTGTTCTACTGAATGATAATTCTTCAAATGAGTAACTTTGTCTTGCTTGCCACAAGAAAATAAAGTTGGGACAAAAAGACCAAAAACTAAGGCGATTTTTTTCATTATTCTTCTATGGGTATAATAGTGAATTGAAAAATTAGTTTTGAACTTCCTGATAATCAAGTGTGTAAGATTACTTAGCTAAATCTTTACAGACAAATAAAATAATTATTTTTTTTATTTATTTTTTATTCTTTTCGGTAAATTTAGTAATTCAGAATTTTTTAGATTTTTTTTGGGGCAAGAAATAATTAATTTTTAATTAAATTTTTAAAAAATAATTAAATAAAAGTTAATTATTTTATTTCCATCAATTAATTTTTAACCTCAAAAAAACCTCAAATTGCCTTCAAATTATAACAAAATAGACCATTAACTACACTGTCCAATCTAAGGAAACACTTTACAGTATTTCAAGAAAGTATAGTATAACTATTGAACAACTGACTAAAGTAAATGTTTTAATAACAAATATTTTATTCATTGGTCAAGTTTTAGAAATTTATTTACCCCACCTATTTCCAGCATTCCAAAAATCCAATACCTATTAGACCTCTTTCCTAAAAAACATATAACTTTTCAAAGATTAAGATTTACGAGTCCACATACTATTAGCCAAATTTGTGCAATGTGATTTAGACGATTTCGATAGGTTTCTTTAACCATTCTAAAACATTTACATTTTC
>JANXML010000226.1 GCA_025354645.1 Arcicella sp. | reverse complement strand
AAAAATGATTATCCGAAAGCAACGGAAGCATTTAATCAAACCATTGCATTGGCTAAGGATGATTTTGGTGCTGAGGCTCAATATTTGATTGCTCAAATGTTGTATAATCAGAAAAAATACAAAGAATCGTCGGATATGATTATAGCAAAATTCAGAAATGAATTTTCGGATGCGGCGGATAAAATCGTTGGACGAGCGTATTTGTTATTAGCCGATGATTTTGTAGGACTTGATAATATCTTCCAAGCAAAAGCAACGCTAAATTCATTGATTGATAATTTATCAGACAAAGACATCGTTGCAGAAGCAAAAGTGAAATTGAAATCACTTGAAAAAAAGTAAATTCAATGAGAGGAACTTTCCGAAAATTTAAACCATAATGGAATTATTTAGGGAAGTTGAAAAGTATGTAATTGTGAGTAAACTTATAACTGTTTACTATTAACTGATAACTGAAAATACTCCTTACAAAATCTAAATTATGCAAAATCCTAATTATAAAATTTTTTTAAAGACCTTATTAGTGGCTTGTTTGCCATTATTGAAAACGAATGCTCAAAAATCTCAAGGTGAAGTCAAAACCGATGATATTGAGATTTATAAAGATACAAAAGTATCCCTTCCACAGGCAAATCGTATTTTTGAAAAGATTCCAACAAATGTAGGAGACGATGCTCGCAAACCAATTCGATATGAATTTGTGGAGAGAAAACTTCCCGTACAAACCCCTGAATTTAGTCCAACGGTTTCTATGCCGCAGGATAATGATGATAAAACCAATTCAAAGGCGGCAAAATACAATAACATAATTCGGGCAGGAATTGGCAATTATGCACATACTTTCTTGGAAGCTCATGTGGGAATTCCAATGGGGGAAGATAATTATCATGGCATTTATATAAAACATAATAATTTTAGATTAGGACCCGTTGGAGCAAATTATTCAGGAAGTTCTCAGAATTTAGTGAAGGTTCATAGTCGTACTTCTTTTGATGCAGTTAAATTAGAAGGAGCCTTGGGTTGGGAGCGAAGAGGATTTGATTTTTATGGATTTACACCCAAGAATTATGATTTTCCTGAAGCACAAATTTTTAATTCTTGGAATAAATTTAATTTCATTGGTGCAGTGAGCAACAATAACAAAGATTCAAAAGTTGATTATCAGTTTAAATCAAATTTATCGTATTTATTTACTCACTTGAAAGCAAACGAATTGGTCTGGAAAGGATCTGTTAATGCCGTTTTCACGATTACTGATGAACTTACAGCGGGTCTTGAAGGTAATATCGTGTTGGCTCAAAGACAAGATTCACTTACTTTATACAGAAATCTTTATAAATTGAAACCAACCTTTCAATATAAAAACGACAAATTCACAATTACCGCTGGTTTGAATGTCATCAACGATAGAGAAAAAAATACTTTCAACAACAGTTATATTTATCCAATTATAAAGTTAGATGCCCAAGTAATTCAAGGCGTTAAGATTTTCGTCGGGTATGAAGGTGATGTTTACGCTAATAACTTAACTTCCTATTTGCTTGAAAATCAATGGCTTAGTCGTTTTACTGAGTTAAGGAATACCAGAAAAACAGGAGATTTTTATGCGGGAGGTAAAGCGTCACTTCAAAATGGGTTAGATTTGGAGGCTAAAATAAGTTATGCTACTTATAAAGATTTTTACGTCTTTAATAATTCAAAGACTGACAGTACTCGTTTTGAAGCCTTATATTCAGATGACACAACGACAGTAAAAGTAACTAATTTCATGGCACAGTTAAGTTATCAAATTCCAGAAATGTTTCGTTCAAATTTGAAGTTTGATGTTAATGTGTTTAGTGGATTAGGAAATTTGAAAACTGCTTGGCATCGTCCAACTTTCTCCGCAACTTGGAATAATACTTTCACGATCCAACAGAAATTATTGGTAAGTTCCGATTTATATTTTTTGGCAGGTATTAAAGGTAAAAATTTTGTGACTGATAGGGAAATTAAATTAGATCCGATAATTGATCTTAACTTTAAATTCACTTATTTATTATCTGATCATTTCAACGTATTTGTGTCGGCAAACAACGTTTTTAATAAAAATTATCAACGTTACTTATATTATCCAACGCAGGGCGTAAATTTTCTTGGTGGTCTGTCATATTCTTTTTAAATTCGTGTTAGAAAATCGTTTGGTATTATTTAACGCAAAAATAATATTTTCTATTTTTTTAATAACAAATTAAAAGAAGGGTTATTTATTAATAACATAAAATTATGACAACTGTACAAAACCATATCAAAGAATTGCTTTTTGAGCAAGACTGCGTAGTTATCCCCGATTTTGGAGGATTTGTAACAAATTTTGATTGTGCAAAAATCAATTCAACTAATCGTTTTATTGCTCCACCGCAGAAGTGGTTGGCTTTCAATGCGTTGTTAAAAAATGATGATGGATTATTGTCAAATTATATTGCTAAGGAAGAAAATTTAACACTTTCTCAGGCAAATTTGAAAGTAAAGACTTTTGTGGATGATACGAGAAGATATTTGCGTTTTGATAAAACCTACTCGATTGATGGATTAGGGACTTTTAGTCAGAATGATGAGGAGAGGATTCAGTTTCAGCCAAAGCCGACCAATAATTTTTACAGTGAAAGTTTTGGAATGGAAAACATATTTTTAAAGAAATCTGAATCCTTACAAAACGAATTGCAAATAATAATGCAACCAAAAGTTGTTTCCAATTCAACAATTCAACAAGTTTTTGCTACTGATAACCGTGAACCAATGGCGGAGGTTTTAGAAGATGAAAACGTTTATTCATACCAAAGAGGACGTTTCAGTAAAGTTTTGCCTTATGTTTATGGGATTGCAGGTTCGATATTGCTTTTTTCAATTATCTACTTTTTCGATACTCAAAAATCTAATTTGAGTTCACTTAATCCTTTCCAAACTCAAATTGTTGCAAACCCAATTATTAAAGAAGTACTTCCAATTGTTGTTTCAAAATTTGAAAATGAAATTGAAATCAAGCCTGAAGTTGAGCCAAAAATAGAACCAATTACTGAATTTAAAAATGCTTCAACTGAATCTAATAATCGTTTTTTTATAATAACTGGGAGTTTCGGCAGTAAGCAAAATGCTAAAAATCTTTTGAGTACCTTGAAAAATAAAGGTTTTGATAATTCAGAAATAATTTATCCGAAACGAAATGAAAAGTTGATAAAAGTTTCAGCAGGGGGGGTTAAAGACGAAACAGAAGCTGATAAAGAAGCCCTCAAAGTTGCTGAAACGATGAATCAAGCGACTTGGATATACAAAAAATAAAATTAAAACGTTGATAAGTAAATCCTTTTGGAAACATACTTATCAACGTTTTTTGCAAAGTGGCATTTTTCTTTGCACGAAAGTAAATCAATCCTTACTCCCTCATACCATGACATCTTATCAATTAGAAGAAAATGAATCAAAAAATCGGCAGATTGCCTTTTTTATAACTTTTGCTTTTTATGCTTTAATGTTTTTCCTCTTTTGGTACGTAATTATTTGGACGGCGGAAGAAAATAAAAAAGTTCAAGAAGCTGGTGGTGGAGGTTTTGTTGTAAATTTTGGTACTGATAAAAAGGGAAGTGGAAATGTTTTTACCAAAAACAATGCAAGTCCCCTAAAAAATGAAATTGATTCAAAACCTGCGGAAGTTGTTGAAATAAAGAAAATTAAGAAATCTACGGTTGTTCCAGAAGTTGTGAAGGTGAAGCCCGTTAAGCCAAAGCCAATTAAAGAAACGCCTGTTATTACGAGTAAAGTAAAAAGCCCAGTGGTTGTTAAAGAAACGCCTTCTGCAAAGGTTACGACAAAGCCAAGTCCAAAACCAGTTGAAACGCCCCCAACGCCAACACCTCCAAAAGCCGTAGAGCAACCAAAAGTGAATACAGACGGATTATTTCCAGCAAAAAAAGGAAAGTCAAATGCTAATGGAACGACGGGGTCGAATCCCAATGCTGGCGGTGGAGCCGATGGAACGGGTGGAGGAAAAGGTAATCAAGGGCAACCTGATGGAAATGTAGTTAAAGGTGGTACTTATGAGAAAAAACCCCCAGGAGATGGCACAGGAGGAGGTTCGGGTAAAGGCGGTGGACCAGGTGGTGATGGTGGAGGAGGTAATAAACCCTCATTAAGTCTTACAGGTTGGACATGGACCAGCCGACCAAATGTTGATGATAGTTCTGATGAAACTGGAATAATAAAGTTCAGAATTAAAGTAGATGCCGATGGCGATGTGGTTGATGTAACTCAGATTGAGAGTACGGTTAGTCCTGCTATCGCACAGCAATACAAAAGAGCCGTTCAAAAGACAAAATTTAAACCTACATCGGATGGTGATAAGCCTGACATTTCGACAGGAACAGTCAGTTTTAGACTTAGTCCGAGATGATGTTTGATTTTTTTAAAACAAAAAGGGCAAATCCTCGGTAGATTTGCCCTTTTTGGAGTATTACAGGTTTCCAACCTGTTATTTGAAATGCGATACAGGTTGGAAACCTGTTATACTCACTAAAATGGTACATCTTGATTCGGTTGTGAACTTCCAAATGGATTTTGATTTTGTTGTGGGGGTTGTGGATTATTCATTTTGCTACTCATCACTTTTGAACCATTATTTTCAAAATTCGCCACTGGATTTTCAATTTGCGTAAATGATTGTAAAGAATCATTGCCAAACCCGCCATAATCTCCCGCATCCAAATCACAGTATTTTGTATATTTTCCAATAAATCTTAATTGAACAGTATCCAATGAACCTGCACGGTTTTTGGCGATAATTAATTCACCGATTCCAGCAACTGAATTTCCCGCTTCATCTTGCGTAATCCCGTAATAATCAGGACGATAGATAAACATTACCATATCCGCATCTTGCTCAATTGATCCCGATTCACGTAAATCAGAAAGTTGAGGTTTCTTATCACCTCCACGAGTTTCAACCGCACGACTT
>JANXML010000312.1 GCA_025354645.1 Arcicella sp. | reverse complement strand
GGCTAATGGTTTGTCTAGCGGTAAAAACAAAGAAATTATCCCTTTGTCAAATTTCAAAACTGATAAACGTTTTGTTGTAAAATCTTACAAATATCTCTCAATTGTCGGTAATGCTGTGTCGTAATAACATGACCGCCAACGGAAAGGGCTTGTGGTCAGGTGGGGCATTTGAAACTCCTCTGCCCGAACGTCCGCCGATATAAATTACTGATGTTCAATTACTTACAAATATTCAAAGGTTTCCGTCAGCCGAAACAAAAGTACAAAAGAATTACCAATGTTCAATCTCTTCCGTCAGCCCCACTTGCCACAAACCCATGTTGTGTGCCGTAGCTTTATCCGACGCTAATGTTCAAATTGGCAAGTTCTACCTGAAATTTAACCTTTGCCTTTAATGCAGTAAATACTCTCATTAAAGTGTCCATAGTTACGTTACTGGCGTTACTTTCTAATCTTGAAATTTGTGCTTTTTGAACGCCAATGAGTTTGCCTAACTCTTCTTGTGTCAAATTGCGTTCCTGTCTGGTCTGCTTAATAGCTTTTCCGATTAAGTCCATTTGAAGTTCGTACTCAAATTTGTCACGGTCTGCTGTTCCTATTTTACCAATCAGTTCGTCTTGAACGTAATCTAATGTATATGCTTTCATTTTTTAATTATTTTTAATTTAGCTTTCTCTTCAAAGTATTCTGTCCGAATTTGTTTTGCTATAATTAACTCATTTTCAGGAACTTTACTTCTTTTTTTGATGAATCCGTGAGTCGAAACTACCAAGGTATGTTCTTTGTCAGCCTTGTCCCAAAAAGCGAGTAGTCGATATTGTAGTCCTTGATATAACGTTCTAAACTCCCAAATGTCATCTTTTAATTTTTTGAAGAGTTCGGGGTCTCTGTCAGTTTGCGACTTACGAATATTGTAAAGTATTTTTTCTCTGTGCTTTTTGTCGAGGTCTGCCAAAAAATCAAAAACCTCTTCCAATAACAGAATCTCAAAAAGTTCGTTCATTTAGTTGATTGTCAATTGTCTGTACAAAGATAACCAATGTTTCATTAAAACGAAACATTTTGACTGTATTTTAATTGTCAAATTGGCTCTCATGCTATGGCACACAACGTTGGGGGCTTGTGGCAGGTGGGGAATTTGAAACACCTCTGCCCGAACGTCCGCCGAAATAAATTACTGATTTTCAATTACTTACAAATGATAATTAGGTTTCCGTCAGCCGAAACAAAAGTACAATACAATTACCAATGTTCAATAACTTCCGTCAGCCCCAATTGCCACAAACCCATGTTGGTGGCAGTATTTTTACTTCCGTTTAAATGTTTTTATTGTTTTTTTTAGTCTGTCAATATTGTTATCAAAGTCCTGATTTGTTGAACCGTAGAAAAGATAGTATAGATTGTCGCTAAAAAGCATTACGAAACATACTTTTTCTGGTTCTCCCGTCTTTTTGTCTTTGCTTGTTGAAAATATTTCATATCCTGAAATTCCATCAATTGAAATCTCTTCGGTAGTTTCTGTTTTTGTTATTTCGACTGGCAACTGTTTTAGACGATTTAGAACAAATAGTTTTTTATCTTCAATTGTTGTTTTTGAAAATGATTTTGCAATTGTTAGCGATGTCTTATCTATGGATTTTGTTGGAGAAAGTCCATCAGTTGTAAAAGTTAAAGCATTTGACACACTGTTTGCAAACATTAACTTATTTTTTGATGCGTCAATCTCATAATCAACAACATCAAAAGGATTTATTTTTTTGTCTACTTCGTAAAAACTTGTAAGAATTGAGGTCTTAATTTCTTTTGCTATTTCTGTTAAATTGTTCGGTGATGCTCCATTAATCATTATAGTTTCTTTGTCCGTTCCAAAACATAGAACATATTTTGTATAAATATTTCCGTAGGCGTTTTGTTCGCCAGAAACTAAAATTGCTGGTAAGTTATTTATGGTTAAGTTTTCAATATCATTTACTTGAACGCCCTGACTTAGAAAACCTGCTTTTGTAAGTCCTTTTGAAACTTCGGCAAAAGGTCCAGGAATATCTAAAATCATAATTGTCGAACCACTTTGTGTCTGTTGAAGTCCTAAAAAGTTAGTCGATTTTAGAAATCCTTTGGGTGGAATTAAACTTATTTTTGTTCCAATAATATTTTGATGGTTAGAAGTCAAAACATTATTAGTTGTCGTCTGTCCGAAAACTGTCGCAAAAGTTAAATTGAAAATTGCAATGAAAAAGGTTTGTTTCATATGATTTTGTTGTCTGTTCAGGTGTTTTTTTAATATTGCCACCAACGTCGAGGGCTTGTTGCTGTTTCGGAAATTGAAAACGTTTTGCTGGAACGTCCGCCCGTTTGAAATACTGACAATTACTGATGTTCAGTAGGTTTCCGTCAGACGGAACAAAAGCCGAAAAGCATTACCACAGTTTAATAACTTACGTCCGCCGAAATAGAAACAAACCCATGTTGGCGGTCGTTTTTTTTCGTTGTCCGAGTTGTACCGTAAGCCCAAATGTCAGTCATTGTCGGGCGTTAAATTGTAAACTTAAAATTATGAGTATATTTAGAGTAAATTCTTATTTTTCGTATAAGTTTAAAAAACCTGTCGAAATCACAACAATTAATGATGTAAAAGTTATTGTTGAAGTTGTTGAAGTTCAATATGATGCAAACTGTTATTTTTTCAATGGTAGAGGTAATTCTATTTATGATGAAGACACTCGAAGGAAAGTTTATTGTGTTTTTAAAAGGTTATTCAAGTGTGAATTTGTTCAGATTCTTCAACATCTTTCAGAAAAACAAGTGAAATACTTAGAAAACTTAATTGAGAATGATATTATAAAATTTGCAAATGAGTCGTCGTAAAAAATGACCGCCAACGTCGGGGGCTTGTGGCAGGTGGGGAATTTGAAACTCCTTTGCTCGAACGTCCGCCGACATAAATTACTGATGTTCAATTACTTACCAATGTTCAAAAGGTTTCCGTCAGCCGAAACAAAAGTACAAAAGAATTACCAATGTTCAATAACTTCCGTCCGCCCCAATTGCCACAAACCCATGTTGTGTGCAGTCGCTTTTATCCGTCCAATGATATGTCCGTGGGCATATTCGGTTACACAGCATGGTAAAATTTTGGCATTTCGTCATACGTTTTACCTTGCAATTCACGTCCCGCTAACTTTTTCTTTTTCCCACCCCATTGTTTGAAAAAAAAGGGAACTTTCGATTCCTCACATTGTTGTTTAATGTCAAGTACCCAATCTTCTTTTATCGGTCTTGCCTTAAAGCCCGACTCTCCGCCTACTATTACCCAATCAATAAAGTTCAAATCCATATTAGGCAAATCTTCTAAAAGAGGTTCACATGATAAAAATTTAATAAATGCCCCTGTTTTTTGTAAGTGCTTTATTCTGAATAATGTTTCTTGATTCTCTACGGAAACGCCAGCCCAAATATTTTCTGTCCAGTTCAAAAGGGGTGATAACTCCTCTAACCTTTCAGCACGTTTAGTTAAAACTTGGAATTGATGCTTTGGACATTCATTCATCACTTTAAAAACTTGTTGAATGTACTCAACGGGTATATCGTCATGGAATAAGTCGCTCATACTATTTACAAATATGATTGATGGCTTCCATTTTCTTGGGTCATTTAATACGTCTGGGTGAAGTGTAAGTTTAAAGCCGTCTTTATACTTATCCACACCCATTGATTGTAACCTTTTCGCAAAGGCATCGGCATAACAAAATTTACACCCCTGTGAAATTTTTGTACACCCAGTTGTTGGATTCCAAGTTTGCTCTGTCCATTCAATATTTGATTGTGCCATATTAAAAAAGGTCTAATTGTCCATTGTTACCGTAGCGTAAAATCTTCTTCCAAAATTCATTACCAAGTTTGTGCTTTGAATAAAAAGCTAAATGATAAAGTGGTAAATTCTTGTCAGAAGACCTGATTTGTTGTTTTCGCTCGGGTTTTACATACTTCAAATATAGCATATTTTCGTCATATTTACAAGCAAAATAGTCTAAAATAGTCTGTTTGTCCGCAACTTTTTTGTACTCATCACGCCAATTAGGACTCTTTAAAAACTTCTCAACTTTTTCGTCATCACCTTCAAAATATATGCCTTTGTTTCTATTTATGTCCATTCCTGTCGCAAATAAAATTAAGAAATCTACTCGATTTCGTGCGAGTTTTTCGATTGTTGTAAAATCTAAATTTATTGAAAATGGGTCAACGAAACAAAAACAAAGAACTCCCTTTTCAAGTGTAGATTTGGGTATTTCTGAAATTATGGAATCAATATTTTTGTTAGTATCACCGTTGAATAAACATACGTCAAGATTTGGATACTCTCTATTTACTCTCTCAGACAACGAACTAAATTTACTGTTGTCCATTTCACTTAGAATATATTTGTTAAACACATTTGGGATAGACATTGAAATCAACGAAGAAGTCTTAATGATTTTTTCAGAACCTTTAATTTTAGCATATCCTGCACCAGCAAACAAGTCCAAGTAAATTAGCTTGTCCCATTTGTTTTTCATGCTACTCGTAAAAATGTCGCAGTAAGCACCTAAAAGTGAGTATTTCCGTTCTGCCCAGGGACCAACTTCTGGAATTGTCAAACCATCATTTTGTACGGAAATGATGGGGCTAAAATTTGGCATATAGCTATTTTTATTATAATTTGTCAGGGTGTTCAAGTGGCGTCATGCGATTGCACACAACGTCGGGGGCTTGTGGTCAGGTGGGGGATTTAAAACACTTCCGCCCGAACGTCCGCCGATATAAATTACTGATGCTGAATTACTTACTAATGTTCAAAAGGTTTCCGTCAGCTGAAACAAAAGTACAAAAGAATTACCAAAGTTCAATAACTTCCGTCCGCCCCACTTGCCACAAACCCATGTTGGCGGTTGTTTTTATTTCGTGTCGTAATTGTCGAAAGTACCTTCAAAGTTAAGTTTGAGGTTTAAGTCGTCCGATACGCCAAGTCCTGTCGCTGAACCTTCAAATATTGTCAAATGGATTGTGTCGCAGTTGAAACGGATGAAATTAAAAACACCTTTTTGTCCCTTGCCTTTTGTACCGTTAATTTCAAATTCGTCCTTGTCAATACCATATTCAATGAACTCAATTTTCTGTCCTAAGAGAAGTCCAAGTTTTTCATCAAGTTCTGTGTTATAAATACGCCAACAATCTGGCTCATCAGGTAAATTATTCTCTTTAAGTTTATTGTCAAGTTTTGAATTGTCAAAAAGGTTTATTCTAATGTGTTCGCCGTCAAAGTCACCTTCAATTTCTAAAAATTTGTCCAAGTCCGAAAATGTAATGAAGAAAAGCCATGGTAAGTAAATGTCTTCGTGTCTATCATTATTAAAGTCAACTTGATATACTTTATCAACTGTCTTTCCATTTAGTTGT
>JANXML010000310.1 GCA_025354645.1 Arcicella sp. | reverse complement strand
AGAAAGCAATATCCGTATTGAAGCATCAAGTGGTTTAACGGATGCAGAAATCGAAAGAATGCGTCAGGAAGCGAAAGCGAATGAGGCAGAAGATAAAGCTGAGCGTGAGAAAATTGAGAAAATCAACCAAGCCGATTCAATGATTTTCCAAACGGAAAAACAATTGAAAGAATATGGTGAGAAACTTTCGGAAGGTAATAAATCTGCCATCGAAAATGCTTTGACAGGCTTACGTTCAGCCCACGCCTCACGTGATGCAGGAGCAATTGACACCGCATTGGAAGCCTTGAACACCGCTTGGGCAGCAGCCTCGCAAGAGATGTACGCACAAACGGGTGGCGATGTCAACCCAATGGGTGGCGATTCTGGTGGACAAACCGCAGACGCTGGTTCAAGTTCACAAGCAGAAGATGTGCCTTTTGAGGAGGTTAAGTAAGATTTAGAGTCTTGAGTGAAACGCCCTTGGATTTTTTTCTAAGGGCGTTTTTTTGATAACATTAAGAATTCTCGAAAAATGCTTAAGTTTGGAATTATCAAAAGGAATATTTAGTTTTGCGGAGTAAAATTTTAGCATTACAAAAGTTTATAAAAAAATAAGTACGGCAAGAATAATACAACGAAAAATTAGTAAAGTGCCAAACAATACGAGAAGTACTACAAAACTTTCGTATATTAGAGAGTTGGCAGAAATTTTAAAAGGCACCCTAACCGACAATAGAACATCATGCTTACGGACAAACAAAGAGAGGATTTTTTTATCAGAATTTACTTTGATACAAGTTACGGATTTGAGCTTGCAGGAATTAAAAGAGCATTTTTAGATTTCAGCAGAACTCTAAAAATTGTTGATGAGAACCGACGGACTCTAAAACAAAATGCTGAGAATTACATTTTGACACAATTACAAACTTTGTTAGAAACAAAAATCAATAGCCAGTCAGAATTTGATGAACAACATGAAATTCTGACTGAAAATTTAACAAAAACTTGGTCTGAACTAACTTATGGACAAGCCCAAAAGTGGATAAACATGACCTTGAAATATTGGTTACTTCTTGGTGAAGTGAGAATAAATAAAATTGAACGAAACGCCCAATATTTTCATATTCCCATTGACAGTTACGTTCAAAAAGGAATGTTCAAAGAAAAATCACCTAAACCTTGGAGTAAAATATCAAATTATGACGACTATTTCAAATATCAACTCGACCATAGAAACAAACAAACAGGTAACTTTCCATTAGCGGACGAATTTACTTTTTTTAACAATTACAGACCAAAGTAAAATGCACTATCAACAAAAAATGGACAATGTTTTTGCAAAAGGGAGCATTTGGAAACATAGAACTTTAAGGACTTTATTCGACCCTTTTTCAAGCGAGTACGAGCAAACAACCTTGGATAAAAAGTTGAAATATTAAAAATCATTATAGAAAATAACTTGAATCTGACAACCCTAATCAAGGAATACAAACAATTTTACTTAGAAGAAAATAAGCAACACGTAGCAAATTCAGTTGAGGACGGACTAACAAACTTGCTATTAAGAACATTGGTTATCCGCTAAAAAAACTTCTGCCAACATGGGTTTGTGGCAAGTGGGGCGGACGAAAGTTATTGAACATTGGGAATTCTTTTGTACTTTTGTTTCGACTGACGGAAACCTTCTGAACTTTTGTAAGTAATTGAACATCAGTAATTTATATCGGCGGACGTTCGGGCAGAGGTGTTTCAAATTCCCCACCTGCCACAAGCCCCCGACGTTGTGTGCCATTTAAAAAAAATACTCTGAAAATATAAAAACTTTATAAGACTATGCGACATTTTTTTGTGGTAATCTTTCTACTAATCTCTGCAACGTCATTTGGACAGAAGCTTGAATGGATACCTTTTAATTGGGTTGGAGACAGTATTTCAGGGAAATATTTTGACAAACTTGCAATTACAATTCCTGTTACGTTGGACAATTTACCTAATAAGATGAATATGCAATTTGACTTGGGAGCTTATGAAACTATGATTTATGGTAACTCAATAAAACATTATCTTACGAAATACAGTGAACTTAATAATAAACTTGATACCACTTTAAAATTTAGAGTTCAAAGTCAAACAAATTATAAATTCAGAGGCGTTGCTTTAAAATTAGGAAGTGTATCGTTTGGTAGTCGAAATATTGGGCAATTTAAAAATTTTGGTGATGTTATTCCAGCAGATTCAATCAATACACAAACTGAAAAAAGTATTGGTACTATCGGTCCAGATTTATTTGAAAACAGAATTTTAATAATAGATTATCCAAATAAGCGACTTTCTGTGACATCAGAACTGCCTAAACAGTTTTCAAAAGCCTATTTTAGACAATTTAAAATAAAGGACGGTAGAATTAAAATACCGATTACGATAAACGGAAAAGATGAAGACTTAATGTTTGATACAGGTTCAAGTTTATTTTCGTTAATTACAACGACCGAGAGAGCAAACGAAATTTCAACAAAACCAATTATAGATTCGTTAAAGATTTCAAGTTGGGGAGAGTATTACATGGTTTACGGACAACCAATAAAATCAAAAATAATGTTTGGACAGAAACAACTAAACCAATCAGTCGTTTACTTTGACAAGCGAAAAGAAAATGAAAACTCTTATAAAAATGAAGACATTTGGGGAGTGACAGGAAACGCATATTTTTTGGATAATATTGTTATAATCGACTACAAAAATAAACGGTTCGGAGTTAAATAAACGGCACACAACATGGGTTTGTGGCAATTGGGGCGGACGGAAGTTATTGAACCTTGGTAATTCTTTTGTACATTTGTTCGGGCTGACAGAACACTTTTGAACATTTGTAAGTAACTCAAAATCAGTAATTTATATCGGCGGACGTTCGGGCGGAGAAGTTTCATTACCCCAACTTCCACAAGCCCTCGACGTTGGCGGCTATTATAATACGACAAAATCAAAATGACAGACAGCATAAATTACATCAAAGGCGACGCTACGAAGCCTACATCTAACGGAAACAAAATCATCGTACATATATGTAATGATATTGGCGGTTGGGGAAAAGGTTTTGTTTTAGCACTTTCAAAGACGTGGATAGAACCTGAGAAGAAGTACAGAGAATGGTTTAAAAATCAAGACAATTTTTCGCACGGACAGGTACAATTTGTTCAAGTCGAACCTGACATTTGGGTTGCCAACTTAATTGGACAACACAAAATTTATAAAGACGCAAACGGAACTGTACCAATTCGTTACGACTGGGTACTGGAAGGACTTGAAAAAGTTGGACAATTTGCAGTCGAAAATAGTGCGACAGTACATATGCCGAGAATTGGTTGCGGACTTGCGGGCGGAACTTGGGACAAAATTGAACCGCTTATTAACGAAACTCTGACAGCCAAAAATATCGGTGTGACAGTTTACGACTTTTAACTTGCAGTTTTGGCGGACAGACTTTTGGTTCGACACTCAGAGGTAGGACATAAAATAACAGCCGCCAACATGGGTTTGTGGCAAGTGGGGCGGACGGAAGTTATTGAACATTGGTAATTCTTTTGTACTTTTGTTTCGGCTGACGGAAACCTACTTAACTTTTGTAAGTAATTGAAAATCAGTAATTTACATCGGCGGACGTTCGGGCAGAGGAGTTTCAAATTCCCCACCTGCCACAAGCCCCCGACGTTGTGTGCCATTTAAAAAGATACCTTGACAATTCTGAAACTTTGATAAAACTATGCGACATTTTTTTGTAGTAACTCTTCTACTCATATCTACCACTTCATTCGGACAGAAAATTCAATGGATACCTTTTAATTGGGTTGGTGACAGCATTTCAGGAAAATACTTCGACAAACTTGCGATTACAATTCCTGTTACGTTGGACAATATACCCAATAAAATGAATATGCAATTTGACTTAGGAGCTATCGAAACAATGATTTATGGTAACTCAATAAAATATTATCTTACAAAGTACAGTGAACTTAACAATAAGATTGACACTACTTTGAAATTCAGAGTTCAAAGTCAAACAAATTACAAATTTAAAGGCGTTGACTTAAAATTAGGAAACGTATCATTTGGCAGTCGAAACATTGGACATTTTAAAAATTTTGGAGACGATATACCAAATGACTCAATCAATACATTAACTGAAAAAAGTATTGGCACCATCGGTCCAGATTTATTTGAAAACAAAATTTTAATAATAGACTATCCAAATAAGCGACTTGCTGTGACAATGGACCTACCCAAGCAGTTTTCAAAAGTCAATTTTAGACAATTTGAAGTCAAAGACGGTAGAATCAAAATACCAATTACAATGAATGAAAAAGATGAAAACGTAATGTTTGATACAGGTTCGAGTTTATTTGCACTTATTACAACGGCAGAAAAAGCAAACCAAATTTCAACTAAACCAATTACCGATTCATTGAAAATATCAAGTTGGGGAGAGTACTACATGGTTTATGGACAGTCCATAAAATCGAAAATACAATATGGAAAAAAACAACTCAATAAGGCAATCGTTTACTTTGACAATCGAAAAGACAATGAAACCTTTTATAAGAATGAAGACATTTGGGGAATAACAGGAAACGCATATTTCTTGAACAACATTGTTATAATTGACTACAAAAATAAACGATTTGGAGTGAAATAAACGGCACACAACATGGGTTTGTGGCAAGTGGGGCGGACGGAAGTTATTGAACTTTGGTAATTCTTTTGTACTTTTGTTTCGGCTGACGGAAACCTTTTGAACATTTGTAAGTAACTCAAAATCAGTAATTTATATCGGCGGACGTTCGGGCAGAGGTGTTTCAAATTCCCCACCTGCCACAAGCCCCGACGTTGGCGGTCATGTTATTACGACACAGCATTACCGACAATTGAGAGATATTTGTAAGATTTTACAACAAAACGTTTATCAGTTTTGAAATTTGACAAAGGGATAATTTCTTTGTTTTTACCGCTAGACAAACCATTAGCC
>JANXML010000184.1 GCA_025354645.1 Arcicella sp. | reverse complement strand
TTTGGAAAGTGGACAACCATTGAAATTTCGTTGCCTTTAATGATGAATTAAACACGATTTAAGGATTTATGCGATTTTTAGGATTGTAAAATCATCTTTAATCGGAAGAATCTTTAAATCGTGTTTAAAATTTACTACTTCAATAAATTGCCTTTTTCATCAAAAAGATAGTCCTTCCCTCTTATTTCGGCTTCAAATTTTTTCATGCCTTTTGCGTCAACAATGATGGCGGCTTCTTTGATTTTTTTGCCTTTAAAATTCTTTGCTAAGTACTCTTGAACCCCTTTTGGTAATTCTGAAACTATAATGTCTGTTTCTGTTTCAAGGATATTTCCCTTTGCATCCATCAGAATTGACATATCCTTGCCTTCATTCTTAAATCCTGCTTCAAAATCTTTGCCTTCTTTTTCAAATTTTACAGCCGTCGCTTTTGGATACGTAGAGGTAACTGTTGCTTTTACTACGTCTGGAATTGAGTTTTTTTGAGCTTGACTCGTTAGGGCGGCAAATGCCATAATGCCCATTAAAATGGTCTTTTTCATGTTTATTCGTTTTTGTGTATTTTACTGTTTGTGAAACTGATTTTATAATTTGTACTTCAATGCTAAGTTCACGATGGCTCCCTCTTGTGGAGCCCAAATGGGGTTGAAAGTTGGTCTTTCTAATGTTCCTGTAATTACTTTTTCGTAATCCGATTGTTTGACGTTTAAGATATTCTCGGCATTAAGAATTAAACTTAAATGACTTCCAAATTTGCGTTCTATCGCTCCTGCCCAAAAAGCATAATCCTTAACTCGCTGATTATCATACAGATACTGACTACCCACAAAACTACTTTCAATGCCAAAACGCCATTTATTTTCTACGGTGTAAGCCAAAGTTAAAGAAAACTTATCTTGTGGACTGAACGGCAAATAGGCAGATTCGCCCGAACCTGAACGCTTGGCAATTGTGTGATTAAAACCTAAGTATAATTCAATTGCATCATATTCCATCCGTAAATAAGTATCCGTTCCGATGCTATTTACGTCATAGCCAGCGTTGGTTAAGCGGGTACGATTTGTTTGATTTGGAATGGCACTTGCCACAATTGGACTGGTGATGTTAGTATAATAAAATGCTTGGTCGAGTTGGATTGAAAAATGCTCGCCGATGTGGGTTGAATAGGCAACGTCAATATTACTTCCGATAGAATTTTCGGGTTTTACATTTGCATCCAAAGGCGTTAAATTCCAGTAGTTCACACTCGTAAGAGGATTTGCGGGCGTTTGGTTAGCAAATATGTTAGGCGTTTTATAGCCAGTCCCTACACTTAAACGAATCGTAAATTTTTCGGATGGTTTTGTCAGTAAAGAAATTCTTGGCAACACGAATGTTCCGAAAGTATTGTGATTATCAACCCGCAAGCCTGTTTGCAAAGAAAATTTAGGGGTGAACTGCCAATCGTCCTGAACAAAAAGTCCGACAGTACTGTAATTATAACTGTTCAATAATGTACTGTCAGGATTGGATTTTTTGAAATTCTCAAGGGTTAAATTTGCACCGAAAACAAATTTGTGTTTTCCAGTTTCTATAAAGTCAGTTGCCTCTGTGTAGGAAGATATTTGGTTGGCTTTAAAGAAGCGACTTTGCTCCGTGAAGTTTCTATCAAAGTATGAAATTGCCCCTTTCAACGTAAATGAATGCCCTTTTCTGAATTCATGATTGAAATTATAATCAATCGTATGTCTTTGAAAATCAGTAGCTGACACGAATTTTGTACCGTTGTTTTCTTCATTATTTACGGCATCAACCACGCCGCCTGCCCGTTTTTCATTAATGAGTGAATAACCCAAATTGAGTTTATTTTTATCGGAGAATGTATAAAAAAATCGTGGATGGAAAGATAGTTGTTTAATCAACGGACTGTCTGAAAATCCGTCTCCATTGACATCAACTGCTTTTTGGTCAGTTAATCCAACAAAAAGGGTCAGTCCTGTTTTACCGTATTTTTGGGCATAATACGAGTTTAAATTTGTTTCTTTCAGATTGCTTCTATTCAAAACTACTGTTATTTCGGGGGTTTCTGAATTGGGAGTTTTAGAGACAATATTTATCATTCCACCGATGGCACCACCACCATAAAGTGTTGAAACAGAACCCTTTACAACTTCAACTTGACGCAAATCCAAAGGTGGAATTTGCAAAACACCCAAATTACCCGAAAAACCTTCAAAAAGTGGAATGCCGTCTCTAAGAATTTGGGTATATTTTGAATCTAATCCCTGCATTCTGATTGCCTGATTTCCGTTGGTGGGAGATGTTTTTTGAATGTGAATTATGGAAATATCACCCAAAATACTGGCAACGTTTCCTGGCACAACGGCACTTTCTTCGTCCATGTCCTCTTGCCCCAAAACTTCTACTTTTATCGGCAAATCTTCAATACGAGAGTTGGTGCGTGAAGACGTTACGACCACCTCTTCCAATGCTTCTTTTGACTGATTCATGGAAACAACAAAAGGCTGTTTTTCGTCTGTTAGAGGTATTTCTAAGGTAAATTCTTTTTGTTCGTAACCTACAAAAGTGGCTTCAAATTCTTGTTTTCCAGTGGGTACATTTTTCAATTCTGCAATGCCATTTATATCTGCCGAAGCTCCGATTTTGTTGTTAGATTTGAGTCTGATGGTTGCCCCAATGAGCGGTTCATGAGAAATTGCATCTTCTAATTTGATTTTCACACTGTTTGTTTGAGCGAAAAGTAAGGTCTTCGAGATAAATACAAAAAGTGTTAATAAAATAGGTTTTTTCATTGATTTCTTAATTTATTTGACAAAGTTATGATACGATTTTGGAGACAATTTGAAGAACAAAATACCATTTATATATTAATTTTGAAAGTATGTATCAGTTCTGTTTCATTAAATTGATACGTAATATTTAATCCATATTGTTCGGCAATTTGTTTGACGATTGCCAAGCCTAAACCCGTTGATTCTAAGTGTTTTGGATGTTTGACAAATCGGTTGAATAATTGGGTTTCGGAAAATGGTAATTTATCACCTTTATTACTGATTATCAATTGATTATCTTTCAAAATACAAGTTAAATTTCCTCCATTTTGATTATATTTTATGGCATTTTTCAACAAATTTCCCACTAAAATTTCTGCCAACAATGGATTGATTTCTAAGGTTTTATCGGGTTTAATTTCTTGATAAATTTTAATATTTCTATGTTGGGCAAAGTCTTGATATGTCTCCAAAAGATTTGTTACTAAATTACTCAAATTGACTTTTTCGGTTTCTGAAAATTGGTTATTTTCAATCTTTGTCAAAAGCAATAGTGATTTATTTAATTGAGATAATTTTTGGAGTGAATCCATCGATTTTTGAACGTGATTTGCTTCTTTTTCAGGTAAGTTTTCTGAATCCAAAAGTATTTCCAATTCTGCCGAAATCACGGCAATTGGCGTTTGAATTTCGTGGGACGCATTCTCGGTAAATTCTTTTTGCCGAATGAATTGTTTGCTAATTCGCTCGGTCATTTGATGCAATGTTTGGCTCAAAAGATTAAATTCTTCAGTTGCTTCTTTTTTGAAAATATCAGACGTTGATTTGTTGAGTTGATAGTTTCTGAGATGGTTAATTATTTCGTAAAAAGGCTTCCATAATTGACGATAAAGCAAGAAGTTTATTAGTAATAATAACATCAAAAATCCTAAGAAATACAGTCCTAAACCCCAAGAAAGTTTGGCAGAAATTTCTTCAAATTCTTCGTAAGATTGGGTTACGATTACCAAGAAATTTTGATTTTTATTTCTTACCGTAGCTTTCAAAACTCTGATGGTTATTTTTTCATTTTCACGCAAATCTAACTCAGTAGAATCAGAAAATATTGAATTGACTTTTACTGAATTTGGAACAAGTTGAAGATGAGGATTATCGTCTAAATCTCCTAAAATAAAACGCTTATCTGGAGCATTTTGTAGCTTATTTTCTACTTTTTTAAGATGTGAAATTAATATCTCATCAATTTCATGAATGGTTGATTTGTGGATAAACCAGTGTAAGGTAAATACTCCCAAAATAGCAATCGGAAGAGATGCTAAACAGAGATAAATAGCCGTTTTTGAGAGTAATTTCATGGTTTTTCAGAAAAAGTATAGCCTGCTCCGTAACGAGTTTTCACGTAGTCGGGGCAACCTTTTTCAATCAATTTTCTGCGTAAATTTTTAATGTGGGTATAAATAAAATCGTGCGAATCTGCCAAATCCATCGAATCGCCCCAGAGGTGTTCAGCAATGGCAGATTTAGAGAGAATTCGGTTTTTATTTGAGATAAAAAATACTAATAATTCATATTCTTTTCGGGTTAATTCTACTGATTCAGCATTGACAAAAACTTCTTGATTTTCGGGCAAAATACTGATTTCTTGGAAGATAATTTTAGGATTTCCTTCAAAAAATCTTCTTCGTAAAACTGACTTTATGCGGGCATTAAGTTCGGACAGATGAAAGGGTTTTGTCAGGTAATCATCCGCCCCCAAATCCAAACCCATGAGGCGGTCGTCCAAAGAATTTTTTGCAGAAATAATAATGATTCCGACGTTGGTTTTTTCTTTTTTTAATTCCTTAATAATATCCAAACCGCTGCCATCAGGAAGCGTAATATCCACCACCAAACAGTCATAATCATAGTCGTTTAACTTCTCAATGGCATCTTGAAAAGTGTTTGCCGTTGAAACGATATAGCCCTCTTCTTCCAAATAATGTTTAACCGACAACAATAGTGAAGGTTCGTCTTCAATCAATAAAATTTTCATGTAACGAAGTTCGGGAATGATTTTGAAGGAAATTTGATTTTACACAAAAAAAGGAGACTTTGCTAATAGCTAAGTCTCCCTTTTTTACGAATTTTTACCTTATTTTTTCCAATATCATTTTATCATCTGAACTTAAATTGTCATCACCCAACCACGTGTATCCGCTATTTTTCCCGTCTTAATATTATCTATTTCCGTAAAAACTCTTCTCGAAAAAGCATCGGCTGGGCGTTCTGGTAAATCATAATCAACACCTTCATAACCAATCGTGGCAATTGGTGCAATAACGGCTGCTGTTCCCGCTCCGAATGCTTCATGCACTCTTCCAGAGGCGATTCCTTCGATTAATTCTTTGATGGACAATTGGCGTTCTTCCACTTCCATACCAAAATCACGAGCCACTTGAATGACTGATTTACGAGTTACACCGTCCAAAATAGTATCGCCTGTGGGTGCGGTCACCAATTTTCCGTCAATCACAAACATTAAGTTCATCGTTCCCGCTTCTTCAACGTATTGATGCTCAGAGGCATCTGTCCAAATAATTTGATCATAACCTGCATCTACGGCTAATTTTGTTGGATATAATGACCCACCATAATTACCCGCATTTTTTGAAAAACCAACACCACCATGAGCCGCACGAATGTATTTTGTTTCCACTCGAACCCGAATTGGTTTGGTATAATATGAACCAACTGGACAAGTGAAAATCATAAATCTGTATCCTTTCGATGGACTCACGCCCACGTATCCATCCGTTGAAAACATAAATGGACGAATGTACATCGAAGAACCTTCTTTCTCAGGAACCCAATCAGAATCAATACGGAGCAATTCAGAAAGCCCTTCCATGAAAATTTCTTCTGGCACCTCGGGCATACACATCCGAAAAGCAGATTTATTCAATCGCTTCCAGTTTTCTTCTGGACGAAAAACTAAAATTTCTCCCGCTGGACTTTTGTAGGCTTTCATGCCTTCAAAAATGGCTTGCCCGTAATGCAGGGACATCATGGCTGGCGAGAAAGAAATGTCGCCAAAAGGAATAATTTGAGGCGTTTGCCACTCGCCATTTTGAAAATCTACCGACAACATATGGTCGGAGAACGAGCGTCCAAAAACAAGATTATCAAAATCAACCGTATCAATTCTTGATTTTTCAATCGGATGAATCTCTATTTGCAAGGTATCTGTCATTTCAGTTGTCAGTTACCAGTTCTCAGTTATCAATTACCAGTTAATAGTCATTAGTGATTAGTTGATAGTTATCATTTAATGGAAATAGAATTCCAATTCAATTTTGCTGTTTTCTAATTACTGCTTACTGATTACTGTTCACCAAATACTGTTTTCTGCTAACTATTTATTGTTTACTTGTAAATTTCACTAATAACTGATAATTGTTTACTGGTAACTGTAAACTGTTTAAACCCTCGGTTTCCACGAGATTTCTTCTATATTTAACTCTTTAATCATCATTCTGCACAACACGAAAAGATAATCAGAAAGTCTATTTAAGTATTTGATTACCAATTCATTAACTTCCGATTCTTGGGCTAATCTCAACGTAATTCTTTCGGCTCGTCGGCAAACAGTTCTTGCTAAATGCCCAAAAGAAACCGATTGATGTCCACCTGGAAGAATGAAAAAACGCATCGGTTCGAGGCTTTCATCCATTTTATCCATTTCTTTTTCCAACAACTCAACATCACTCTCGTGAAGGTCTGGAATGCGTTTTTTGGTCTGTTCTGGTTCAGATGCCAAAATTGAGCCAATCGTGAAAAGTCGGTCTTGAATTTCCTTCAAAATGTCTTTTCTGTAATTATTTACTTCTTGATCACGCAATAGTCCTACGTAAGAATTAAGTTCATCTACCGTTCCATAAGCCTCAATTCTGAGTTCAGTTTTTGAAACTCGTGTTCCTCCAACTAAGGAAGTCTGACCACTATCACCTGTTTTTGTATAAATTTTCATTGATACAAATCTACATTTTTTTAATAAATTAATTGTCATAACAACTAATTTTTATTTGATAATTTCTATTTCCCAATTTTCATTAGAAATCTTGAAGGTTGTGGCGTAATTTTACAAAGAAATTTAATCAAATTAGGTCGTTTTGTCTTGCGGTAATTTTTCTAATCCCCAATCCCTAACTCCTAACCCCTAAATACATGAGTATAGAATATTTCATATCCAGAGTCGGGCGTTATTTGTCCATTTTTGCCTTTATATTAGTTCTTTTATTTACTTACCGTGGCTTGCCTGATTCTGTTGGAGTACATTTCGGAGTAGATGGACGGGGTGACGGATTTATGCCTAAAAATCAAGTTTTTTACCTTTTCGGAAGCATCATGTTTGGGTTAAATATCTTGATTGTTTTGTTAGTTAGTATGGTCAATAAATTACCTGTCACAGCCTTCAATTGGATTCCAAATAAAATATGGTTAAAAGACCACAAGCAACTAATTGGTGTAATAATTAACTGGATAAATTTTCTCCCAACTATTATAAATGTGTTCTTGTTATTGATTCTGAGGGCATTATTGGCACTTAATGATGAGCGAACTTTTAATACAGATTACACTTATTTATTAGTTTTAGGAATCGTTTTTTTATTAATCTGGCTTTTTTATATACCGATTAGACTACTTTTTACAAGTCCGAAAATTGAAGAAGAATATTAATGTATCATGATTAATCATTTTAAACATAAATTTCACGATTCTGGAGAATCGTAACACAAGTCAAAATATTACAGTGCAGAACATTAAACTTTCCGATTATACTTACGATTTGCCCGATGAACGCATCGCAAAATTCCCTTTATCAAAGCGGGATGAATCGAAATTGCAGGTTTATCAACAAGGGAAAATTACGCATGCTGTTTTCAAAAATATTACCGATTATTTACCCAAAAATAGTCTCTTGGTTTTTAATAATACCAAAGTAATTCCAGCAAGAATTCACTTCCAAAAGCCCACAGGAGCAATTATTCAGATTTTTTTGTTGCACCCAGTTTTGCCAACACCCGTTATTAATTTAGCGATGGACGTAACAGATTCGTGCGTGTGGGAGTGCATAATTGGGAACAGAAAACGTTGGAAAAAAGGAGACATTTTGAGTCAAATTATTACAATAGAAAATCAGGAAATCGAAGTAAAGGCGGAGATTTTTGATGAAAATAAAAATCACGTACAACTTAGGTATGAGGTTGTAGGTATGAGGTATGAGGTTGAAAAAGCTAATACACTCGACCTCATGCCTACTACCTCATACCTACTACCTTTTTCAAAACTCATCCAAGCCCTCGGAACCATTCCACTTCCGCCCTATTTGAATCGTGAAGCCATAGCGTCCGATACCGAAACCTATCAAACGGTTTATTCAGAAAAAAAAGGGGCAGTTGCCGCACCAACCGCTGGCTTGCATTTCACGCAGGATGTATTGCAAAACCTTGAAAGACAAGGGTTTAAGCAAGACTTTCTTACGCTACACGTGGGAGCAGGAACGTTTCAACCCATCAAAGTTGAAAATATCATTGAGCATAAAATGCACAATGAACAAGTGGTTTTCACGAAGAAAAACATTGAAAATCTCTTGGAAAATTTGGGTAATATTATTCCCGTAGGCACAACTTCCATGCGTACTTTGGAGAGTATTTATTGGTTTGGGGTGAAGTTTTTAGAAGGAAGTGAAAATCCTTTATTGATTGAAAAATTATATCCTTATCAGCATGAAAATTTGCCCTCCGTTGAAGATTCTTTAAAGGCAATTCTAATAGAAATGAGCGATAGAAATATAGAAGAAATCACGGCAGAAACGGAGATTTTTATATTTCCAGGTTATGAATTTAAGATTTGTAAAGGCATTATTACCAATTATCATCAGCCCGAAAGTACGCTGATTCTTCTGATTGCCGCATTAATCGGTGAAGACTGGCGAAAGGTTTATCACGAAGCCATGACCAATGATTATCGTTTTTTAAGTTATGGTGATTCTTCGTTGTTATTGCCTTCGTGAGTCGAGAACCTTGTTTTAATATAAGTCAGGAGACATGTACAAGAAAGGTAATTTTATCCTCACTGAAATAACTGTCTTCTATAAATCGTTCTCTAAAACTAATAACAAATTACCAATAACTGATAACTAAAAATGGAGCCATTAGCCGAGAGAATGCGACCCGACACCCTCGACAATTACGTCGGGCAACAACATTTGGTTGGTCAGAAGGCAGTTTTACGTCG
Organism: Arcicella sp.; assembly: GCA_025354645.1. Taxonomy (GTDB): domain Bacteria; phylum Bacteroidota; class Bacteroidia; order Cytophagales; family Spirosomataceae; genus Arcicella. The sequence continues at coordinate 945 of JANXML010000184.1, read as the reverse complement.
TGCGGTTGAAGCTGGGCGAGTGCCTTCATTTATTCTGTGGGGACCTCCTGGCGTTGGAAAAACCACTTTGGCGAGTATTATTGCCAAAGCCTTGAAACGACCTTTTTACTCCCTTTCTGCCATCAATTCGGGCGTAAAAGACATTCGAGAAACCCTTGAATTAGCGAAGAAACAAGCATTTTTTGATTCCCCCTCTCCTATTCTTTTTATTGACGAAATCCATCGTTTTTCAAAATCGCAACAAGATTCTTTATTGGGTGCGGTTGAAAAAGGCGTGGTAACTTTAATTGGTGCAACGACTGAAAACCCTTCATTTGAGGTTATATCAGCACTTTTATCTCGTTGTCAGGTTTATGTTTTGAAGCCTTTATCAAAGGAAGAACTGATCTATTTGGTTAATCAGGCTTTGGAAAAAGATGTATTTTTGAAAAATCGAAATATCGTGATTAAGGAATATGAGGCGATGTTACAATTTTCGGGCGGTGATGGTCGGAAGTTGTATAATATTTTGGAATTAGTCACCACTTTTGGCGAAGGCGAAACCTTGGAAATTACCAATGAAATGGTGGTAGAGAAGTTACAACAGCACATTTCTATTTACGACAAAGACGGTGAACAACATTATGATATAATCTCAGCTTTCATTAAATCAATTCGTGGTTCAGACCCTGATGCTGCGGTTTATTGGCTTGCTCGCATGATTGAAGGAGGAGAAGATATTGAGTTTATCGGCAGACGATTATTGATTCTGGCTTCGGAAGATATTGGACTTGCCAACCCGAATGCTCTCTTGATGGCGAATACTTGTTTTCAGGCAATTCGGATAATTGGATTGCCAGAATCTCGGATTATTTTGTCCCAAACGGTGATTTATTTAGCGACTTCTCCCAAGAGTAATTCGGCTTATTTGGCAATTGATAACGCTTTGGCGGAGGTTCGACAATC
>JANXML010000163.1 GCA_025354645.1 Arcicella sp. | reverse complement strand
CGAAAATGTAAATGTTTTAGAATGGTTAAAGAAACCTATCGAAATCGTCTAAATCACATTGCACAAATTTGGCTAATAGTATGTGGACTCGTAAATCTTAATCTTTGAAAAGTTATATGTTTTTTAGGAAAGAGGTCTATTCAATTTAGAAAGAGAATCTTGCTTTTTGGCGGGTGTATTAGTTGCATTAATGTACCCTGAAACGCCCATCGGGTCTAATATATCTTCTAACTCTAAATCATAAAGATATTCAAAGAAAAGTCGCAAGTCGATGTCATAAAAAAGATTCTTTTCTTTTTCAATATATTTTGTAGCACTCAGTTCCAAGTAAAAAGACTGAATAGAAACATTATTATAGTATTTCCATGCCTTTATTAATCTAATTAACGATTTTAATTCTCCCCCAAACTTTTTGTTTTGAGTTTCAACATATACATTATGTGCTTTGGGACTCGAAGTATACCAATTGCCATTCCCATCTGGAATTCTAAAAGATTCAAATTGTCCAAGTGGAGTTTTACTAAGACCATAAAAATAACACGGTATTATTTCCATTGTTTCAGAAGCATATTGTCCGAATGGCACTTTAATTACAGGCGTTTTAACTTCAATTTTATTTGTATTTGAAAATGTATTTTGCAGTGCTTCTTTGGTTTCCCTCAAAGCCAATGCAGAATTAGAATGTAACATTTGAGATGGTAAAACTGCAAAGTAATCCGTGTCAGAATGATGTCTAATACCCGTTCCATTACCGTAAGAACCAATATCAAAAAACTTTTTACATTGAAGTTTATTTTTTAAACAACGATGTACAGTTTTTTTATGCTTAGTTACTTTTTTGTGTTCTGTGGTTGTTGGGATTAGTCTTTTGAGAAATAATTCAAATCCTTCTTCTACTGTTTTTGCCATTATCAAATTCAAAATTAATTTTAGTAGTTTATTAAATCTTGGTCATTCATTGCATCAAATAATGGCAAATTTCAGTTTGAGTAAAAATTTATATTTCCCCCATCAAATTTCTTTAATCATACTCAAAAAATCCTCTAATCTGTAAGCTCCATCTACGATTCTTCTTTCATAAACCATGAAATAGCGATAATCATTTCCTGCTTTGTTTGCCCACAATCCGCCAAGTCTTATTTTAGATTCTGCGTCCAAATGGTCTCCTTTGGTTTCTAAAGCAATGGTTTTTCCACTTTTTGTTTGAATAATAAAATCTGGATAGTGGTTAATGAAACCGTTTATTCTGAAACCTTTTCTCTCTATGTTTCTGGTCCAGAATAAAATGTTGGTCATATTGCCAATTTCGTTGATTACTCTTTCTTCAAATCCATTCATGCTGCCTTCCTTTTCGTAAAGAGATTTGGTAATATCTTTGGACGTTTCGCCTGGAGAAATCGTTTTGGGCAATGCAAAAGATTTCTTGATTAATACCTTGTCTGTGTCCAAAAATTCTTTAAATTTCTTCTCCGCAAAAACTTCTGAAAGAGATTTTATTTTAGCCTTTATTTTGTCAGTGTACGTATATTCGTTATTGGCGAGGTCAGCAAATTGCTCTTCTTTAAAATCCTCCAAGATTCTTTTGATGTACTTTTCAATCTCACTGTCTGGAATTGGGTACATATTCCCAATGATATTCATGATTCTGCTGGTGAAATTTTTCACTCGACTATCTTTGCGTGCAGGGTCAAGAATATACGATATAATACTGTCTTTTACATCACCGTCAAGTCTTACAAAAGTTGGCGTATGCTCATTTTTAGTAACATCCAAATCCACTTTGTAGAGTTCAGAAATGATGTTGTCGAAGACAATATTGGTATCAGCTTTGCTTAATGCAAAACCTTTCAAAAGATTTTCTTTTTCTAAATGCAGTTCTTCCTGATTCGTTCCAAATAGTTCATTTTTAGGAACTTTTAGATAAAATTGAGGTAAGATTACCTCTTGTGCTTGGTCTTGAAAAAAGTCTTTTATACGGTAAGTTTTCACAAGTTTTTGGATTTCATTGGGTAAAACAACGGCATTAGTTTTCTCCATTTCAGTAACTGTATTTTCAAACGCTACATTTTGCAGAATGGCGGTTTGTTCAATTTCTGAAACTATTTCACTGTAAATTTCTCCTTCGTTCTCCGTTTTTAAAGTTTCTGACGAAGCCAATATCCTTGAAATATCAATGTCGGAGGTTATATCTTCCGTTGTGTTTTCCAAATTTTCAACATTGCCGGTCTTTTCATCTTGAAATGAGAAATTTAACTGTTGCGGTAAAGGTTGCGGTGCTTTTGCTTCGTCAATTGTGGCTGGGTCTGCCAATTTATAATCTTTATCACTAAATCCCGCTTTGTTCAATCCTTTTACAATATTATCCAAGGTATCTAAAAATTTGGATGATGCCGTTAAAACGTAACTTAAATTGAGCAAGGCGAAATTATGCTTCATCACGTATGGTTGGCGTAAAACTCTACCCAAAATTTGTTCTACATCAACTGCCGAACTTTTGTCTGCCAATGAAGCCAAAATGTAGGCAAAAGGGCAATCCCAACCTTCTTTCAAGGCATTTATAGTGATGATGAAACGTACTTCACAGTCTTTACTCATCAAATCAATGCCTTTTATTTCGTTGATATTTGCCGTTTTTATTTTGATTTGTTCGGCTGGAATTTTCAACTCAATTAATTTCTCTTTTAGCTTTTCGACGTTGGATTTCTCTTCTTCTAAATTTAAAAAATCCTTGCCGTTTTTGGGTTGTGCCTGAAACAAAACGATGGGACGAATGTATTTTCCGCCTTTCTTTTCTTCTTCGATGGCTTGTAATTCTAAACGCCTTTGCAATTGCAAACTCGAATTAATTACCTCCGTTTTATCTTGGTGATTATAGACAATTACGGGCAGCTTTACCATGTTCTCTTTTTTCAACTCCAAGGCATCAATAAAACTCACGATGTTACTGTTTTTTCGGGGTGTGGCGGTGAGATCGAGAATAAAACATGGATTAATTTCTTTGAGCATATCAACACTTAAATCACTTTCGGCGTTGTGGCTTTCGTCCACAATCACCACGGGATTTAGGTATTTGATAACTTCCCCCAACGTTATTTCAACGTCTTTTTCCAACAGATTTTCAAAGGATTGCAGATAACCATTTTCTTGAAAAACTTTTCGTCCTTCTTTGTTTTTGGTTCTCAAACTATCAAAACTGAAAACCATAATGTTCAATTGCTCCTTTACCGATGAAGCATTAAAACCACTGCCCTGCAAAAGGGTTGCTTTGTCAAAAACTTCAACTTTATTGCCAAAATGAGCATTGATTTTTTGGCGGTACGGATGGGAGGGGTCTTTTAGATTCTTGATGGTTTGGTCTAAAATCGTAATGGAAGGCACCAACCAAACCACTGCCTTTGGTTTATTGTATGCAAAAGCATCAAAAATAGTCTTGATGGCATTGCAAGCAATAAAGGTCTTTCCGCCTGCCGTTGGCACTTTTACGCATATATGAGGTACACGGGGAATGTTATTTTTATAGGGTTCAATGGCTGTTCCTATGAATGGGAACAACGGGGTTCTTGGGTGTTTGGACCAAAAATCGTAGAAAGCATCGGGGACTAATTTTGTTTCCTGCAAATGTTCCAAAAACAATGAAATATCATTTATAACTTGCTGTTGATAGGGTTTTAATTCCATTGTTTAAAATCTGGTTATGTCTCTTGGTATCTTTTTGAAAATGATATTTCGTTGGGTCATGAAATCCTTTTTGAGTAAACAATTATCAGCGTAGATGATGTATTGTTCGGCTTTGGTTTTCATGGTAGCCAAAAAATCGTGGTCTAAGGTCGTGATTTCGTCTTGTTCATAGTTCAGATAATAACTGGTATCGTTGAATTTATCCAAGAAATATACATTGTCGTCAGTATGTTTTGTTTGCTTCAAATGTTGTTTGGTTTCGGTGTAATAGACGTATTTCCGTATTTTTTCAATGCCTACGTTTTCATTCAGATTGCCGTCTTCCAAAAACAACGATTGCCCCAATTCATAATAATCAAAACTGCCCAAAGTGCCTTCTTTATCGGCATAGCCATTAATTACCCGTTTTACTCTTTCGGCTGTGATGGTATCAGCATATTCTTCCATCTCAACCAAAATAAATTTGCGATTGCCGCCGTCTTTTTTATTGAGGTTTAAAACAGCGTGGGCTGTTGTACCGCTTCCTGCGTATGAATCAAGGATTATTGAATTTTCATCGGTTGAAATTTGTAGAATTTTCTCAATTAATCTTGACGGTTTAGGCGTTTCAAAAGGTGTACTCGAATCATTAAATATTTTCTTTAAATCTTGTTTACCTTCTTGATTATCACCAACTTCATCTCTTAACCAAAGCGTTAAAGGAACTGTACCTGCCTGTGTTTCATGCAAAAAACGTTTTAGTGAAGGAACATTAGAC
>JANXML010000149.1 GCA_025354645.1 Arcicella sp. | reverse complement strand
AAAAATGGGAACGAAATTATTAGAAGTAGAAAAAAATCATAAATATCTACTTACACCCTCTCCTACCATACAAATTCCTACATCCATTCATACCTACGACGACCACCGTATGGCAATGGCTTTTGCTCCGTTGGCTTGTTTGATGGATATTACAATTGAAGAACCAAATGTGGTCGTTAAATCATATCCTTCATTTTGGAAGCATTTTGAAAAAATATTTTAAAAAACTTTTGTCGAACGAAAACTTAACTTTTTAGAACAAAACATAAATTTTATAAAACGTATATAAATGTTTGTTTAAAACGTATAAGCACAAAATAAAACAAGATAATTATTAAGAGATTAAGCATCCTACCGAAGGTTTTTTTGGTAGGATTTTTTTATTTACTTTTATTTATTATACTTAAAACCAGACATTTATGCAGTTTAATTTATCACCAAATACCAATACGCATACATTTTCTAACCAGTCTTTGCGTCACCCTTTGAGCATAGGAAATGAGTTTATGCCACATCCAGTTAATCAACTTTCGGATGAAGCCCAACGAGATTATGAAATAATTAATCAATATGCAGAATCGCAAGGCTGGACTGAATCTATTGATTTTGAAAAGCATCTCAAAAAGGGAAATAATTCAGTAGTTATTTCAGATATTAATCAATCAATTTTGTATGTAAGTAGCGGTTTTGAACACATGACGGGATATTCTGAAATATTCGTCAGAGGGAAAAAAGCCAAATTTCTTCAAGGAGAAAATACAGAACAAGGCGTATTATATACGATTAAAAAAGCCATTGAAAAACGTAAATTTGTGGAGTGTGTCATAACAAATTACCGAAAAAATGGGGAATTATATCTTTGTAAAGTAAAAATTTTCCCAATGTTTAATTATAAGCATGATTTAGTAAATTTTGTGGCTTTAGAAAGCGAGCTATATTCTTAATTGTTAACCCAATTGAATATTGTAAATAGCCTTTTACGCCGAATCCATAATTTTATCCTAATAATTCTTTGATCAAAATCTCAGTTATTAACAAACTATTTCTACCATTTTTTAGTTGTTCCTTTGTAAATTTCGTCTTCAAAACAAACTAAAAAATGAAAAATCTAATCTTATCGCTGTCTATGATAACGCTCTTGATGAGTTTTAAACCGACAGATAAAAATCCTATCAAAAACGCTAAACTCAAAGCCGATGCTGATAATGGAGGAATCAATCTTCCAAAAGGTTTCGGAGCATTAATTGTGTCTGAAGGCGTTGGAAAAGCCCGTCATATCGCCGTGAGCGAAAAAGGTGATATATATGTACGTCTATCTAAACTAAAAGATGGCAAAGGAACCATTATTTTGAAAGATACAAACGGCGATGGAAAAGCGGATGATTCCATAGGTTTTGGCAATTTTGTGGGAACAGGAATCGCCATCGGCAACGGATATTTATACGAATCTTCCGACTCTTCTGTGGTACGTTATCCCATGAAAAATGGCTCGCCTGATGAATCTAAGCCAGAAACAATTGTGACAGGCTTGGAATTATACAGCGAACACGGCACAAAATCTTTGGCTCTCGACGATAAAAATCATCTCTATGTAACTTTTGGAGCTCCATCAAACGCTTGTCAAGAAAAAAATCGGGTGAAAGGCTCAAAAGGGATGATGCCTTGCCCAATTTTAGACTGGCACGGAGGCGTTTGGCAATTTGATGCTAACAAGAAAAATCAAAAACAAGCTGATGGTTTTCGTTATGCAACGGGCATTAGAAACATCGTGGGAATTGATTGGAATAAACAGCAAGGTGAACTGTACGCTATGCAGCACGGACGTGACCAATTAACGACCCTTTATCCAGAAATGTACGATGCAGAACAAAGTGCAGAATTGCCATCGGAAGAGTTTTTGTTGGTAAAGAAAAATTCTGATTTTGGTTGGCCTTACTGTTATCACGACCGTTTCCAGAACAAAAAAATACTTGCCCCAGAATACGGTGGAGATACAAAAAATCAAGGAGTATGTGAAGGAAAAGAGAAGCCAATTATGGCGTTTCCAGGTCACTGGGCACCAAATGCTTTGATGTTTTATACAGGAAATATGTTTCCAGCAAAATATAAAAATGGGGCATTTATTTGCTTTCATGGCTCATGGAATAGAGCTCCATTGAAACAGGGAGGCTATTTTGTGGCTTTTGTGCCTTTTGGAAAAGATGGTAAACCTTCGGGTGAATACGAGATTTTTGCTGATGGTTTTTCGGGTGGTCCAGAAGTGAAAAATCCAGGCGATGCCAAAGCCCGACCAATGGGATTAGCTCAAGGAACGGATGGTTCAATTTATATTACAGACTCGGTAAAAGGAAAAGTTTGGCGAGTTATTCATCAGTAACCCGATGCTTCTGCATCGGTCTTTTATATTAACTCCGATGCGGAAGCATCGGGTTACAGCCCATGAAATATATCCTGATTCTATCATTACTAACTTTCTTTTTAAGTTCAGCAATGGTTCAGAAAAATACAATTTCAAACCCTCAATCGTCTCATTATCAAGCAGATTCGGGTAAACTTATTTATGAAACCTACTGTTTGGCTTGTCATCAAGAAGATGGAAGTGGCGTGCCTGGCATGAATCCTCCTCTGATAAAAACAGATTGGGTTTTGGGTGATTCTACTCGACTGATTAATGTCATTTTGAAAGGATTGAAAGATACTGAAATTAACGGAGATAGTTATTCCAACGAAATGCCATCGCATGATTTTCTGACGGATTACCAAATTGCGGAAGTACTCACCTACGTACGCAAAAATTTTGGTAATCAGGCAAGTGCCATCAGTTCAGAAGATGTTAAAATACAGAGAGCAAAAAAATAGTTACCTTTGTAAAAAATGAATTGAAAAAGCCTTTCCAATGATTTGGAGAGGCTTTTTTTAATGTATCACAGGTTTCTAACCTGTGTTTAATGTTAAACACAGGTTGGAAACCTGTGATACAAAAATGCAAAAATCACAAATACAGTATTTAATCGGAGTATTATTAGTCGTTATTGGTTCTATTTGCTTTGCGGGAAAAGCCGTTTTAGTTAAATATAATTACCTGCATTATCATGTTGATACCGTTTCATTATTAACTTTGAGAATGTTATTTTCTGCTCCTTTTTATTTAATAATTCTCTTTTTTCAAAACAGAAAACAAAGCGAAGTTCCAAAGCTAACAAGCAAAGAATGGACTTGGATGTTGTTTATTGGCTTAGTAGGTTATTACTTAGCCGCTTTTTTTGATTTTTGGGGTTTGAATTATATTACTGCAAGCGTTGAAAGACTTATCCTGTTTGTTTATCCGACCATTGTTGTGATTTTGTCAGCAATTTTTCTCAAAAAACCAATTCATAAAATTCAATATCTTGCCCTTGTCATTACATACATGGGCGTTGCCTTCGCCTTCGTGCCTGACTTGCGAATGGGTATGCAAAAAGACCTAATGATTGGTTCAAGTTTGATATTTTTGAGTTCCCTTACTTACGCAATTTATCTAATCGGTTCGGGCGAAATGATTCCCAAAGTTGGAGCTTTGCGATTCACGTGCTACGCCATGCTGATTTCAACCGCCATGATTATTATTCATTACTCAATATCAATTAACGGAAACTTATTCGCCTATCAATCAGAGGTTTACTGGCTTTCTATCACAATGGCAGTCTTCACAACGGTTATTCCATCGTTCATGATTTCAGAAGGTATCAAAAGAATTGGCTCTGGAAATGCTTCAATCATTGCCAGCATTGGACCCATAGCCACCATAATTATGGCAAATATTTTCTTGAATGAAATAATTAATTCGTGGCAAATTATTGGAACATTTATCGTTTTAGGAGGAGTTCTAATGATTTCTTGGAAGGGGAAGAAATGAGATTATTTCAATATTTTCAAATTCAATTTACCCACAATTCCTTTCCCACCAACCGCCCAAACGCCATCTCCCGAAATACTAATGGCATGAAAAGCAGTTTTATCAATTTCCACCCAAGATTTACCAAAATCTTTTGAGTAACATGTCCCCGAAGGACCAACAACAATTAGGATTTTGTTTCTATAAACTGCTACACCTTCTTTCAACCCAACGGGAGTGGTTCGAGGAGCATTTTGCCAAGTTTTCCCACCATCAGAAGTTAATAAAACATTAGGAACCGACTTCGAGACTTCTTGATAATCACCTCCTACTGCCATTCCGCTTTTGTTGTTCCAAAATCTTAATCCAAACAAGCCGTTCGTTTTACCTGCGGGCATATTGGTTCTTACTATCGACCAATTTTCTCCCTGATTTTCAGTTTTATAAATCTGTGCAAATTCTCCTCCACCCGTACATATATAAGCGTTTTCACGTCCAACCGTAATCATACTCGTTCCGCTTGCAGCAAAAGCAGCTTCATTTTCTTGAATAGTTGGAATATTTGCAGGATTAATTGGTAACCAAGTTTTACCACCATCTTTTGTTTTAAGGATAAAGAATTTACCATCAATCGGGTCGCTGAAAGCCATTCCGTTTTGCTTATCCCAAAAGTCAATTCCATCGAAGAAAACGCCCTTTTGAGTGGTTTGATAGACAATTTCCCAAGATTTTCCACCATCAGTTGTTCTATAAAATTTAGCATTTCCTTTCTCTGCCTCACCCGCACTCATTAAAATTGCTACATTCGCATCAAAAGCGTGAACGTCCCTGAAATCTAAGGTTTCAGCACCTTTCACTTGATTAGTTTCCCAAGTTTTACCGCCATCAATTGTTCGTAAAAATGTCCCTTTTGAACCCCCGATCCAGACGATTTTATTCGTAACTGCACAAACAGAACGAAAACTTGCTTCAGTATTTGAAGCCTGTTTTTGCCATTGTGCGTGGACTTGCAATGTAATAATTGAGATGATGAAGATGGCGTATAGCTTTTTCATTTAAGCATTTTTTTGATAATTCATTCATGGTATGATTAAGGGAGATGCCTAATCTCATGCCATGAATAAACACTATAATTTGTTAAATTTCCTTACACAAATTTAACAAAAAAGGCTTAGAATTGAGATTCTAAACCTTTTTTGTAATTGTATAATACTTATTTTCTTCTCGTAAAATTATCTGTCAATAATAATACGTTTCGTCAAATCAAATCCATTAGCTTTGAAACGAAGTAAATATTCACCTTCGGTTTGATTTCTTAAATCAAGAATCAATTTTCCTTTAACTGATGGAACGTTTGCATTATAAATTAATCTGCCTAAAAGGTCATAAATAATCAATTCTGCATTGTCATAATCCGCTAAGGTTTCAATTGTTAATAATCCATTACTTGGGTTAGGATAAATTGATAACCCTTTGAAATCTGGATCTTCTTTGAAAGTAAACGGTTTTACAAAATTAGAGAAACAAGATAACGTATTCGTTGGAGCGGGCACAGTAAATACTGTTTTTCTACGTGCTGTATAATCTCCGTAACGATTTGCTTTAATAACTCCTTCTGTAAATTTCAAAACTTCCGTTCCAAATCTCCATTCATAATCCGTTCCATCTGGAAAGTTTACTGCCTTCAAAGTGAATGTACCGTCTTTTGTGATACTCGAAGCCGATACATCTGGATTGTCTTTTACAATAACTGACAATGGAATTGATTTTGGAGAAACACACCCCGTAACAGCATCCTTTACCGTTGCTGTATAATCACGTGAAATATCAGCGAATTTCCCATCCGCACCAATCGCAGTTAAAGTAAGCGTTTTTCCAACAAAACCTGTACTCCAAGTTACTATATTCGTGCTTGTAGCTACTAAATTAACCGTATTTGGTTTTGTATAATCATCATTACTTCTCGAACAAAAAACTAATGGACCATCCGCCGTAACAGTTGGTGCTGGAGGCAAAGGCAAGGCAATCGTCGTGATTGGGTCAGATGATGGTGACAAACAATTACGTGGGTCAAGCACACGAACCGTGAAAGTTGCCGAGGTTTTAACGGTTAATGATTTTGTCGAATCTGTTGTATTCCAACGATAACGAGTTACTTCATTATTTGGCAAACTCGATGCCGTTAAAATTACGCTTTGGTCAGCACAGAAAGAAAGTGGTCCGCCTGCCGTAATAGTTGGTTTTGCTGGAAGAGCATAAACGGTAACTTTCACAGGGTCAGACGTTGGAGAAAGGCAAAGATTTGCATCTCTAACAGAAACTGTAAAATCTCCCGAAGCACTAATAGTAATGGCTCGAGTTATGGCAGCATTACTCCACAGGTAAGTTGTGTTTGGGGTTGAGGTTAAAGTAACACTTCCTCCACTACAAAATGCCAAAGGTCCACTTGCTGAAATAACTGGTTTGGTTGGTAATTTGAAAACTGTAATCGTTGTGGTATCAGATGCTTTCGATACACAACCGCTGGTATCAATTACTTGAACAGTATATTTTCCGACAGTCCCGATATTTCTAATCGTTGGCGTTGTTGCTCCCGTACTCCATTTATACTTAAACCCTAATGAAGAAGTCAAACTTAATGTATCTCCTTGACAAATTGCTGCTCCTTTCTTTGAAGGGGTGATAACTGGTTTTGGAGGAACTCTTAATGCTCTCAATGAAACCGCATCTGATAATGGTGACTTACAACCCAATCGGCTTTCCATTGTTTGGACTTGTATTTTTGCCGTTTTGTTGAAAGATTTAATCATGCTTTTCGTCCCTAAACTATCTTGTTTTGTTCCGTTAACATACCAAGAGTATCCCGTAACATATTGAGAGCTATCTGCTTTCAAAGACACCGTTTTGTCTTCACAAAAAACGGTATCGCTGGCAGTTACTTTTGGTTTTTGTACCGAATAAAATTCCGCATAAACCAATCCTTTTCCATAAACTGTTACTTGCGGACAGTCAGGGGAGATTATGGTTAAATAATAATATCCTGAAACTTTTGCTTTTAAAGTTGGAGATCCTTGTCCAATTGTATTTTTATCAATTAAATACCCATAAGTAGTATCTCTGATACCTCTTTCCCAACGATAAATATATCTTGGATCAGTAACGCTTGACTGTAATGTAATCAAATCGCCATCACAAGTCACTTTTTTGTCTTGTGTGATGAAAGGTTGTGTACTCGGAGCTGCTAAATACTTAATAGACAGCGTTTGAGAAGGAGCACTTTCTTCACCAAATTCCGTACAAGTTGCATAAACATTTATATCAAAAAGTACATCTAAATATTTTTTGTCACCAAAATTATTTCTCCCCAGATTGCCTCTGTCGCCAGCATTATACCAAGTAATAAAGCCGTTTCCACAACCCGAAGATTGTAAAATCACTGAACTTCGGGCATCACCTGGAGAAGCATAACCGCATCTATCAACTCCCAAATAGGCAACCCCTGGAGGAGCTGGAGGAATAGCTACTTTACTTGTTTTCTTGAATGATGGATTTTCTTTGTCCTTTGGAGACTCGTTTGCCCACGAGATAATAGACGTTGCCACAAAAAATAGGGCTAAAAAAGTCTTATGAGTAAGGTTGTTCATAATTAATAATTTTTGGATAAGAATTTTAGGTTAAGATTTAAACCATTGCAATGTGTTAGCACTTTGAGAAATAAATCGCTTAAATAAAAGTTTTGTTTAGGTAAACCTCATTATTTTATCAAACTACAAGTAAATTTAAGATAAGAACGGCTATAAACCATAGAAAAGTATTCAAACTTTTTAAACGGTCAGTTCAATACAATAATCTGACATTTTTTAGTGTTACCAACTCAAAATCATAACTACTTGATATATTACGGGTTAAGATTTTATCAGTTCAATTAAATAACACTTATTGAAACACAGACGGTATTCATACGCAAAGGGTTGTTTCTATTTTTCAAAAATATGCTTTTTTTTGAAATAATAACCCAAATTGAAAAATAAAATTACTTTCAGCACTTTATTAGTATGTTTTATTATCTTTGAAAAATATTAATCATTTTATATATTTTATCATAATTCTATGAATATTCGCAAGTTGCCCTCAGCCAGCAAAGCCTTTAAATTTCCGTTACTCATCAAAAGTATTTTGGCTTATTCAACCATGATTGAGCCTGAAAATGAAATTGTGTATAAAGACCAAGTTCGTTATAATTATTTTGAATTGAATAAAAGAGTAAGAAAACAAGCGAATGTTTTTAAGAAATTAGGATTAAATGGGGGACAAACCATTGCCGTTTTAGATTATGATTCTCATCGTTATTTAGAAAGCTTTTTCGGAATTCCGATGACTGGAAACGTTTTACACACGATTAATTGGAGACTTTCACCCATTCAAATTCTTTATACCATTAATCATGCAAAAGATGCTGTGATTATATGTCATGCAGATTTTTTGCCTTTATTGGAATCTTTATCGAAAGACATGAAGACGGTTAAAAGCATCATCGTTTGTGCAGACGGTGGAGAATATTCAAAGGAAACAACCCTGCCAATTGTGGGAGAATACGAAGAATTATTGAGTAAAGAGTCTGACATATATGATTTTGAAGACTTTGACGAAGACGCTGTGGCAACAACTTTTTATACTACAGGCACAACGGGAAATCCGAAAGGTGTTTATTTTACGCATCGCCAATTGGTCTTGCATACGCTTTCAGTTGCCGTAACTTTTAGTGCCATTGATGGAGCCTGTAGATTCAATGGTTCAGACGTTTATATGCCTCTCACACCCATGTTCCACGTTCACGCTTGGGGCTTTCCCTACGTGGCAACGATGTGTAATACCAAACAAGTTTACATCGGCAAATTTGACCCAGAGGTGGTTTTGAAGTGTTTTGTCAAGGAAAAAGCCACCTTTTCACATTGTGTTCCCACCATATTGCAGATGTTTGTTTCACACCCCGCCACGCAAAATATTGACCTCTCGAAATGGAAGGTGGTTATTGGTGGTTCTGCCTTACCAAAAACCTTGGCGAAAGCGGCAATTCAACGGGGCATTGATGTTATTACAGGTTACGGAATGTCGGAAACTTGTCCAATTCTTTCAACGGTTTATGTAAGTCCGAAGGATAAAATGAATCCTGATGTCGATTTTCAAGTGGAGGCACGCACTCGCTCGGGAACACCCACCATTTTTGTGGACTTACGAATAGTGGATGATAACGGAAATATTGCTCCAAAAGACAATGAAACCATTGGCGAAGTAACGGCAAGAACTCCGTGGTTAACGCAAGGGTATTACAATGAACCTGAAAAATCGGAGGAATTATGGTCTGATGGCTGGTTACATACAGGAGATGTGGCAACGATGAATTCAGATAATTCTTTAAAAATTACCGATAGAATAAAAGACGTAATTAAAACGGGTGGCGAATGGGTAAGTTCAATTGATTTAGAAAATTTGATTGGGCAACACGAAGCCGTGATGGAAGTTGCCATCGTAGGCATTCCAGATGCAAAATGGGGAGAGCGTCCGCATGCTATGATTGTGTTGAAAGAAGGAAAAAATTTAACAAAAGAAGACTTAAAAGTATTCATGCAACGTTATGTGGATGATAATACAATTACCGCTTGGACAATTCCAAGTTCAGTAGAATTTGCTTCGGCAATTCCAAAAACTTCGGTTGGAAAGATTGATAAGAAAGTGATTCGGGCAACCATACACGGTTAAAACGGGGAACGGTACACGGTTAAACGGGGAACGGTACACTAAACGGATTTGGACGAATAAACCGTTCCCCGTGTACCGTTCCCCGTTCCCCGACAAATAGATTTTATATAAATGCTTGATTACATAAACCTTGCTTGGGTTCCGAGCAAGGTTTTTTGTTGAAACTGTTTAGATTTTTCGTTTTTAGTGGAAATCGAATTAATTTTTAATCTGATAGGTCGAAATTTACGAGACCCAGTGGAACTGATAACATCGATATTGTGAGTAAATTTTGGTCTATCAAGTTGAAAATGAAACTACTTAGGGAGCATTCAATTAATAAAATACCCATACTTTCGCTCAACTTCCCGAAAGTTTAAAACTTTCGGGAAGTTCCTCCAAGTCGAAGTGGGTATCTTTAAATTTAGAAGCTCCCTTACGGCGAAGTGAATAAGTTTAAATGTTCTCATTTTTAATTAAAAAGAGACATTACTACATACTTAAAAATGCGTCTTTCAAAATGCCTAACGATATTAAAAAAGGAGAAAATATTCACTTAATTTTGAAAGTAAAAGATAAGGAATTATCACAAATTACTCGTTATCAGCGAGTTATAATTAAATTGAAATCACAATAAATCATAAAAATAATGACAACAAGAAGAGGTTTTTTAAAGACAACAGGAGTATTAACGGCAGTTGCAATGACTCCATTCCAACGTATTTTTGCGGAAATGAATTTGGAAAATAAAATGGGAATTCAGCTGTTTTCTTTACCCAAAATGCTTTCGGAAGATTTTGAAAAAGGGATTAAAATGCTTTCAAAAATGGGCTATAAAGAATTAGAACTCTTTGGTCCATTTCCATTCAGTGCCGAGTCTGCTCAGAAAAGTTGGGCAGGAGCCGCAAAAATGTTAGGTTTTGGAGGAAGTGGCTATTTTGGTAGAGATATTAAAGAAATCAAAAAAATGTTATCTGACAATGGACTTTCCACGCCCGCAACGCATACGGACTTGGACACGCTGATGAATAGTATGGATAAATTGGGCGAAGCAGCTCATGTTTTAGGGCAAACTTATGTTACTTTACCCGCCATTCCAGAAGATAAACGCAAAACGCTCGACGACTACAAACGGATGGCTGATAGTTTTAATAAAATTGGAGCCGATGCCAAGAAAAATGGAATAAAGTTTGGATATCACAATCACGGATATGGCATAAAACCAATGGACGGGCAGATTCCTTTGCAAATTATTTTGAATAATACTGACCCAAATTTAGTGTTCTTTGAAATGGATATTTTTTGGACGGCTTCGGGTGGAGCAGACCCAGTTGAGTATATGACAAAGTACCCAAATCGTTACAAAATGCTACATTTGAAGGATATGAAAGAGAAAAAACAGTTCTCTGGCGATGGAGGAAATATTGGTCAATGGATGCCGCTTTTTGGCAACATGACCACAGCAGGTGATGGAGTTTTGGACTTGAAAGGTATCGTAAAGAAAGCCAAAGAAATCGGTGTCGAACATTATTTTGTAGAGCAAGATATGGTTGCAAATCCAGAAATTGCTTTACAGAGAAGTTTAGATTATTTGAAGACGAAGATATGAGAAATTGTAGTTTATAGGAAATTAATTTGCCCAAAAATCATTTATACGTTATCTTTGCGAGAGAATTAAAAATTACAAAATCTGAATGAATAAAAACTGGAAAATAGCCGAAGATTTACCTTCAATGAAAGGCATTTTGTGGTTTTAATAATATTTTAGGAGGTCAAGTTTATTGACCTCCTTTTTTTGTAGAATTTTAAAATGACCACAATAATTTTATGAAAGATGAATAATGAACTATCTGAATTGATAAAATATGCCTTTGATGATACATCTAACCAATTGAAAACGATAGAGTTACATTTTTTAGAAATAGATGAGTTAGTTGTTTTTGAAAAAATGTTACTGCATATAAAAAAGGGATTTAGAAGAACTATTGATAATTATGCAATTGTTCATACTCATAATAAACATGGTCAAGAAAGTAAAGAATTGCGTAGAGGAGAAATTGCAGTTACAAAGGATGATTACTTATTAATTCCAAATATATTAGAAAATCCTGATGTAATTTATCATGGAGAGAAAAGCAATATAGGAACGGATTTAGTAAAGTATGAAAAGGAGATAAATGGAATTTGTTATTTTTACGTAGAAGAAGTACGAATGAAACGTAGGAGTTTAGCAATGAAAACATTGTATAAAAGAAAAGCCTCTACAAAGTAGGGGCTTAACAATCAAACAAGCGCCATGTACTTTTAAAGGTCACGCATACGTCCGAAACGTTCTGTTTAGATAATGCAAATATAACAAATTTCTAAATACTAATCAAATAAAAAGCAAGGATAAATGAAAGTAACACAAAGCCAGCCAGCCATTTTGTTGTTGGAAGATGGTACATTTTTTAAGGGAAATGCACTCGGAAAAATCGGGACGAGTGGCGGGGAAATTTGTTTTAATACGGGTATGACGGGCTATCAGGAAATTTATACTGACCCTTCTTATTTTGGACAGGTAGTAGTCAACACAACTTCACACATCGGAAACTATGGTGTTGTGGAAGATTTGGAAGCAGAATCATCGTCTGTGAAGATTTCAGGCATGGTTTGCAATGAATTTTCACCAATTCATTCCCGTAAAACTGCCGACGGTTCACTTCAAAATTACTTTGAAAAAGCAGGAATTGTGGGTATTTCGGGCGTGGATACTCGTCAGATTGTACGTCATATTCGTGAGGCAGGTGTAATGAATTGCATCATTTCTTCGGAAATTTTGGATGTCGAGGAATTGAAAAAGGAATTAGCAAAAGTACCACCAATGGAAGGCTTAGAATTGTCTTCGCAAGTGTGTACGCAAGAAGAATATTTCTTAGGAAATCCAGAAGCAGAGAAAAAGGTAGCGGTATTGGATTTGGGTGTAAAGAAAAGCATTTTGAGTAATTTAACAGACCGAGGTTGTTATTTGAAAGTATTTCCCGCCAAAACCACTTTTGAAGAAATGTCGGCTTGGAATCCAGATGGATATTTTGTGTCAAACGGACCTGGCGACCCAGCCGTGATGCCTTATGCGATTGAAACGGTTAAGCAAATTGTGGATGGAAATAATCCAACTTTTGGTATTTGTTTGGGACACCAAATTCTGGCTCAGGCTTCTGGACTTTCAACCTACAAAATGAAAAACGGACACCGTGGTTTGAACCATCCCGTGAAGAATTTAGTAACGGGACTTTCAGAAATTACCTCTCAAAATCATGGCTTTGCGGTGGAGATGAAGGAATTGGAAGCCGCTGATAATGTGGAACTTACACATATAAATTTGAACGATAAAACCGTTGAAGGTTTACGCAGAACCGACAAACCAGCCTTTTCAGTACAGCATCATCCAGAAGCATCTCCTGGTCCGCACGACTCCCGTTATTTGTTTGATAATTTTGTGGGAATGCTTTAAAAACGTTGAACGGTACACGGGGAAAGGGGAACGGGAAAATGCACACTTTTGCAGTATATTTTCAATCATGTAATTGGCTTAAATACCTTGATGGCACTTTTTGACTATTTATTGTTTAAAACCGTTATCAGAAAACCTTTGGAATCGGTAGGATTTAAGGTTGAAAAATACGTTGGGATGTGGGGAAAAAGAGAAGTAGTTAGAGTGGTTTGCGTTTAATAGATTTTAAAGAATATTGGTAATAAAAAGCCCCTGTCAATATCATTTTGATAAGGGCTTTTTTGTTAATTAATCGTTTCCAAAACTTTCAATAATTCTTCACCCACCTTCTTGGCAGATGCTGGATTTTGACCTGTTACTAAACGACCATCAACCACTACTTTCTCTTGCCATAAACCTGCCTTCGAGAATTTTGCCCCATGTTCTATCAGTTTACTTTCCAACATAAAAGGTACTATGTTATCCAATTTTACCGCAATTTCTTCTTCATTTGTAAAGGCGTTTACATTTTTACCATCCACCAAATATTTTCCGTTACTCAATTTGATATTTACCAAACCCGCTGGTCCATGACAAACTGCGGCTACTGCTCCACCATTTTCGTAAATATGGGCGGCGATATTGGCTAACTCCTCATTATCCGCAAAATCCCACATCGTGCCGTGTCCACCTGCATAAAATATGGCTGAATACTCGCTCAAATTTACTTCGGAGGGCTTCATCGTGTGTTCTACTTTGTGGCGATAAGTAGGATTATCCCAAAATGCTTTGTTGGTTAAGTCGTTTAGATTCAATCCATCAACGGGGGCTTTTCCGCCTTTTGGACTCACAAAATCTATTTCATATCCAGCCTTTGTTAAAACTTCCCATGGGTGCGAAACTTCCCCTAAATAATAGCCAGTTGGCTGTCCTGTGTTGCCTTTTTTGTCGTGGCTCGTAAGCACGAATAAAATTTTCTTTGTCATGATTTTTGATTTGTTAATTTTTGATTTGTTTTGAGCAATAGTGGATAGATTTATGCTTAAAAAAGCACAAAAAAATAGCATTATTGCTCGGCTCGAAAGGGAATTGTTTGATATTGTCATCGTAATTGTTGTTTAGTTTACGATGCAAAATTGGGGATAAAAAGGAAGACAAAACAGGAAGTAAATCACAAGTTTGGTGTGAGGTATATCACACCTTTGCGGAAGAGTTTAATCGACTAAGGGTTTCACGAGATACTCCTAAATAGGCTGCAATCAAGGTTTTTGGCACTCTTTGAAAGAGTTTTGGGTATAATTGAAAGAGTTGTTCGTAGCGTTCTTTGGCACTACTATTGAGCAAAGAGAGGATTCTTTGTTGAAGGGCGACATAGCCAGCATTTGATTTTTTACGAAAAAAATGTTCAATTTTATGTAATTCTGAACAGAGTTTTTCACGATTATACAAAGACAAGCAAAGTAATTCACATTCTTCAATACAATCAATATTAATTGTGGCAATGGTCTCTTTAAAATAAGCCTGATAATCCGTAATCCACCAATCTTCTACGGCAAATTGAAGAATATATTCCTTGCCATTTTGGTCAGAATGATAGGCTTTTAGACAACCTTTTTGCACGTAAAAATCATTCAAAACATTGTCTCCTTCTTGAATTAAGAATTGATGTTTTTTAAGTTTTTTAACGGTAAAATGCGAAAGAATATACTCAAATTCAGAGTCGGTAAGAGGAGTAAATTTTTCTATTTGTTCACGAAGCGGATGAATCATTTTTTTAATTTAATGGGATAAGGAGAATCATCATTCACCTTATCCCATTTTTTATTGTTATACAACAGGCAATTCACAAGGATAACCAAACAAACAATTATCTTTCACTAATTTCACCACCGTCGAAGGTACTAAATTTTCCCATCCATCTTCTCCTGATTGAATTTGAGCCAACACATCGTCTGTTTTTATGCTCAACAGTTTTTTATCATAATTCTGAATATCTGTAAACTTATCATTGTCTTGCAAATATTGAAAAAGACCTTTTAAATGAGTAGGCGGAACGAATTCTTTGGTTGTAACCATGTTTCCATTATCATCCATTGTGGGGTGCAAATAGAGTTTAATTTTTGGAGCAAAAAGGGTTGAAAATGCTGCTAAAATTCCTCCTGAAATATTTGTGTAATGACTCTCTTCAAAAATATAATCCAAGTTCGGCATACCCAATATCAAGCCCATTCTTAGTTTCGTGAAAGCTGACAAATACTGAACTAAACGATAATATTCGTGGAAATTAGAAATTAAAACAGTTTGCCCTAATGAACACAAAATATCAACTCGATCGAGGAAATCTTTTTCGTTAATTTGCTCATTACCAATGGCTTGCAAATTTTTAAGTGTTAACTCAGCTAAAAGAACCACTTTATCATCATCTACATCTGGCTCATTTTCAAACTGTTTTAAACCCTTTTTAATCATATCTAACGAGACATTCGTTACAGGTCTGAAACGTCCACGAACTGCCACAATGTGTTTTTTATAGAATGCCTCAGAAGGTTGCATTACGCCTCCATCTGGTCCAAAAAGTGCGGCATTGGTGAATCCATTTTTCACTAAATGCAAAGACATTACACGATCATCGACATTCTCAAAATCTTTACCATTAAATCGAATCATATCAATCTCAATACGGTCGGATGAAAGATCGTCCATCAGCGACTGTAACAATATTTCGGGTTGTTCGTAATAGTAAAAACAACCAAACATTAGGTTCACGCCAATGATTCCTAATGCCTGCTGTTGAAGCACATTATCATTATCTTTCATTCTGACGTGAATAACCACATCATTAGGCTCTCCGTTGGGTTCAAGTTGAAAACGTAATCCAATCCAACCGTGAGGGTCGTTAGTTTTTTGGTAATTTAAGGCAGAAACTGTATCGGCAAAAGCGAAGAAAGTTCGTTCAGAAGCCATTTCCGTAAGACGAACATTCAGCAATTTATATTCACGATTGAGCATTTTATTCAATCGTGCCTCCACTACGTATCTCCCCGATTGTTCTTCTCCATAAATGGCATCCGAAAATGCCATATCGTAGGCTGAAATGGTTTTAGCGATAGTTCCAGAAGCTCCGCCCGCCTTAAAAAAATTTGCCGCTACGTCCTGCCCCGCCCCAATTTCGGCAAAAGAGCCATAAATCAATCGGTCGAGATTGATGCGTAAAGCCTTCTGTTTTGTTCCTATATTTCTATCGTATGTGAACATAATTTTTATATTTTCAAGGTCAAATAAAAATACCGTCTGATGTTTTTCAAACGGTATTTTATTTTATGATAATAAAGTTCTCATTTTTTTTACAAATTCAACATCTACATTTGCTAAGGAAGCAATTTTTTCATCAGAAAAATCAGTTTGAGTAACAAGATTTTTTGTAAAAATTGAGTTTTTTTCTTCTCTTTCTTCTTCTCTACCTTCTTCTCTACCTTCTTTCCGTGCCATTCGTCTTTCACGGTCTAATACAAATTCTTTCAAGCCCATGGTATTCTGTCGGTTTGTGATGATGTCTAATTCATCATCAAATTTAATAATTAATTTTCTACTTTCAAAACGAACATATAACTTCAAAAAACGTAATAAAGCATCTATTTTAGGTTTAGGAAAGTTCTTTTTGAGTAACTTTCTTACCAATTCAATTTTCAAATCATATAAAGATTCATCTGAAATTTTTCCTTTTTTTAAGGCTGTTTGCACCACTAAAATTACCGAAGCAAACGGATTATTACTTTGTTCTAACTCATTTACATCAGCATCCAAAACTTTATAGGTTTTAAATTTAAAATGTAAAGAAGTATCTAAAAATTCCCGCTCATATCTATTGGGACGAAAAGTTTTACTTCTATCCGTTAAGATGGCTAAACTGGCAATGTCTTTATCATATTTATCCAAGATTCGGTAATAATAAGTCAGCATTCGCTTTTCAAATTGTTTGTCAGTACTGCCTTGAACTTCTATATGAACCAAAATCCATTCCTCTTTGCCTATTTTTGTGTAAACTTTTAATAATTTATCAACATACTTTGGATTAAAATCGTCTTGTGTGTTTGGAAAAAGTTGTTCTAATTCTTTATCCAGAAAGGTTATTTTCCGATTCAAGTCTAAAATATTTTCAATATTTGGGTAGAAGAATTTTAAAAAATCATCGGCTAAGTCTTCTATCAGGGCTTTCCAAAGAGCATCGTCTCGTTTCATATAGTGGTTTTTATGATAAAATATTTGTCAAAGATACAGCTATTTTGATTTATGAAACAAAGTCAAACCCGCAATGGGACTTTCCATAATTACACCCACCGTGCAACCTTTTTCTGATGCCACTCTTCTTAAAATATCAGAATAATAAAAGGCTACCGAACCCGTAAAATGAATTTTATGATTTTTAATATCAGGATATTTTAGTAAGTATTTTTCAAAGAATAAGCCAAAAGCATCACTTACCAAATGATACATAAAAGGATGATTTCTGTTATCAAAAATAAACTTTGAGAAAGAAGCAAAATATCGATTCGGAAAAGGTTTTTGGTAACCATTTTCAATGATTTCCAAACGGTCAATTACCCCAAAACGTTTTTCAAATTTTGTTTGTAAATCCTCGGGCAATTCTTTGTGTAAATAACTCAAAATCAATTGTTTACCCAAATACCCACCCGAACCTTCATCTCCTAACCAAAAACCCAAAGGCGGAACCTGAAACGCAATTCTATCACCATCATAAAAACAAGAATTCGATCCCGTTCCCAAGATGCAAGCAATCCCTTTCTCATGCCCACACAAAGCATGGGCGGCGGCAAGCATATCCGAGTGAACTTCTACTTTTTGAGCCGTTGGAAAAACAGATAAAATCGCCTGACGAACCACTTCTGATTTCTCTTCATTTGTTACCCCCGTACCATAATAAAAGACCTCAGAAACTTGCCCCTGCACGTTTGGAAGCAGATTTTTGGATAATTCTGTCGATATAGAATTAAGGTCTTGGTAGTAGGGATTTAGCCCAATGGTTTTGCATTGAGAAACCTGTCCGTTCTCGGCAATCATTCGCCAATCGGTTTTTGTTGAGCCACTTTCAGCTATTAGAATCATGTTTGTTATTTTATAAAACTTTTGTGCTAATTTTAAGGATGTATTCCACCTCCAAAATACAACCACAACACAAATAAACTCAAAAGCCCTCAATTTGGAGGTAAGAGGCTACATTTTTATGAGAAAAATTCTATTGCTACTTTTTTTTACAGCTTCTTATTGGCAAGTTTCAGCCCAATGTGACTTGAAAATTACAAGCTCAATCCCTAAGCCTTGCGAAGGTCAAACAATTAATTTTACGACTACTGGAATTCCTACTAATGCAACGTTGCAATGGCGTAAAAATGGTGCGGATATTGATAAAGCAATAGCTACAAATTATTCAGCGAATCAAGTGGGTAGTTATGAGGTTAAGAGTACATTAACCAACATAAATTGGAGTTTGACCAAGATACCTTTGTTACCTATGAGGCATTTTAAAGTAAGAGATATTTTCTTTTTGAATGCAAATGAAGGTTGGGCATTGGGAGATTATTCAACGCTAATAAAAACGATAGATGGAGGAAACACATGGACTGATGCGAATCTTGAATTATCTGGTGGATATTTCAATAATTCAATTTTCTTTATTGATTCAAAAACTGGGTGGGTTGTTGGGGATAGTGACTATGTATATAAAACTATTGATGGTGGTAAAACATGGTCAAAAGTAAAAGTAATACCAGAACCTTACATTAATAATGCTTATATTAATTACAAGAATATAGTTTTTCAAGATTCGAAAAAAGGCTGGATTGTTTGTTCAAGTGGAATTCTATTAAATACTGTTGATGGTGGAATCACTTGGAATAAGCAAGATTTAGGATTGAGAGAAACATTGTATAATATTGTTTTTATTGATGATTTGAAAGGCTTTGTTGTAGGTTCGTCAGGTACTTACATGAATACAATAGACGGAGGGAAAACTTGGACTAAACAGTCTTTGATTACTTTATATACCTTTCGTGACATAATTTTTACGGACTCACAAAATGGTTGGATTATTGGAGATGGTGGAACAGTGTTAAGAACATCTGATACTGGTAAAACATGGTTAGGTCAAAATTCTAAAACAGAAAATAATTTAAGATCTATTGCATTTACAGATTCAAAAAATGGTGTTATTGTTGGTGATTATGGTACTGTGGTGAAAACTAATGATGGGGGGACAAATTGGTCAAGAAACACCACGTTTCCTCGCACAGATGATTACACAAGTGTTTGTAAAATTGATCCAAAAAATATCTGGTTTGCAGGAAATAATACGAGTCTCTTTAATTCAAATGATTTAGGAGTAAATTGGACTAATAAAAATTTATGGAGAGATTATAATATGTTTAATGTTTATGCAATAGATGATAAAAATATTTGGGCAATAGGTCAAGGAGGTTCTGTTTTGAATAGCACTGATGGTGGAAACAATTGGAATTACGTGCCTTTTGAAGGAAGCACAACATTACTCTATTCTGTGTATTTTACTGACCTTCAAAATGGTTGGATCGTTGATTTTTATGGAAAGGTATTTAACACAATTGATGGAGGAAAAACGTGGACATTAGATTATGATTTTAACTCGCAATACGCAGCAAGTAGAATCTTTTTTACTGATAAAAATAATGGATGGATTTCTGAATATTCAAGTGGAGTTCTTAGAAAAACAATTAACGGAGGTAAAACTTGGGCTAATTATCCCACTGGAATATTCAGAATCAATGATTATAGTTTTATTGATTCACAAAATGGGTGGTTGATTGGAACTTTTTATGGAGACTTATTAAAAACGAAAGATGGTGGGCAAAAGTGGGAAAAAACTTATTTATTTGATTTTACACCATATTTTATTTCCTTCATTGATTCAAAAAATGGTTGGGTTGCAGGTCAAAAGTCAGATGGAACTTTTGTTTCAAGAACTACTGATGGCGGTGTTACATGGATCAGTCAGAAAATTGATATTACTTATGTAGAGTCTTTGACGTTTTCTGATTCTCAGAATGGGTGGCTTACTGGTACAAATGGTATATTTAAAACTACTGATGGAGGTGTAACATGGAAATCTCAAAATTTAACCAATAATCCAAGAATCTCATCTGTTGCGACAAAAGGTTCAAACAATGCTTGGGCAACTTCAACTTTAGGTAGAATATTTAAATTGTCATCTTCTACAAGTCAAATTTGCACTTCCAACACCATCACAATCAACCCAAAACCCGCTGTTCCAACCTTAGCATGGAGCAATTTAGATGGCAAATTAACCGCCACAACCACCACAACTTCCCCACAATTAACTTGGTTGAAAGGCATTGATGAATTGAAAAATGTTACCGCCACAAACTATCAGCCTACTTCTTCGGGGTCGTATAGTGTGCGAGTTACAGATGCAAATGGTTGTTCAGAAATCTCGAAAACCATAGAAATAACGATTCTGGCTTCTGAAAATCCTTTGACTGATTCGGGAGTAAATGTTTATCCAAATCCAAGTAGCAATGGTATTTTCAAAGTGGCGTACACTCGTTTCAGTAATGAAATGGAAGCAACCATGCAAATGATTGGCTTAGATGGTTTGCCACTGAATAGCCAGAAAATGGTTCGTCAAAACAATACTTTTGAAGGTGAAATCAATGCCAGTCATTTAACGACAGGAATTTATCTTTTACAAATTGTTTCGGGTGAACAAAAAGCAGTAGTAAAAATAAGCATTGCTAAGTAATGCAACCTTTTCAATGGTTTATTTCGTCTCTATTATCAACGGAATAAATCATTGAAATTTTTGAAAATCTAAGGGTTCAAACTAACGTTCCAACAATTTCAAATTTGCCAAAAACGGTTTCAGTATGTGGGGCATCGGCGAGTTCATCGGTGAGGTCTTGCCCCGCCCAATGTTCATAATGTTTTCCATTTCGCCATAAACGAGACGTAGTTACATCGTATATTTGTCCACGGAAGGCAACCCAAATTTCATCACGGTCTTGACCATTGCGGAGGGCTAATTGAGATTTTGTGTATTCTTTCAAAATATTTTACTTAATATAATCGTTTAATAATCAATTAGTTAAAATAGATTTTCAAATGTATAATTGTTGAATTATTGAATTAAACTTGCTGTTTACAAATTATTTTATCATTTTTATCTTTTAAAATTAAAATCTAACAATCATTATGAGAAAATCATTTCTTTACTTGCCTATATTATTTGCATTCATGTTGGTAATAATTAGTTGTGGTAAAACTGCAACTCCTGAGCCAACTGCAACAGAAAACTTGACTAAATCTTGGTCTGTGAGCGTTGCAAAAGAAGGCGGTACACAAGTATATCAAAAAGGAGCAACTACAAATACCGCCCCAGGTTATAGTGGTTATCGTCTTTCACTTGCTGCTGCAAGTGCTGCTACTTTAACTGCCGTTGATGGTACTACTTTTACGGGTACTTGGGCATTATCATCGGATAATAAAACCCTTACTTTAACAAACTTAAAAAATAGTGCTGGAGCAACACCAACGGGTTCAAATCCTGCTGGAACAATTGTTTACACTATCACTTCAACCATTACTGCAACAACTGTAACGCTTGAAACAGCTTCACCAGATTTAAAAGCTGGTGGTAAAATTGTGAATTTACAATTAGTGAATCCATAAACCAAACATACAGGGGTTAGGTTTTGGGATTTAGGGGTTAGGATTAAATATCATAATCAAATACACAATTATACCAATAAAATACTAATTTCCGAAGAGTAATTAATTAAGCCATTCTGAAAAGAATGGCTTTTTTGTTGTCAATAAATGTTAAATCAAATAATTTAAAGTTCAAATCTAACCCCTAACCCTTAAAACCTAACCCCTAAACTTATTACCTTTGCAACATGGAACAAAGAACAGAACTTAGCACAATTGGCGAATTTGGTTTAATCAATTTAATCAACGCCAAATTTCCAATTAATAACATAGAAACCCTCAAAGGAATTGGTGATGATGCCGCCGTGATTGATTCAGTGGGTAAAGAAGTAGTCGTTTCAACGGATTTGTTGATTGAAGGAATTCATTTCGACTTGTCGTATTCTCCCTTGAAATTATTGGGTTACAAAGCCGTTGCTGTTAATGTTTCTGACATTGCCGCCATGAATGCGATTCCAAAGCAAATTACGGTGAGTATTGGTTTGAGTAATCGTATTTCAGTAGAGGCAATTACAGAGCTTTACGAAGGAATAAAAATTGCTTGCGACGAATACCAAGTTGATTTAGTGGGTGGCGATACCTCCGCTTCACGGTCGGGTTTAGTGATTTCAATAACAGCTTTGGGATTGGCTGAAAAACAGAATATTGTATATAGAAATACCGCAAAAGTGAACGATATTGTGTGCGTTTCGGGCGATTTGGGAGCGGCTTTGATGGGCTTACAATTATTGGAAAGAGAGAAACAAGTGTTCCTGGCAAACCCTGATATGCAACCTGAAATTGATAAGGACAAGGATTATGTGATTGGTCGACAGTTGAAACCACAGGCAAGAATGGATGTAATCCACGAACTTCGTGATTTGGGCGTGGTGCCAACTTCCATGATTGATGTGTCGGACGGATTAGCTTCTGAATTGTTGCACATTTCCAAAAATTCGGGCGTTGGAGCAGTTATTTTTGAAGATAAAATTCCGATTGACGATCAGACTTATCTGACGGCTACTGAACTAAATTTTAGTCCAATGACGGCAGCTTTGAATGGTGGTGAAGATTATGAATTACTCTTCACAGTCAAGCAAGAGGATTACGAAAAAATTAAGAACATGAACGATGTTAGCATCATTGGTTATATGACTAATGAAGTTACAGAGGCAAAAATGATGATGAAATCTGGGAATTTAGTGAATATTACTGCTCCTGGATATGAGCATTTTTAGGTAAATTTATGGAAGAAATAAATGAGGAAATAAAGCAAAAAATATATGCATTATATGAAGAATGCTTAAACAATTTAGGGCAGTTTCATAGAAAGTTGGACTTATTTGTAATTCCATGTGAACTTGTTGAAAAAATAAAAGAAAGTACTGATATTGATGTTTCTGAACATTGGGTTTGCTTAGATAATTTTGGAATTTTACATACACTTGAAGAACATGGAAATCCAATTTCAGAAGCCAAAAGAGGTCAAATAGCCATTGAAAAGAGGATTTTATAAAAATGCTTGAAGTATTTCTATATCCAGATGAAATAAAACTGGTCGGATTAGCAAGTCATACGAAGAAACCTCTTTTACAATTTGTCAGACAAATAGATGACAAAATTTATGTTGTAAAAGAATTGAGAAGCATTACAAGCAAAAAGAAAAATAAACTCAATCGTTTAGTATTTCATACAATGTATAAAATAAAAGCCCCCAAGATGACTTGACGGCTTTAAAAACCTACGAGTTATGAAGCACGAAGCCATCCTACTCAACACGTCCAAAACGCTTAGGTAATACAAATATACGATTTTTTGCTTTAATAATTAATGAAAATTTTAGAGAATTTGCCTCTTCATAGCATCAATCATCATCTTCATCCTGCTCACTTTTAGGAGCGATTTTTACGAAAGCACTTCTTTTGGGAGCGGGCATTTTGCTTTTTTCACCTCTCATCACTTTCCAAATATCCTCATTGAAAGCGGCATCTGGAGCGGCATCTTCGTGAGTGAAATCGAAGTTGTTTCTGCGTTTTCCAGTATTTATCGCCACATTTCTTTCATTAATATTCACATTAGCAGGAATGGATTGAAAGGTTGTTAAATCTATATTTTTTGAAAAACATTTGAATAAAGGCGTTGCCGCCGCATCGTATTGACTCATCGGAGGTAAACCCAAAATCAACTCCATCGTTCTCAAAATTCCAGAGGTTGAATACATTTCATGATTAACCGATTTACGTTTTGTGTAAGCACTTATCACAAACGCAGGCGAACGATGTGCATCCACGTGGTCGGAGCCATTTTGAGCATCATCTTCCAAAATAAAAACCGCAGATTCTTTCCATATTTTTGATTTTGAAAGATGTTCGATGAATTTCCCAACCGCTAAATCATTATCAGCAATGGCAGCCTCTACGCTGAAAGCTCCCTTACGTGAACCCGAAGTATGGTCGTTGCCCATTCTTAAACTATTAAATTTTGGCACGGCATTAATTACTAACAAAGAATCGAAATCTATTTCCCACTGTTTTTCACGGTCAGAATCCTTGAAACCCATGTTCCAACCCGTGTATTTTTTGCATACATGACCCTCAACTCCCGCATAATTTCCTTTCGGTGAATCCGCAAATTCTCCGTAGGTTCTGAACGAAACATTTGCTTTTTTACAAAAATCCCAGATGAATCCATTTCGTGGATAAGCAATTTCTCGTTGTCCTTCAAAATCATACGAACCGCCTCTACCTCCATAGCTCGTTACCCAATTTTTTTCCACATAATCATTGGCATACGCTGCTGTTGACCAATTATGACCATCGGCAGAAACCTCCGCATCCACATAAAAATTATCCAACAGCACAAATTCACGAGCCAATTTATGTTGATTTGGGGTTAATTTCTCTGGAAAAATACACAATTCAGCATCCCCATTTGCTTCTTTCATATCACCCAAAACTTGGTCATACGTTCGATTTTCTTTGATGATATAAAACACATATTTAATGGGCGACTTCCCTCCTACTTTCCTCGGAATTGGATTATCAGTTTCACCCATTGCCAAATTTTCTTTTTGTTTAGAATAGGGCGTATTTTGGAAAACTACTTGCGAATAGGTTGCCAACGTTTTCTCATCGGGAGATTCAATAATCGAGAGTGTTCCTTTCAATAATCCTGCGATGTATTCCACCACCTCTTTGTTGGCTTCTGGGTTTGCTCCTACTTCCTGTGGCTTCTTTTTTGCCATTGGATTTGGTCCTTTTGGATTAGGTTTTGAGCTAAACCCTTTGCCATTAGTTACATAAATTTTATCTTCAATTGTCTTCACCGAAGTTGGATACCAACCCGTTGGAATAAAGCCTTTTGAGACACTTTTCCCTTTCTTAGAAATATCAAAAACTGCCAAGCAATTATTGTCGGCGTTGGCAATATAAATGGTTTTTTCATCGGGCGAAAGTGC
>JANXML010000131.1 GCA_025354645.1 Arcicella sp. | reverse complement strand
TGTGTCGCCACCGATTGGTTAGTTTTTACTGTAAATGTCTTACTTATCCACATCTCAACAAAAGAAAAAGAAGCAAAAAGAAAAGACAACGGTAATAACAGTTTTTATTATAAATAATCAAAGTACAAATCTAAAGGGCGGACCGTGCAGATACCGCAGATACCGTTGGCAACGCAGATTTTCGCAGATTTTTAATCGATACTTGTAAGTTTTTGTGAATCTTAAATTTCTTAGCCAACGCAAAAGATATAATTCTGAAAAAATATCTTAAAACATTTTTAAAAATCTGCGAAAATCTGCGTTGCGAAGCATCTTCGGTATCTGCGTGCCATCTTACATTCGTCCAAAATATTTATTCACTGCTTCCATGCGAGAATTTACGTGGAGTTTTTCGTAAATATTGAAGATGTGTTTACGAACAGTTTTGGAACTGATAAAGAGTTTATCGGCTAATTCTTGGTAGCTTAATCCTTTGGATAATAGTTGTAGAATTTCTTGTTCACGGGGCGTAATATGGTATTCCTCTTGAATTTTTTCTTCGGGTTTTTGTTGGAAAGAAAGTACAATTTTACGGGCAATATCCGAACTCATCGGTGAACCTCCGTGATACAATTCTACAATAGCTTCCAACAATCTTGCGGGTGGACTTCGCTTCAAAATATAGCCGTTTGCTCCCGTGCTAAGGGCTTCAAAAACTTTTTCGTCTTCATCATAAACCGTACAAATCATAAATTGCACCCGAGGACATTTAGGTTTCAGTAATTTAATGCACTCAATTCCATCCATTTTTGGCAAATCAATATCCATCAAAACCACATTCGGTTGTAGTTCTGGAATACCCACAAGGGCATCTTCGGCATTTTCAAAAGTACCAATGCAAGTGAGATTTGGCTGGCTATCTACCAAAGCAAAAAGAGCCTCACGGATGTCTATGCGGTCTTCAACGATGCAGACAGTGATTTGGATTTCGGTCATTTTTGTTTGTGTTAAGGGAGCATTCAATTAATAAAATACCCATACTTTCGCTTAACTTCCCGAAAGTTTAAAACTTTCGGGAAGTTCCTCCAAGTCGAAGTGGGTATCTTTAAATTTATAAGCTCCCTAATCTAAAATACATACTCAATACTAACCACCATCCCCTTTGCTTTATACATCACAAAAGTACCGCCAATATCTTCAATTCGCTGTTTCATGTTTCGCAGTCCATTACCAAATACTGATTTTTTTGTTTCGTCAATACCTTTTCCATCGTCTTCAATTACGATAATTAATTTGTTATTATCCGCTTGAATATTGAGATTAACTTGTTGAGCATCAGCGTGTTTTACCACATTATTGATGGCTTCTTTTACCACTAAATAAATACTCCTCCGCACGTTGCCTTGCAAAGTGAAATCTTGATTGACATCTTCTTCAAAAACCAATTTAATGGGTGTATCTTGCAAAAAATCTCGGGCGTATTTTCGGATAAAAGCGACCAAACTATCCAGCGTATCGTTATGCACATTCAACGCCCACACGATTTCGTTCATCGAGTCCACCATACGGGCGGAGGTGGCAGAAATTTTAGCAACTTCGGGTACTTTTATGCCGTCTATTTTAGTTTTCAAAACCTCCGTCAAGAGTGAAATAGTGGTTAATGAAGAACCCAAATCATCATGAATTTCTTTGGATATTCTGACCCTTTCATTCAGTTGTCCTTCCAATGAAGATTTCACCGCCACAAATTCATTTTCCTGTTCTAACAGTTTGATTTTCTGATTTTTAGCTTCTTGTTTTTTGTTTTGATAACGATAAAATAGAAAGCCTAAAAGTAGCAAAGCCACCCCGATACTTGACAATAAATATATCCAAGTTTTTTGTTTATTTATCTCCACTTCTTTCGATAAAATCACCTTTTCGCTTTCGGCTTTTTTGAGGCGGTTGTCGAATTCCAATATTTTTTCTTTGGTGGCGATAACGTGGGTTGAATCCGTGAGTTTATTATAATCATCTAATAAAAATGCCGCTTCTTTGTATCTTCCAACTGCCTTAAAAATGTTAATTTTCAATTCAATTAGAAATAATTTTTTATCAAGAGAAAGTTGTTCAATATCATAATTTTCAGTAGCCAATTGAAGATATTTATTTGCTTGAACGTAGTCCTTCTTCTTCATAAAACCATGAGAAATATATAGTAGAGCTTCTAAGGTATTAATGGACGCACCATATTTTTTAGAAAGATTGTAAGCTCTTTGATGATAAAAAAGGCTTGAATCATACATTTGTCTATCCTCAAACATTACCGCCAAATTGGTACTACAAATCATGATTCTATAAGGGCTTTTTTTCAATTCAGCCAATCTCAGTGCCTCTCGATTGCATTTTTCTTCGCCCACAACATCCTTTTTTTCATAACAGATAATGCTTCTATTCACATAATCAGAAATAAGACCGAGGGTATCTTTTAATGTAATATCAACTTTAAGTGCTTTTGTATTGTAATCCATAGCAAGGTCAAACATATTTTGGTAGCGATAAATATTTGAAATATTGCCATATACCGTGGATACATCTAAGGTATTATTTACTTTTTCAAAAAGATTTAGGGTTTTCTCGTAGTAATAAATCGAAGAATCAAATTGTTCCTTTTCTTGGTAGGTAATGGCATAAGCAAAATAAGCTCCCGATAAAAACTTGTCACTTTTTTCCTTTAAAGCAAATGCCTCGTATTCCTTTACTACTTTTAATGCTTTGTTTTTATCTGCAATACGTATGGATAAAATGTATGAATAATTTTGATAATAATGATATATTCCTGGCTTGAAATTTAATTTTTTACTTAAAACAAAAGCCTTTTTGAAGTAAAAAGTGGCAGAATCAACAGATTCCTCACTCATTGCTTTGCCATATTCTATTAAAGCATTTACCGTGGAAGTATCTTGTTTTATTTTTTTCAATACCGTTCTAAGGCTATCTTTTTGATTGGCAGTTTGGGCATAAATATTCATGCACGAACCAAGAAGTACGAACCATACAATCAATAATTTTGGGGAATAAGACATGAGATAAACGTTTGGGATAAAAATAATACCCAAATATCGGTGTAATTATCTCAAAACAAAATACTGAAAAAGTAGTATTTTCTTATTAGGTATGAGGTCATAGGTTGTAAGTATAAGGTGCTGGCAATCTCATTGATTTATACTCAAGTCGTGATTTAATCCATTAATATTGACTGTGTTATACTGAAAATACCTCATACCTACGACCACTTACCTAAAATCTACTTCCCCCCATATTCAATCAAAGCGGTCGCAGAGGTTTCAGATTCATTGTGCAAACGGTCAAATGATGTTACATGATAGACATATCCACGAGCTTTTTCTGCCGTTGAATCCGTAAAAGTATTTTGTCTTCCAATATAAATCATTTTTTCAACTCGCTGAAAATCAGGCTTTTCAGCTCTTTCAAAACGATATACAGCAAAATAAGTGTTCTCATTTCCATCGCTTGCGGGTTCGCCAGGTTGCCACGTTAAAATAGGATTTCCGATTGGGTTTCTTGTTACAAAAACCTTTTGCGGAGCCAATGGAGCAACGTTATCTTTCCAAGGCATCGTTGGCACAATGGCAGGTCTTCTGAATAAGTCTGTTCGTAAAGAATCCTGAAAACCACCGTAATTTTCGGTTAATGATTTTGAACTAAAAAATATTCCTCCATCAATTTGCTTAAATTGTCTATCTAAACGAATTTGAGAAGGTGCTTCCGTCAAACTCCAACCCGATTTAATTTTATAAATGCCATGCCCGATGTAAAGGTGTTTCCCAAAGGCATTTTCCATCCACCATTTTGATAATTCACCATAAGCAACTTTGGGATGTTTGCGGTCGAAATAAATCTGTGGGGCAATATAATCTATCCAACCTTGTTGCAACCAATTGCGGGTATCGGCGTATAAATGCCCGTAGGAAGTCTGTCCTGCTTGTGTATGCGAACCGTCGGGTGTTTGTGGACTGTAATTCTTCCAAACGCCA
The DNA here is from genome assembly GCA_025354645.1 of Arcicella sp. Lineage (GTDB taxonomy): Bacteria > Bacteroidota > Bacteroidia > Cytophagales > Spirosomataceae > Arcicella. Next base: position 39,475 of record JANXML010000131.1, on the reverse strand, counting down.
AAAGGACTAATCCCAAATTTGACGTAGGGTTTTGTTTTTTTGATAGCTTCGCTTATTTGAAATATTAATAAATCAGTATTATTTCTCCGCCAATCTTCAATATTTGCAAAGCCGTTTCCGTACTTTTTGAAAGTCTCAGAATCCTTTAAAGATTGCCCTGTTACTTGATAGGGATAGAAATAATCATCGAAATGAATGCCATCAACGTCGTAATGTTTAACGATTTCGGTAACGACATTTGTAATATAATCTCGAACCTCTGGAATGCCGAAATTTAATAATTTCTGTCCATCATACGTCAAAATCCATTCTGGTTTTCGGTTACTGATATGGTCGGGCGTGACACTCGTTGCCCTTCTGAAAGTGGCTCGATTAAGATTTAACCAAGCGTGAAATTCTAAATTACGGTCATGGGCTTCCGTAATCATAAAACTCATGGGATCATAAAAAGGGTTGGGAAATTTGCCTTGCACGCCCGTCAGAAATTCCGACCAAGGTTCAACGCTTCGGGCATAATAGGAGTCGCAAGCATCACGCACTTGCACCATGACGGCATTGAGATTTGAACGTTTGTGTTCATCTAAAATCCTGATAAAATCCTTTTTTTGGAGGTCGGAGTTGTACTGTCCCTTTTGGGGCCAATCAATATTTTCAACGGTGGCAATCCAAGCCGCACGAAATTCATATTTTGGAGAATTACTTAACAGACGTTGTTTTTGGGCATAACAACCAAGAAAAGTAAGCAACGTGAAGAAGCAAGTTTGAATAAATTTTATCAGCATAATCAAGTAAGGAAAACAAAGCGACTATGCAAGTTAATAATTTATTCCTCAATAGAAAACATATATCCTACGCCCTTCAAGGTTTTTATATAATGTTCGGGGATTTTTTCACGTAACTTACGAATATGCACATCAACGGTGCGTTCGACCACATAAACATCAACGCCCCAAACTTTTTCCAACAATTCATCCCGATTAAAAACCTTATTTGGATGTTTTGCCAAGAACGATAATAACTCAAATTCCTTTTTGGGCATTACTAAATTAACACCATTATTATTAACACTATAATTGGTTCTGTTAATCACTAATTGCCCAATTTCAATCACAGAATCACTTTCAATTTGTTGCACATCACGACGTAAAACTGCCTTAATCCGACTCACCAAAGCACGGGGTTTAATGGGTTTCACGATATAATCATCAGCCCCAACATCAAAAGCTGCAACCTCGGTATATTCTTCGGCACGAGCAGTTAAGAAAAGAATGTAAGTATCCTTAAAATCAGGGAGTTGGCGTAGTTGTCTGGCAGTTTCAATACCATCTTGACGGGGCATCATCACGTCCAAAAGAATCAAATCAGGCTTAAAAGTTTTAGCTACTTCGACTGCTTGAACGCCATCATTTGCCGAAGCCGTTTCATAACCTTCTTTTTTGAGATTATATTCTAAGAGTTCAATAATGTCTGCATCATCATCAACTAATAAAATTTTAGAAGTTGTCGGTAAGTTGTTGTTTGCCATAAAGTTGTTGAGATTACTGTGCAAAGTTACCAATGTCAATGTTACGGAATTGTTAAATGTGGGTGAATAAATCTCCCAAATATATCCTTGTATTATTTTGAGTTGAAAATATCGTAAAGTTTTTGAGTTTTACATTTTTAATCCTAATATGACTTTTTCTATAAAAATAATTACCACAATATTTGTATCTTTTTGTTTTTAAATTTAAATATCTCTACCAAAACTTAAATAAATGCTTATAACACGCTATTACCACTACTTTGCACCAGATAAAACCAAAGGATTTTTTTAATTAGCTATCTTTGAACGAAACTAAAAGACAACTATGAAAATAGAAAAATACCAAACCACTAATGAAAGTGACGGATTAAAATATTTCTTTAATAGTATCGGAAAAGCAAGTATTGAAAAAGTGGTACAATATCAACCACTTTCTCCACATAACTTAATGCAGTTAGGCTTACCCCCACAAATAGAAGTTTATAATTTAGCTTTTGGCGATAGAATTACTGGAACAGATGATTTTAGCGACCAAATAACGAGTAATAATGGCGATATGGAAATGATTTTATCCACTGTCGCAGATACTACTTTTAGTTTTTGGGAAAGTTATCCCCAAGCTAACCTCTTTCTTACAGGGAGTTCTGTTAGTAGAACATATCTTTATCAAAAGAAAATTGAACGTTATTGGAACGAAATTAATGGAATCGCTTATGTTGCAGGGCGATTTAACTCCCAATTTGAATTATTTGAAAAAGGTAAAAACTATGATGCTTTTTTGATAATCCGAAAAAGATAGTTATTTTAGTGTCATGAAAACGACAGCATTAAATACAAAGTCAAAAATTATTCATACGAAAAGTATCTATGACCCTAAACTTGATAAGTTTAATGGTAAAAATCTTTTCAAGTCACAATTTGATCGAGCTCAGGAATTATTTTCAAATTCTACTTTTTCAAAAGAGGTATTGGATATAATTAATCATGAACTCAGTAAATGATACAGAAAAACAATAAATGATATAAAAAATGCCTCTGTTCAATAACAAGAGGCATTTTATTAAAACTTAAACTAAACTAAACCCCGTCATAATCACAGGTTTTTCAATACCCATCAGCTCCAAAATCGTTGGGGCAATGTCTCCTAATTTCCCGTTTTTGATGGCTTTTTTATCCTTATCAATCAAAATACAAGGCACCAAATTTAAACTGTGTTGCGTATTTGGCGAACCATCGTCGTTAATCATGTAATCCGCATTGCCATGGTCTGCCAATACAATTACGGAATAATCACTTCCGATTGCTGCCGTCACGACTTCTCCCAAAGATTCATCAACCGCTTCGCAAGCCTTCACAACTGCTTGAAAATCACCCGTATGTCCCACCATGTCAGGATTGGCAAAGTTCAAACAAACAAAATCCGCTTCTGAATTTCTAAGGGCTGGCAACAAAGAATCTCTCACCTCATACACTGACATTTCGGGTTGTAAATCATAAGTTGCAACCTTCGGAGAATTGGATAACAAGCGGCTTTCCCCTTCAAAAACTTCATTTCGTCCACCCGAAAAGAAGAACGTTACGTGGGGAAATTTCTCAGTTTCTGCAATTCTGATTTGTTTTTTACCCGCATTTGCCACGATTTCGCCCAAGGTTGAAGGCAAATTACTATCATCAAAAATGACGTTTACATTTGTGAATGATTTATTGTAATTCGTCATCGTGTAATAATGAATATCCAATTTTTTCATGCCATTTTCTGGGAAATCTTCTTGGGTTAAAGCCTTCGTGATTTCCTGCGGGCGGTCGGTTCTGTAATTAAAACAAAGCACCACATCGCCTTCTTGAATATTGCCAATGGGCAGATTATTTTTCGTTATGACAATAGGCTTAATAAACTCGTCGGTAATGCCTTCTGCGTATGATTCGTTCATCAAAGCCACGATTCCTTCCTCACATACAGGCACGCCTTCGCCCTTCACCATTACGTCATAAGCCTCCTCAATTCGTTCCCAACGGTTGTCTCTGTCCATAGCATAATAACGACCCGTTACGCTGGCAATTTTACCAACCGATGTTCTCAAAAACGATTGTAAATCGCCAATAAATCCTGTACCAGATTTTGGGTCGCAATCCCGTCCGTCCGTAAAAGCATGAATATAAACTTTGCTTAATCCATTGTCTTTCAATACATTACATAATGCTTTCAAGTGACTAATATGGGCATGAACACCACCATCCGACACTAATCCCATCAAATGAAATGGCTTATCATTTTCTTTGGCATATTTAATGGCATCCACCAAAACGGGTTCGTGACGAAGCATATCCGTTGAGATAGATTCATTCAAACGCACCAACGATTGACGAACCGTTCGCCCCGCACCCAAGTTCATGTGTCCGACCTCAGAATTACCGAATTGACCTTCTGGCAACCCCACTTCTGGACCGAAAGTTACGAGCGTACTATGAGGATAATTCGCAATTAAGGAATCATAAAAAGGCGTTTTGGCGGCAATAATCGCCGAACGGTCTTCGTAGCCTTTTTCAGCTATTCCCCAACCATCTAAAATAACAAGTAATACTTTTTTATCCACGGTTTTATTATTTTTGCTTGATTAAATGTTGGCACGCCGATGACGCAGATGGCTTCGCCAACGCAGATTTAAGAGGATTTTTACAAGTTGAGAACTTAAACCTCAATTTTGAATTACACGGAAAATTAGATACCTCAAAAAAAAATCCTCTTAAATCTGCGTTGCGAAGCATCTGCGTTATCTGCGTTCCATCACTCAATGTGGTTTTTTGAAGTTTTTTTCTCCTGCCTCAATGCGGGTTTTCAAATGATTTTCTTTGGGTGGAATTGGGCAACTAAATCCATCACCAAATGCACAATACGGATTATACGCCTTATTGAAATCTAAAATTACAACGTCTGTCTGAATATCGGTCGTTTCAATATCTAAATATCGTCCACCACCATACGTTTCTTTTCCACTTGTTACATCTTTGAAAGGAATAAAAAGATAGTTTTTATATTTCGGAATTCTCATTAATGCCAAACTTTGATAGACATTCAATAGAATCTTTTCACCCTTGATTTCAAAACTCAGAACGCCATATTTAAAATACTCTTTTTGCTTGCCATCAACCGTTGGAATGGTGAACGTACTTGGCGAGTTTGTTTTCGTAAAAATACATTTAACCCGAAACGTTGAATCAAGTTCAAAGAAATCAAAATAGGACATATCCTCCGCCTTTACTGGACTTCGTTCTTCCTTCAAAAATGCCTCTTTGTATTCCTGACGGTGTTTTTTGAGGGTTTGTTGGTAGGTTTGAGCGGTTGTTTTGAAGGTTAGAAATATTAAGATTATTAAGATGATTTTATTCATTTTTGTCAATATTAAGGTTGTACTAAATAATTTGAATCTCTCATGTTTTAAATTAAAATTTGTGCCTTCGTGGCTAATAATTTCTACAACCGATACTTCTCCATCAACCAATCCAAAAAACCCTCCGCACAACGACTCACAATCTGGTAAACTTCCTCAAAATCAGCCGTTTCACCATAGTAAGGATCTGGCACTTCTAATATTTTTGAACCTTTTGGATTATCAAATTTTCTATACAAAAAACATGTCTCGTCGGTTTGTGAAATGCCTAAAGAACGATTGCTGATTGATTGGATATTTTCCATGTTGTGATGATCCATCGCCACGATATAATCAAATACAGAAAAGTCTTCCCCGTGCAGTTTTCTGCATTTGTGTGTAAGCGTAAGTCCATGACTTTCAGCGTTTTGACGAGTCCGTTTGTCAGGCAAATCGCCAATGTGATACGCATGAGTAGCGGCAGAATCGCACTGAATTTCTCGCTGTAAATTTCTCATTTTTACCGCACGTCGAAATGTCTCCTCCGCAATCGGCGAGCGACAAATATTTCCAGTACAGACAAATAAGATTTTTAACATTTTTTGTTAGGGGTTAGTGGTTGGGATTTAGGATTTTTTCATGAGATTTTCATTGCCAAAACAAAACCCCTAAATCCAAAATCCTAACCCCTATTTTTCAATCGGTTGATTATCCTCATCTACAATCACAAAAATTTCTTCTTGTGGTTTTTTCATGAGGTATTTTTCACGGGCAAATTTTTCTACTAATTTTTTATTTCCCATCACTTCAATTCGCTCTTTTTCTACTTCCTTGATTTTTTGAACGTAATACTTTTTTTCATCTTCCAAACGTCCTAATTCACGGTACATTTTGATTTGCGTCCAGATATCATTAATATCAAAAAACAACATCCACGCCAACAAAACAGCGAAAGTGATGGTATAAAATCGGTATTTGTGTAAAAAGAAATCTTTCATTTTAAGGGATTTATTTATGACAAATATAATAGGTTTTAGCCGTTTTTTATTAATCTAATTATTGCCAGATCGTCCAAAGGCTTATTGTTCAATTCATCAGTTAATCTTCGCAGTTTATTGGCTAACATTTTTTTGTTTTCACCGTTAGACTTATCAATGAGAAGATAATTGATCGGTTCAAATTTATACTGATTACTGATTTTATCAGAAAATGACCAAATTCCATCGGTAGAAATTGATATGTCTCTAAAATCTTGAAAATCAAGTCGTTGCGTATTTTTAGAGAACCATTCTTCATAGTTTTCTCCGAGATGATAGCCTAAATAATCAGGTTTATTGTCTTGTTCAAATTCAGTTATTTTACCGTCAATGCTTACACAACCATCTCCGATGACAATCACTTCTCCTTCTGATTTTTTCACATCAACAATCATCAAAATTAAGGTGGTCAGTATCTCTTCTTTATCAAGCAAAAGTAAATTTTTAGATTCCTTTAAATGTTCAAAAAGGGACTTTAAAATCTCTTTTTGTTCTTCAATTAATGCCTTTTCTGATAGATTTAGGAATGATCGTTCTTTAACAATTTTTCTCAAAATTTTCCCAACTAACATAGACGCAAAACTACTCTCTTTACCCATCGTGCAACCATCCATAACAGCTAAAAGTAGCCTATCATTGATAAGTTCTTCTGATATTAAAAAATCCTCGCAAAAATTTTCATGTGATTCTCCTATGTGAAGTAATGTGTATATGTCAATCATACTGTAAATTTATGGAATTATTTTATGGCTTTATAAATCATCAACAAAATGTCAAAAAAAGAAATACTCTTACTTTTCGCCGCCGTGGGCTTTCTGATTATTTGGATTTTAGATATGCGTGCAGGACTTCCCGCCAGCATTGAACCAACGTATTGGAACAAGATTTTCTATCATTATTCATGGTTAATGTTTTCAGCGGGTTGTTTGTTTTATTTTCAGTATTCAAAGCAAATTCGCTTAAAAAAATTGGAAGAACAAGAAAAAAACAAACCCACCACCGAACAAAAAGACGATAAAAAAGCCCAAAGAAATGCTTTAACGAAAGGAAAGAAGTAGGTTTTTTGTATATTTGAGAACTAAAAAAGTATTTTATGCCCAAAATTATCCTTTTCAAAAATTTAATATTTTTCTTTTACGCTTACGATTTGACAGAAAGATTGCATTTACACATCGCTAATACAAAAAGTGAGAGAAGTAGGTCTGCTAAAATTTGGTTAGATACCTTAGAGGTTTTTGAAGAAGGATCTTTATCAAAAAAAGAACTAAAAATTTGTCAAAAGCTGATTGAAGAGAACAAAGATGATATTTTGGAACAAATAAAGCGTTTTTCGGAAGGGCAAAAAGTAGAAATTATTGATTTGAATTAATTATGAAAAATTTAGAGGGATTTCAAGGAGTACAACCAGTAATTGAGAAAGTAAATTTTTCTTTTAAAGATAAAATTGCCATTTATTTAAAAGACGGTAGAATTATCATTGTTCCATTGAGTCAATTTCCGTCAATTCAACAACTTAGCTCTATTGAACGTAAAAAAATCAATATCATTGACGATCAATTAATTATGTTCCATGATTGCGATGAAGTGTTTCACTTGGAACAATTTTTGGGTCGTGAACAGGAATATAAGTACCATTTTGCCTAAACTAACATGAACTCCCAACAAGCAATCAGTATAATTGTCGCCATCATCGCTTCCGCTTTTTTTTCGGGTGTTGAAATGGCTTTTGTGTCTGCCAATAAACTCTATTTTGAACTTCAAGCCAAACAAGGAGTCATTACGGGGCAAATTATCTCAAAATACCTCAAAAATCCTTCAAAATTTATTGGTACCATGTTAATTGGTAATACCTTATCGCTGGTGGCGTATGGTATTTTTATGGAGGGTTTTTTACATCACCAAATCGAACATTTTTTCCCCGTTCTAAATGGTTTGGTGGCTGGTTTGATTGCTTCTTTTATTGGAACGGTTATTATCTTGATGACCTCAGAATTTACCCCAAAAAGTATATTTCTATTAAATCCAGACGGTTTTTTGGAAGTTTTAGCCATTCCAATTTTGATAATTTATACGCTCATGTATCCGCTCGTATGGGCAATCGTGGGATTATCTAAGTGGTTCATCAACAATGTTTTACGCTTGGAATACTCAGAAGAACGCCCCGCTTTTGGACTGACTGATTTGAACAATTATCTCCAAAATCTTAACCGCAAAGTTTCCACGGATGAAGAAACCGAAGTTGATACAAAAATCTTTAACAATGCCCTCGAATTCAAGCAAGTGCGGGTGCGTGATTGCATGATTCCGAGAACGGATATTGTGGCAATGGATATTGAAGGCGGCATGGATGAATTGAAAAAAACCTTTGTCGAAAGCGGTCATTCAAGAGTTTTGGTTTACAAAGAAACGATGGAAGATGTTTTAGGCTATTGTCATTCGCTGGCAATGTTTAAAAAACCAAAGGAAATTCAAGGGATTTTGACTGCCATTCCGATTGTGCCAGAAGCCATGCCTGCGAAGGATTTATTGTTCAAATTTTCTAAGGAACACAAGTCGTTGGCGTTGGTGGTGGATGAATTTGGCAGCACCGCAGGATTAGTGAGTATGGAAGATGTAATGGAGCAAATTTTTGGCGAAATTGAAGACGAATATGATGATAATGAAGACCTGATAGAAAAACGAATTGAAGATAGAATCTACCTACTTTCAGGGCGTTTGGAAATAGATTATTTAAACGATAAATACGACTGGAATCTTCCAGAGGGGGATTATGATACGTTAGGTGGAATGATTACAAACATTAATGAAGACATACCAGAACTCAACGAAACCATCATTTACCAGCCTTTCAATTTCCAGATAATGGAAATGACCGATGCCAGAATTGACTTAGTGAGAATGACAATTATTGGGGACATTGAGCGGAAATCGGAGTTATTTTCTATGAAGCATTGAGAGGTATTTTCCATTTAGTAAAAACACAATCAAGCCTACATCAATTAGCAACTGAAAAGATATTGCCTTAGCACACATCGCAACCGCAGGAAACAACAACCTTTTTGTGAGTAAATATCAACTTCGTTTACCTACCAAAGAGCATTTAGAGGCGTTTATGCGAAAAGAATTGGAGCGGTTGAGGTTGAAATATTAACTGTTTAAAGCATTTTTCTAAAAGTGTTTACCAAAAAAAAGGAAGCCTTCGTTTTGAACGAAAACTTCCTTTAAATTTAGTCGGGATGACAGGATTTGAACAGTAGTGGCTGACCTTCTGCAACCACACGCCCCCAGAATTGTATGCTATCAGACTTTACCACATCCTGATTGTTTCCAAATTAAAGTGTTAATCCCAAATTTGCAAAACAATTTTATCTGTTCATAGAAACCAAAAACTCTTCATTTGTTTTTGTCCCTTTCATTTGCTGTTGCAAGAATTCCATTGCTTCCACCGAGTTCATATCGCTCATGTGTTTTCTTAAAATCCAAACTCGTTGCAGTGTTTCTTTGTCCATCAATAAATCCTCTCTACGGGTTCCAGAAGCAGTAATATCAATTGAGGGGTACATTCTACGGTTCGAAAGTTTTCGGTCTAATTGTAATTCCATGTTACCCGTTCCCTTAAATTCTTCAAAAATTACTTCATCCATTTTTGAACCTGTGTCAATCAACGCCGTAGCAATAATGGTCAAAGAACCACCATTTTCAACATTACGAGCCGCTCCAAAAAAGCGTTTTGGCTTGTGCAACGCATTGGCATCCACACCACCCGAAAGTATTTTTCCAGATGATGGAATAACCGTGTTGTAAGCACGTGCTAAACGAGTAATTGAATCCAAAAGAATCACCACATCGTGTCCGCATTCCACCATACGTTTTGCCTTTTCTAATACAATACTGGCAACTTTTACATGACGTTCTGCTTGTTCATCAAACGTTGAAGCAATTACTTCCGCACGCACACTACGTTGCATATCCGTTACCTCCTCTGGACGTTCATCAATCAGTAAAATTAACAAATAAACCTCTGGGTGATTCTTAGAAATAGCGTTTGCTATCTCTTTGAGTAACACTGTTTTACCCGTTTTGGGTTGTGCCACAATCATACCTCTTTGTCCTTTTCCAATAGGGGCAAATAAATCAAGAATCCGAGTAGAAAACAAATCAGGACGGGTTGATAATTTCAACTTTTCTTCTGGAAATAAAGGCGTTAAATATTCAAATGGAATTCTGTCACGAATCTCTTCTGTGGTCTTTCCATTCACTGATTCAACTCGTAGAAGAGCAAAGTATTTCTCTCCTTCTTTGGGTGGACGAATGGCTCCACGTACCGTGTCACCCGTTTTCAGACCAAATAATTTAATCTGAGAAGGTGATACATAAATATCATCGGGCGAAGCTAAATAATTATAATCTGCTGATCGTAAAAAGCCATAACCACCATCTTGCATAATCTCCAAAACGCCTTCATTTTCAATGATTCCATCAAATTCACGAATGGCTTGATTATAAATTGGTTTTTTAAATCCGTTTCCAGCCTGACGTGATTCCTGACGAGGTTCTTGGGGAAACACAGAAGCGTCATAGGCGGTCAGAAACGAAGTATCTACTGAAAAATCTTCTTCAATGTCACTCGGAAAATCTACAATTGGCTCTTCGTCAAAATCATAAGAATTCACTTCGGTAGGCACTTCTTCTGCTACTTTTGGCTTGACTACACTTCTGGTTTTTGTTGGTTCTGGTATATACGTAGGCTCAGTTACTTCATGAGTTGAAGTAACTGTCGAATCGTTTTCATCTTTTGGGATGCGTGTTCTTTTTGGTCGTGGGGCATCTGTTGTCGGAGCAATTTCTTTCCTCACTTTTCTTTCTGGTCTGTTATCGTCTTGCATGGTATGGTTTACGGCAGGTTTGCGGTCACTTTGTGGCAATACCGCCTGTTTATTGAGTATCTCGTAGATAAGTTCTTGCTTAGGAAGGTCATTAATTTCTGGAATGGCATACTGTCTGGCAAGCACACGAAGCTCCGAAATAAGCATCATGTCTAATTCTTCAATTTTGTACATAAGGAATTATAAAAAAATTAACAAAGTAAAAACTTTGCGATTTTGTGGTTTCGTTGAATAAAGGAATTTCTTTTAAAAGAATGTAAAGATTAAAATCAAATTGGGAAAATTGGGTACGAGATGGAAAATAGACGTTAAGCACTTGTAAATCAGAGTCTTAACGGGAGAAATCACAGGTTAGTGAAATGTTCTACAATGTTAATGCCAATTAATGAGAAAGTCAAGTTTTTTGAGAAATATTTATTTTAGTTTTGTTTTATAAATTATATCTATGAAATATAAACAGAACGTTTTGGACGTATGCGTGACCTTTTTCGGAAGAACATGATGCTTGTTTAATTGTTAAGCCTCTACTTTGTAGCGGCTTTCCTCTTATAACGTTTTCATTGATAGATTTTACACTTCTTTCTCACTTTTCAAAACGTCCCAAAAAGAAAATTCCAAATAGGCTAATTATGCCCGTTTGATACCAAGATAGTTTTTTAAATTTCATGCCATAAATATTTTAACTATGAATATAGTTTAAATATTTGACAAATAAAAATCCACTACAAAACCCGATACAATAATTCCTGCTCCGACAATAAATCATGAAAAGAAAACGACAAATATTGGTTCTGTTTCACCACTTGAAAAATGCACTGCGTGATTAATTTTCCATCACGATTCATCCGCATATCGTTGCGAGTGTCGCCTGTGCCTCCGTGTAGGTGAAAGTCTATTACTTGCTCACGAGTAGAGTTAGGATTTTGGGTTATGAAATCGGCAAACCAATGTTCTCTTTCAGTTCTGATTTCTTTTGGATAAAGTGTTGCCGATGACCAAATATGGGCTTCTTCGGGATTTTTGGAAGTGTAACTAAGCGTTGAACCATCCCATCTGAATTCACAGATTTTTAGAAATTCTTTGTGGTGAATTATTACTAACGTAAAATTTTCAATATTCTCAAAAGAGTAGTTTCCAATAAAATTATCGACGGTGTCAAACTTAAAAAAATCTAAAATGATTTGACCTCTACTTTGGCGGTATGGTGGTTTAGGAACATGGTTTTCAGCGGCTCCATTCAATAAACAAACCGTAAAATCATCAGAAGTTGCAATCCAAGTGCCACCTGCTTGGGCATCTTTTGGGAAATAGATTTGTTTGCCGTTGATGTTGTACTTTTTGGGTGGAATTGCTTTTGGACGAGCCATATCTTCGTCTCTATTATTGGTTAAAATATAGCCTGAATTAATGATAGGAAGGAATGTAAGGACGCACATTTTAGGTATTGGGGATTAGGGATTGGGTAATTGGGGATTAGCGGTTAAAGAAATGGGGTTAGGGAAAAATTTAGTTGGACAAATCTAATCCCTAATTACCTAATCCCCAATCCCTAACCCCTGATACCTAAGAGTAGAATGGGCTACCCCAAAATTTTTGGAAATTATTATTTCTGGATAAACTTCGTTTAATCCAATTTTGATGATTGCTAAATGGTGAATCGTATGTTCAATTAAATAGGTTAATTCACGAAAAAAACTACTTTGAATTTCCATAGCTTCATCTCTATCAAATTTACTTTTTAAAATTAAATTTCGGTCAAATTTTAAAGTTTGTAATTGAAGTTTTACATTTTCTAATGTTTTAATCGTAAAGTCTTTATCAATCTCAATTAAAAGATTTCTTTCACGGGAATCGTAATCAACAACGCCATTTTCATGACCGCTTAATGCACATAAATAAAACTCAGTGATATGTCTGACGTGTTGCCCTACTGTACTATAATGCAAGGGTTGGAGCGTATCTTTATAAACTTTTAAATCTATATCATTCAGTAAATCAATGAGTTGATCTATTATGTCTATGTTTGTTTGCTGAAGCATTTTTATATTATTTCAGGTTGCGAGTTATTAAATTTTATTCTTTACTGGCATTAATCGTGATGGTAAAAGTTACATTGTCACCCATTCCAAAAGTTCCCCCTCCCACTGCCCAATCACGTCGATTAATGACGGTACTTCCTTGAAAAGTTGCCTTATCGCCCTCTTGTTTAAAAATAAAAGGGATTTTTACATTCTTTGTTGTTTCCTTCATCGTTAAATCAAAATATCCAATATAATTACTACCATCTTTTTCAATTTTGGTAGTTTTCATCTTTAATTTAGGATATTTTACAACGTTGAAAAAATCTTCTTTTTCCTTTAAATGTCTGTTTCTGAGATTATTATCCGTATCAATAGTACTGGCATCAACCGTTCCAGTTAAACTTGAATTGGCTAAATCATTTGGGTCAAATTTTAGTATTCCTGAAAAGCCTTTGAAATTACCGTTTACAGTTGTTCCTAACATCTTCATTTTGAAATTAACGCCTGCCGTTATGGGCTTCCAGTTTTGGGCAAGAATACGATTCGTGAGACTTACGAAAAGGATTAGGATTAAGCCTTTTTTCATGTGTTTAATGATGGTTGATGAAGTATAATAATTTAAAATTTATAAGAAACCGCAACTATCGGCATTAGGCTTTTCGACCGCCAAGTGTCGTTCAATCTACCATTAATTTCTACTTTCTTTTCAGTAGTTAATTCCACAAATTGGAAACTTGTTCCCGCTCTAATTCCAATTTTGTTTGTTATCCAATAACGAGCATAAATCTCTGAATTTAAGCTACCTATGTCTGAATCACTTACTAACAAAAAATTCCACGTCTCAGGATTTGCATCAGAAGTTTTTGAGCCATCTTGAAATTTACGTTTGTTTCTGGTTGAAATTAAATCGCCTGAAACGGTGGTTCCCCAAGTCTTTCCTGTGGCATCAATATTAAAACCAACTTCTAACTTATTTGAAATGGCATATTGAATTACAACGCCAATATTCACGGCAAATGTTTGAAACGATTTTACTCTGAATGTATCAATATTGGCAACAATATCATCCGCAAACAGGGCTGAAAAACTTGAAGTCCCCGAGGTAAATCGGGCGGGAGCGGTTCTGAAATTGGTTTCTCCACCAAAATAAGGTGTTATACGAGCCACATAACCAATTTTGAAACGATTAGAATTTCCTAAGCCCCATAACTGTGTGAATGATATGACGGGTGAAAAACCCGTTTTGCCTGCCCCAATCGCTAAATCAAAAGTTTTATAGGTTTTATCAAGCCCTTGGGCTGAAATATTGAAAGTGATAAAACTTAAAAATAAATAAAGAATGGCTTTTTTCATGAAAATGGGTTTTTAAATTTAAGACTATTATATTTTGTGATTACGTTATAGACTATGACATAACTTATTGGATATAAAATTTAGTACTTTGGCTCAACTTCCCGAAAATATTAAACTTTCGGGAAGTTCCAATTCCAATAGGTTATTTTATTATTCCAATTTTGCACTTCCAAACAAAACCGTAAACTGCTGACACCAAATTAATACGTATTTCTGTTTACTCAAATCTGCATTGGCAGGTACGTCAAGTACAAAGGTTCCCGTTTTGTCTAATTTCATGACCGATGTGAAGCCTTTTGCATTCTTGTCTTCCGCTAAATAAACGTACAAATCAGGTCCTGAATCGGTTTTAAAATTCTCGAAAGAAAGGTATTTTTTCTTGGCATCTGTCTTATCAGCAACTAATTTAACCGTTCCAGAAGTTGGATGAACTCCATTACTAAATGTTCCTAACGATTCCTGGGTGCCACTCACAACTGCGGGAGGAGTTGTTTGAGTAACGGGAGTTAATTCTTCATTCTTTACACACGACCATGATAGTAAAGCGACATAAGCAATTAATATTTTTTTCATAATATTGTTCGATTGTTTATATGACAAAATTGAGAAGATTTTGTGAAATAGTTTGTCGGCTGAACGACCTTTATAAGAAATTATGGTTGAAGGCTCAATTTACGAATTTTTAGAGGAATAATTTACGCTTTATAGCATATATAGAAGGAAGGATTTTACTATTTTATGGTAAGTCCTGAAATCTATTTGACAAGTTTTTAAATATTTAAACGTCATTTATTTTAATAAAATTGAATAAAAAGACTAAAATCACGTATTTTTGATGAATACTTGCAAAAACACACTTATGAACAATTTTCCTAACAATTAACCGCCACAATTTATACCCATCGCCCTATGGCAAAATTATTAATTATTGACGATGAAAAAGCAATTCGTGGAGCATTGAGAGATATTCTCGAATACGAAGGCTATTCAATTGAAGAAGCCAGTGATGGCGAACAAGGATTGGAATTAGTAACCAAAAATGACTATGACGTTGTGCTTTGTGATATTCGTATGCCCAAAATCGAAGGCTTAGATTTATTACAAAGAGCCACTGAAATGGGCAAAGGAGCTCAATTCATCATGATTTCCGCTTTTGGAAACGTAGAGACCGCCGTGGAAGCTACAAAACGTGGAGCGTTCGATTTTATTTCAAAACCACCCGATTTGAATCGCCTACTCGTGACCGTCCGCAATGCTTTGGAGCGTGGAAAGATGATTGTCGAGACGAAGGTTTTGAAGAAAAGGGTTTATAAACTCAATGAAATCGTTGGAGAATCTGATGCCATCAAGCGAGTGAAAGATACTTCTGATAGAGTTGGACCAACTGAAGCACGGGTACTTATTACAGGACCAAACGGGTCGGGTAAAGAGATGGTTGCCAAGCGTTTACACGAAAGAAGTGGGCGTTCACACATGCCTTTGATTGAAGTAAACTGTGCGGCGATTCCTTCTGAATTAATTGAATCGGAACTTTTTGGTCATGAGAAAGGAGCATTTACTTCTGCAATCAAACAAAGAATCGGAAAATTTGAACAAGCCGATGGCGGAACACTTTTCTTGGATGAAATTGGCGATATGTCGCTTTCAGCACAAGCAAAAGTGTTGAGAGCTTTGCAGGAAAGTAAAATCACGAGAGTGGGGGGCGATAAAGAAATCAAAATCAACGTGCGGGTTTTTGCCGCAACGAATAAAAATTTACCTTTGGAAATTGCCGAAGGACGTTTCAGAGAAGATTTATTTCACCGTTTGAATGTAATTCCGATTCATGTGCCAGCCTTGGCTCAACGCCCAGATGATGTGCCTTTATTGGTTGAGAAATTCTTGGGCGATGTGGCGGATGAATACGGTCAGGCATCGAAAGAAGTTGAAGCCGATGCGATGAAATATTTACAGGCTTTGCCCTGGACGGGTAATGTCCGTGAGCTTCGGAATGTGGTTGAGCGTTTGGTAATTATGTGTAACGACGTAATTACGCTCGATGATGTGAAGTTGTTTGCAATGCCTGTTATTT
Source organism: Arcicella sp. (assembly GCA_025354645.1). Classification (GTDB taxonomy): domain Bacteria; phylum Bacteroidota; class Bacteroidia; order Cytophagales; family Spirosomataceae; genus Arcicella. The sequence continues at coordinate 23,214 of JANXML010000131.1, read as the reverse complement.
AGTTATTAGTTATTTGTTATTGGTTATTAGTTCTCGTCCAATTTCGTGGATTCAGCTCTAATAACCAGTAACAAATAACTAATTACCAAAATCAAGATGCCTTTTTAGTATCTTTTAATTTCTCTTTTTTCTTCTCTTTCACTGTTCCTTCCTTCTCTGAACTTTCAGATTTTAACTTTTCTTTTTTTGTAATTATCGTTTCAGATTTTGCCACTTTTTCACTCGGCATCCAGAAACCCGTCATGTTTACGATTTTCCATTCGCCTTTGATTAATTCCATAATGCGAGTTTCTTTAGAAAAATCTTTTTTGCCTAAGGTAACTCTGGTTTGGTCGAAAGTTGTCCAAATATAGGTTGGATTGACTTTTCTGAAATTATAATTTTCACGTTTGAAAGTTACTTTTACTGCTTTTGGTTTTTCTGTAAAATAATTTGTCACGAAAGGCAAAATGTTATCCCATCCTTCTTTTTGATAACCCTCTTCTTTTTCGATTTTTGCCCAATAGGTTTGTGGCGTTTGACGATAAGAATTTGTCCATTTTTCTATATTTCGAGCGTAGAAAAATTTGGATTCATCGGCAATTACTTTTTTTATAGCATCTTGCTCTTCAGTTGAAGTAATGTTTTGGGCGAATGATTTTGTAAAGAATAAAACAAAAAGTAGGATTAAGGAAGGTTTCATGGTCTTTGTGTTTGGATTATGCTGTGAAGATAGGAGAAAAAAGTTTACGCTCAAAACCGCACATTCCAAACTAATCTATACGCCCAATTATCCTGATTGTTCGGTAATTCATTCGCTCCCCATCTTCTGAAAACGCCAATTCCTGCCCCAACATAGAACAATTTCATGAATCTTTTTCGGTATAAATTATCCACCATTAAACCTGATTCAAGATATCCTTTTTCTAAGGTTTTAAATTCGATTCCTTCGTGAGCATTTCTATCGTTCTTAAAACTCCCAAATGCAACTCCTTGAAAAACAGACACATCTGGGCGAAACCATTTAGTTTTTGGTTTCGTTAATAAACTTCCAAAGTTGTGGGTTACGAAAAAATTAGTGTATTGGTCGGACGTAAATTCATACAAGCCCATCGTGTTGAAATGATTAGCTACCCAAATTAAATTACCATCCTCAGCCTTTCCTCCTCGACCGTTATACAAATACGGATATGGTACTTCTCCCCACGTTTTACCAGCCGTAAAGTTGATAAAAGTTTGTCCAAAATTTGGCGTATTGAGATTATATTCAATTCGTGCATTGAGTTTTGAATAATACGTTTTCCCTTCTGGAAAATACAAAATGCCTTGAATAAAATTGAGGGCGAAGGTTGGTGAAGGAATGGCAGTAATAATCGAACCACGCCCAACTTGAGAAAATTGCTCACCAAAAGCATAACGAATTCCTACGCCAATTTCTGTGGTATGAAAGTCATTCATCATTGGACTTGAGGGGTCGTGCATGGGATTGTGGTATTTATATTTATAAGTAGGCTTACGGTATTCGTCTGTAAATGAGACAGATACGGTTGCATATTTCAAAGCCCTGAAATTGAGTTCTGCCTTTATTTGCTGTAAACTATCGGCTTTGGCAATTTGAAAAGTACGGATGAGTTCATAAGGAATTTGGGGTGAATTCCAGATGAAAAATTGCACATTACCAGGTTCAGAAATATCACTTCGGTACGATAAATTCAACTTCATTTTAGTCTTTTCATCCAATGATAATCGGATTCTGCCTTCGTATTTAAAAGCTCTATCATTAAATCCATAACCTAATTTACCATCTACACGGATAAATTTTGAGAAGTTTTCATTCGTTAAAACATTGAATGTTGGACGGATGCCTTCATAAATATTGGCATCGAAAAGATTTTGGATAGATAAATCCAAATGTTTACTCAATGGAATCATACCCGACACAAACCACTCAGAAGCATTGAGCGTGGCATTTTGGATAAATTTTTGAGTAACCGTTTTTGATTTATGATAAAGGTAAGTGTTTTTATCTCTTACCGAAAGCGAATCTGGGCGATGGGTTTTCCAGAAATTTTCATCTTGATAAGCAGCATCAGGTTTGATTTCAAGCACATTTTCATTGAAGGTGGAAGCTAAAATTGGCACATCTATTTCTATGTTTTTGATAGAACTTCTAATTTTAAATCTTAAACTTTGTCCTCCAACTTTAAATTCTGATAAAAGCCATTCTGCCGATAAATCTGTGGGAAACCATTTCTGGTTCTCGCCTACTTGCTCATACATTTGCTCCAATTTGAAATGCAGCAAAGACTTTTCGGCTGGTTCGGCTTCCACATATTGTAAGGCAAAATCTCCCGAATGAATGTGTAAAACGCCCTTCAAACCTTCAAAATTTGAGCCTTTTTGTGGAGCAAAATCTATGACAAAAGTACTATCGCCAGGTTCATGGATAAGTGTATCTACCAAATCAAAATCATACCGATTTGTTGCACCTTTGACGATCGGATTTACGTAAATCAATTGCTCACTAATTTGTCTGCCTTGAAATTGAATAAAATCTCTATAAAACCCGAATTGTTGCAAAAGTGGTGTTAATGAGGTGAATAATGTACTTTTTGTGCCTGATGTTCGAGAAGCAGTAGTGATTTCTTTACTCAGATTTGGGCGAATAAACTGACGAGTTGCATAACTTTCATTGACGAACAAATCACTATTTTGAAGGATTTTACCTAACTTTTTATTTGGATTCAAAGAGTCAATATCCGCCGTTACAATACTTTTGTGATAGACTTCATATCGGAAAGAAGGGTAATTTTCAGGGTCGTTGAGTGGTTTATTCTTAATGGCAGATTCAATAATTCTGTAGGCGGGATTGATGTAATGTACCGTTATGCCCGTGAGTTGATTTTCTTTTTCATCCAAATAAATAATATTCGCTTTTATAGCTTTTATAACCTTTTGAAAATATCCTATTGAACTGAAAATCAATTCAGTATCTTTATTATTCACCAAAATAGAGAAGCTACCATCTTCTTTTGAAATGACCCCTTTTGTAGTGTTTTTGATTGAAATTGACACAAAAGGCAATGGTTCTTTGGTGCGTGCATCAAATACTTGCCCAGAGATAATTTGAGCTTTTAAACTATTGAAAATATTAAAAAGTATAAAGAGAAGTACAAGTTTTTTCATGGAATTTCAACGTAAAATTTGCGAGTTTGCGTACGCAATTTATGGAATTTTGGGAGTTGGAATGTCGGGAGGCTGACATACTTTTGTTTTTTGATTAGAAAGGGTATATTTGTTCTATCAAGATTAATCAATTCGTCAACCAATTCCCAACATGAAAAAATCCCTAATCATTATCCTAACACTCTCAACCTTTTCGGTATTTTCACAAAAGAAAAAAGCCCTTATAATTCCTCCCCAAAACACTGATAAACAGACCATTATCTCCAATATTGACAAACGTTTTGACGAATATGCAAGCATTTCAAAGCAAATCTGGAATTATGCAGAATTGGGTTACATGGAAGAAAAATCGTCCATTTTATTACAAGAATTACTCAAAAAAGAAGGTTTTAATGTTCAGGCAGGTATTGCAGGCATTCCAACGGCTTTTTTAGCAACTTTTGGTGAAGGAAAACCGACCATTGGAATTTTAGCTGAATATGATGCTTTGCCTGGATTAGCCCAAGAATCGGTTCCAGAAATAAAACCGATTCCGAACCAAAAAGGCGGACACGGTTGTGGACATAATCTTTTCGGTACGGCATCGGTTGCGGCTGCAATTGAGGTGAAGAATTGGCTACAAAAATCGGGACAAAAAGGTACGGTTAAACTTTATGGTTGTCCTGCCGAAGAAGGTGGTTCAGGCAAGGTTTACATGGTTCGTGAAGGACTTTTTAATGATGTAGATGTGGTTTTACACTGGCATCCAGGTTCTCAAAATTCAGCCGATGCAGGAACTTCGTTGGCAAATAAAAATGCTAAATTTCGTTTCAAAGGCATTGCCGCACACGCTGCGGCATCGCCCGAAAGAGGTCGTTCAGCTTTGGATGGCGTAGAGGCAATGGACATGATGGTGAACATGATGCGTGAACATATTCCACAAGATACTCGCATTCATTATGTAATTACGAAGGGCGGAGATGCTCCAAATGTGGTTCCTGCCTACGCTGAGGTGTATTATTACGCCCGTCATAAAGACCGTGATATTGTGCAAAGCATTTGGAAACGCATTGAAAATGCGGCTCAAGGTGCGGCAATGGGAACGGGAACAAAAGTGGAATGGGAGGTTTTAGGAGGGGTTTTTAATCTTTTGCCAAATGTTGCGTTGGCTGAAACGATGCACAATAATTTAGCGATGGTCGGTGGGGTAAATTATAATGAGGAAGAGAAAAAATTTGCTGAAAAAATCGCTGAAACATTGGGTGAACAGAGACAGCCTATCGAAAATGCCAGCAAGGTAAAAGATTTTAGAGATGGTTCGGAAAGTGCTACCAGTGGTGGCTCAACGGATGTTGGTGATGTAAGTTGGACTGTCCCAACGGTTGGTTTACAGACAGCGACTTGGGTTTCGGGTTCTGCCGCCCACAGTTGGCAATCAACGGCGGCAAGTGGTATGACGATTGGTCAAAAAGGAATGATTGTTGCCGCTAAAACACTGGCTTGCACGGCTTTGGATTTGTATAAAGATGCGGCATTAATTGAAAAAGCAAAGGCAGAATGGCTACAAAAACGTGGAGCTAATTTCAAGTATGAGGCACTTTTGGGCGATAGAAAACCTGCATTGGATTATCGTAAATAGGCTATTATTAACTTCCCGAAAGTAAAACTAACTTTCGGGAAATTTGAAATATTAAGTAATCGCATACATTTAAAACTCCTTTCAATTTTGAGAAAGTGGTTGATAGTCGTTAGATTTTTACTAACCCCTAACAACTAAACCCTATCCCCTAATTATATCTGTGAAAATTCCGTTGGAGTCAAAAAGTGAATTTCGGCTTTTGTCATGGCGTGGTCGTATTCTGGAAGGGCTTTAATGCGATTCCATTCTGAATCCGCTCCGAAAGCCTTCCAATGCTCATCTCTTGATTTTTTATTATCAAAAGTAGTCATATATGCCAAATTAGGCTGTTTTCCTCCCATAATTGTTTGGGCATAAAAAACAGGATTGAAGCCCAATCTCACAAAAATATTGATTTCGCCGCCATCATTAAACATATCCACTTTCTTGTTTCCTTTCGCTTCACTATGACTTTCGTACAAACGATATTCATACACTCTTTCTGATTTTGGAGCAGTCGTGGTTGGCACTTTCAAGGTCGTCCAATTTTTAAAAGCTACCGATAAAGAACTTTCAAATCGTTCATAAGCGGGCGTTGTGTGGTCGGTATCCAAATAAGGTTTTGCCGCTTGTTGATATACCGCATCAGCCGATAATTTAGCCCCGATTTTACCGAATTCTTCCAACGATTTATACGGAATCAAAACGTAAAGTTTCAAACCATCTTTTTGATCGGCTTCATCAAAAATACCAATTGAAGCGATTCCTGCACGGTTATAAGCAGCAATAGCAGCATTTTTGAAGTAATCTTCAACAACAGTTTTCTGAGCAGCAGTCTTGAAACTATACACTCTGGTTTCATAATATTGTGGTTTGCCTTTGGCAAATGCGGTAATGGCAAACATCGTTGTCAATAAAAAAAAACTAAAGGTTATAATGGTTTTTGACATGGTTTTTTGTTTGATTAGTGAAAATATTAACATCATTTCTTTCTTTTAAAAACAGCGAAAGAGGCATGATTGTTAAAGACCATGCCTCTTCCGTTTTACTCTTTTGTTAATTATTGCTACAAATTCACAAACTTCATTCCCATCTCTCCATAACGCTCGCCCGAAGCAATGCCTTTTGGGGAGATTTTTTCGATGATTGCTAAATCTTCCGCTGTGAGTTTTACGTCAGAAGCAGCTGCATTTTCTTCTAAATATTTCACTCTTTTTGTCCCTGGAATCGGAAACATATCATTGCCCTGTGCCAACACCCAAGCCAAAGCTAATTGCGAAGGGGTACAGTTTTTCTCGTTGGCTAACTCCTTAATTTTATCTACTAAATCTAAATTTTTCTGAAAATTATCGCCTTGAAAACGGGGTGAAGTCCTGCGGAAATCGTTGGGGGCTAAATCATCCATCGACTTATATTCACCCGAAAGAAAACCTCTACTTAACGGACTGTATGGCACAAAACCGATACCTAATTCACGGCAAGTTGAAATAATTTCCTCCTCCACATCCCTTGACCATAACGAATATTCTGTTTGTAAAGCGGAAATTGGATGAACCGCATTTGCTCGTCTAAGCGTTTGGGCTGATGCCTCTGAAAGCCCCAAATAACGCACTTTGCCTTGTTTTATTAAATCTGCCATCGCTCCAACCGTTTCTTCGATGGGCGTATTGGGGTCAATTCGATGGAGATAATAAAGGTCGATAGTGTCGATGCCTAAGCGTTTCAAACTATCTTCACACGATTTTTGGCAATATTCGGGTCTGCCACTAAATCCTCTTTTACTTGGGTCATTAAGGTCACGGACAATGCCAAAATTTGTGGCTAAAACGACTTCATTTCGTCTATCCTTCAAGACTTTACTTAACAGCATTTCGTTGGTATGCGGTCCGTAAACATCGGAAGTATCCCAGAAATTTACCCCAATTTCTAAGGCACGATGGAGGGTTCGGAGAGATTCAGATTCGTCGGCATCACCATAAAATTCCGACATTCCCATGCAGCCTAAGCCCATCTGTGAGGCAATTAATCCTTGGTTTCCAAGAAGGGAGTTTTTCATTGGTTTGTTGGTTTTTGTAGTGAATGATAAATTGATTTTGTGAGCAAACTTTTTTAATCATATCAGATTAACTCTAATTTTAATTTCTTTTTGTCTTGATACAAAAAGAAACAAAAAAATCAAGAAATTCCGAAACTCGCTACGCTCAAACAGCGGAATTTCAGTTGGACTCCAAATTAATCCTAATTTTCAAAAATTGATATTCTATTACTTACTAATTGATTGTAATTATTATTCAGATAAGACGATTCTATGATAATTTTCGTTCCAAAAAATTACTCATTTAATCGCAATCACTACGACTTTAATATTCGCATTAAAAGGTAAAGCAGCGGCTTGATAAACCGTTCTGGCAGGTTTGCGACCCGTTTCAAAAAGGGAATCGTAGAATTGATTTATTTCAGCAATATCTTTTAAATCGATGAAAGCCAAGTCAATAAAAACAATGTCTTCTTTCGAGAAATCAGCTTCTTTCAAAATAGCAAAAACGTTATTGAAAGCCAATTGAGCTTGTTCTAAGGTAGTTCCACCTAAGAAAACCCCATTTTTATCAACCGCTATTTGTCCGCTGACGTGGCAATAATTCCCTGCAACTACGGCATTGCTGATGGGGGCAGTTGGGGTGGGAATATTTTCGCCTGTGGTTATGAAGGTTTTTGGGGTCATGTTTTGGTCAAGATTCTAATATTCTCAACAAATCATCTTACTTTGTTGAGAATATTTGTTCCTCAACTTTCTCGAAGAACTCTTTTATGTGTTTAAATATTTTGGAAATTTCCTTTGATCAGTATATTTACTTAATCAAAATCTAATTTCCCTCCCAATGATATTCCCTCATGAAATGCTTTGAAACTATCCACATTACCAAACCAATTCAAGACTTCGTCTCTTTGCAAATTGGAATGTTTTCGTGATAAAAAAGCATGATATGATGAATAATCCCAGGCTGATAAGTCTTTAACAAAACCATGATGAACGGGATTTACATGGATGTAATAGACTAATTGAGTGAAATACGCTTCGGTTTCAACAAGTTTACGTTTAAAATTAGGCATAAAAAGACTGCCTTTTCTACCTTGTTGAATGTTGAAAGCCTGAGAATATGAACTGAATAGACTCGCAAATACTCGGCTTAAATACTTTGGAATATCCTCTTCCAAAAGTATTTCTCTTGATTGTGTTTTGCATTGATACGTTTTTTGTAAATCAGGCTCAGATTTAATCCTAATAAGAAAATGGATATGATTTGGCATCAAACAATAGGCAAAAGTGTCAGCAATTGGGCTAATAAAAGTATGGTAACGTTGTAGAAAATACCGATAATTCTCAGAGGTTAAGAATAGGTTATCACTTCCATTTGCGTGATTATAAATGTGGTAATAATTTTCTGGGAGTAATGGTATTTCGTTATTTTTCATAGTGGAGTGAAATGTTAAAATATACATATTCGTTACTTCCCGAAAGTTTTTTTTACTTTCGGGAAGTTAATTTACTGCAAACATTAGAACTTCCCGAAAGTAGAAAGAACTTTCGGGAAGTAAATTTCTCGTCAACTTCCCGAAAGTTATTTTTACTTTCGGGAAGTTAAGCTCCTCGAAAATTCTTCAAAAATAACATTACTTCAAGTCAGAACTTCCCGAAAGTAGAAGGAACTTTCGGGAAGTGATACCAACGTTCTAAACTTCCCCCCTACAAATTCTTCTCCAAAAACCCCGTCATCATCGTGTATAAATGCAAACGAGTATTGCCTCCGTAAATACCATGATTCTTGTTAGGATAATAAAACGACTGAAACTGTTTATTTGCCTTGATTAGGGCATCTTCCAGCGATACTGAGTTCTGAAAATGTACGTTGTCGTCGCCTGTGCCGTGTATTAATAGAAAATTGCCTTTTAGCTTGGCGGCGTGGGTTACGGGCGAGTTTTCATCATAACCTGCGGCGTTTTCTTGGGGTGTTCTTTGGAATCTTTCGGTGTAAATGGAGTCATAAAAACGCCAGTTCGTTACGGGTGCTACGGCAATGGCGGCTTTGAAATAATCTGCTCCTTGAAACAAACAATTTGACGACATATATCCGCCATACGACCAGCCAAAAATCCCAATTCTGGTTTTGTCCACGTAGGGCAATGAACCCCAATATTTGGCGGCTTCTATTTGGTCTTTTACTTCCAATTTACCCAAATTCAAATACGTAACTTTCTTGAAATCAGCCCCTTTTCCGCCCGTTCCACGGTTGTCCACGCACGCCACGATGTAGCCTTTTTGTGCCAAATGCTGAAACCACATTCCGTTGGAAGCATCAAATTGATTCAACACCTGCTGACTGCCAGGACCACCGTAGAGGAACATAAATACTGGATATTTTTTCTTGGGGTCAAAATCCGTTGGCTTTATCATCCAAGCGTTCAGTTCGATGTTTTCGGATGTTTTGATGGTCATAAATTCTTTGGGAGCGATGTTGTATTCCTCCAATTTCTTACGCAAAGCCGCATTTTCTTCTAAAACTTTCACCAATTGACCTGTTGGGGCTTTGTGCAAACTCACTTTCAAAGGACTACTTGCGGAGGTATTTTGGAGAATATAATACTTAAAATCCTTGCTGAAATTGGCAGAATTCATGCCTTTTTCGTTGGTTAATTGTTTCTTTAATTTACCGTCCAAAGAAATACTAAAAAGCTGTCTTTCGATGTTCGACATTTCCATTGAGGTAAAATACAGAGTCTTCGATTTTTCGTCAATGCCGTAGAAATCAGCCACTTCCCAGTTTCCAGTCGTGATTTGGCGAATTAATTTTCCCGTAATATCATACAAATACAAATGCTTGAAACCATCTTTTTCAGATGACATCACGAATGATTTATTATCAGCTAAATAATATACGTCGTCCGCAAAATTCTCAACGTCCACGTAGGTTTTACTTTCTTCCGTCAGAATCACGCTTATTTTGCCCGTATTTGCCTCAGCGTGGAGGATTTCCATTTTATTTTGCAAACGATTTAAACGGTTCAACGACAGCACATTAGCATCATTTGTCCAACGAATTCTTGGAATATATTGGTCGGTTTCTTTGCCAATATCCACCTTCACGGTTTTGCTGTCGGTGAGGTTGAAAATCGACACCGTTGCGATAGAATTTGCCTCGCCCGCTTTGGGATATTTGTACTTATAATCGGTTGGATATAATTTGCCCCACGTCTGCATATTGTATTCGGGGACTTTGGTTTCGTCAAAAGAAATGAAGGCGATTTTCTTGCTATCGGGCGACCACTGAAAGGCTCTGGCAAACGAAAATTCTTCTTCATACACCCAGTCGCAAGCCCCGTTAATGATGTGATTCCATTTGCCATCGGTCGTGATTTGCTTTTCGGTCATGGTGGTTAAATCGACCATATATAAATTATTTAAACGGACAAAACCTACCTTCGTACCATCGGGCGAGAAAGTCGCAAACATTTGCTTTCCACCTTTCGAGAGTTGAGCTAACTTCTTGGTTTTGAGGTCATAAACAAAATTTTCTTCCCGAGAAGAACGGCGATAAATTTGTTCACTTTCCGAAGAAATCAAGATTTTTTGTTCATCTGCCGAAAGGGCATAATCTTCCACTTCTAATTTTTTACCGAGATTTTCAACACTCGTCGCAGCATCAAAAAGCGTTTCAACGGCTGCACCGTCCGTAACTTGATGCTTCACGATTTTATCGCCTTCCAGAGCCGTATAAAACGCTCCATCTTTCATCCAGTTGATTTGCTGAACACTATTTGAACGGAATGTCCCCTTCGCCCAAATGTCTTCGAGGGTAATGTTTTTCTTTTGAGCCGAAAGCGTTGAGCTTTGGGCAATGAGGATAATTAGTAGGAATAATTTGATTGATTTTTTCACTTTGTTGGTTGGTTTTCTAATTGGTTGATGATTTCTTGTATTACAATTTTGAGCTTGGGAAGTTCATCTGTGATTACTAATCTAATAAATCCCAAATCAACCCCAAAATATTCATGAATAACGATATTTCGGAATCCTTTTATGCCTCTCCACTCAATATTGGGATGATTATTTTTCGTTTCCTCAGTAAGATGGATTGATGCTTCGCCTATAATTTCTAATGACCTTTCCAATGCTCTTCTGAACATTAAATTGGTCTCTATTTCATCAAGAGGAAACATTCTTAGGAATAATTCAATTTCAGCAATACAATCCGCAATGTGTTTTGCCCTTGCCAAATCATCTAATTTACTTTTCATATATTAAAATTTTATCGTTTTCTACATAAGGCAAAATATACTTAGATATGCTTCCACGAGTTAATAAATCAACATCTTTAAAAAGCAAATCTTTCAAATCTTCCAACATTCCTCCAAACTGAAAACCTCCCACTCTGGCTTCGGGGTCCAAATCCACCAAAATATCCACATCACTCTCGGGAGTTTCCTCATTACGGGCATACGAACCAAAAATGTAGACCTTCTTGACAGCAGGTTTATCTTTGAAATACTCAATGATTTTTTGATTGATTTGTACGTTCATTGCTTTGTTAATTTATTGTTGCCTCAAAGTTAAAAAAAATAGGCAATAAAACTGATTTATTGCCTATTGACGTTTTATTCTATTTTCTTCTTTCGATAAATAACCACCCCATATTCCGCCCGTTTGCCATACTTTGAAATGGCATCACAACCTTCCAAAGACTGCACAAATTCAAGCTCTTTATTTTTAAATTCTTTTAATTTATCAGCGGTAATTTCCTGATTATCAACAAAATATAGAGGCGTTGGATCGGGTTCTGTTTGGCGTAAACGTTTGAATTCTGACATTACTCTTGGAATACTTGTGGCGGCTTTGGCAGTCCAACGTTCTTTTTCGGTTTTGATAAAAACGGTGTCGTTCGTAAACCTGCCAATTTCTTCTATTTTACCCAATAATTTGTTGAAATTTTCTCTCGTTTTCTCCCCAGCAACCACCGTTATGCTTTCCATCGCATCGGCATCTATGGTTTTGCGGTTTACTTTTTCCGTTTCAAATTCACCATTAATCATATAAACCGTTCCGTTGGTCGAATATACGTTTTTTCGGAAGGTAATAAACTGTTCTGGACTCGTCAGAAGTGTATCTTTTATGACTTTCCAATCTCCTTTTTTATCTTGGATTTCACCTAAAACCCAAGTATTTGCCAACGTCCAATCCAAATTAAATTTAGATTCAGTCGTAGTAACAGAAATTAAGCCCGATTTTACTTTTCTGCCAAAATAAGTGCGAGCATCTTCTTGACTGAAAACATCAATATTTTTGACGGTTTCTAAATTAATGTCTTCAAATTCAAACTCCCTGCGTTGTAGTCTTCCATCAATCATAATTCTCGATTTATTGGAAAATACCAGACTGTCCGCCGTGTTAAAAACATCTAAAACGGGCGAATACGAAGCACATTTATATCGAATTGGTTCGAGCGTATTTTGCTTAAAAAGAAAGAAATCACGGGGCAAATTTGGATGATTTTGATAGACAATTGCCCGTGGTTGTTTATACTTGAAAACGACGTCATATTCATCCTTTTTTTGATTATAAACGTAAGAATAACTTGAATCTTTTTGAACCAAAAGTATATCACATCCAATCATTTTTGAAAGTATCTTTTTGTTCTCAAAACGAATACCGTTTACCGTAATAAAAGCACTCGCTGGAATAGAATCATACGTATATTTAACGTTTTTGAAGGCAGCATCCGCAAATGAACGATACCATAAACCTTGCCTTTGCTTATAGCTCGCCTTATTCTTTGGCACCTCAATACCCATCGAAACTGTATCGACAAAGATGAGATTTTTGTGGTAAAAACTGGTAATTGAATACGTAGTTCCTTTTAAAATTTCAATTTTCTCTTTTTTCTGAGAAAATCCAGTGAATGAGATGCAGAGGGCGAGTAATAGAATGGTAATTTTTTTCATGGTTTTTAGTTTTTTACGTAATTTAAGACTAATCATTCACAATAGAACTGTAATAAACTTTGTTGAAGTGATGTGTGTATGGGTCAAATAATTTCTTGTTTTCATTAAAGAGTTTAATTGCCAATTCCTTAGATTTTTCATATTCAGCCGTATTGCCCAGAATCTTATTTGTCTTGGCTTTAAGATACTCATTATCTGCCAAATTGTTGATTTTAGCTTGCTTTTCAAAACAAATCAGAGCGTTTTGGTAATCTTTTACTTCAAAATAGGTTACGCCTAACTGGAAATAATCATATAATCCAGCTTCGTAATTTGGCGTATTTATTTGCAGATTAAATATCTGGATTGCCTTTTGTTTCTGTCCGATGGCACTGTAACAAATTCCTTTGGCAATGTTCAAATGATAATCCCCATTTTGGGAATATCCGATGTCATATTTTGCTAAACTATCCAAAAGTTCAATGTCTTTTATGGCTCCTTCATAATCTCTAAAAAACTGATAACGACACCATCCTCGATACCCCAAATTCAAACGCCAATTCAACTCTACGGCTTTGTCAATGAGTTTTTTCCAAGTAATAAAATCTCCACTTTTCAAATAAGCAGTTGATTTTTCCCGATAAGCGTAATCAAAATTTGGGGCAATTTTGAGGGCTTCGTCGTATTTTTCATGAAAAGGACGCATGAATTGACCATACAATGAATCAATATTTTCAACTAAGATGCAAGCCTTATATCTTGCGGTATCGCCTGTGTATAGATATGCTTTGCAGTTGAGTTGTGCGTGTGTTGCAAAAGGTAATAAAAATAAGATAAGTAGTGTATTTCTCATGGTAAAATTTCGATTAATTGTCCATTTTTGATTTTGAAAATTAGGTATTGGTAGTAATCATAACTGAAAACCTCATTGGTCTTCGAGGTGAAATTTTTCGGCATCCAGCCTTTCAAATTTTTAGAAATCCGTAAAAGTTGCTCCGTAATTGATTTATCAAAAATCTTCTTTTGATAATTCTCGTCCATCCCAATAACTCTAAATCTATCGGTTTCTCCTTTGCAATTAACAATAAATCGGATTCTAATTAAACCAGATTCATTTTTGGCGTTCTCGGGATTGTACTTTTCTTTAAATGCTTTTTCAATCATTTCTTTATCTCCTTGATAGTTGGTATCATTTTTCCCACTATAATACTGAACATCAACATCTGAACGACATAATTGAAATTCTTTCTTATCTAAATTTGGGTCAAATTCGATATTACCGATAGAACGTGGATAAAGCGAAGTTGTTGATTTCTGTTCCTGACAAAATGCTGACATTGAGATAAATAACAGTGGGATAAATAGTTTTTTCATGGTTTTAATTATGGTTTCGTGTAACTCAAATTTTCTCCTTATTAATCAATTCCCAAACCCTTTCATTATAACTATTTTTGATAAGCCAAAACTAATTTTTTCACTTCTGAATCAAAGTTGGTTTGATTGATTGTTATAAGTCTATTTAACATTTCAAAGAAAACAGCATCTCCACGACCGCACATAATAAGTTCTTTTATTCCTTCAAGTCCTTTCTGACGTTCTACTTCATCGCAAAGTAAACTGGCAATAGTAGATTTTATGGACACTTCGGGAGCAAGGGAATTTAATACTTTTGAGTCTTTATTGAAAAGTTGAAATAAACTTATTGTTGGATTTTCTTTCAAATAATTCTTCAAAAACGCTACCAGTTCACGTTGTTCAATCATTTTCCCATTAATGTCCGTATAATAGGCATTTCCCCAACTGTACGCAATTCCTTCTTCGACAGTTCTGTTTCCTCTTTTCTGATTCCTTAATTTTCCAGAATAAAAATGAAAAACATCGTGAGAGAAATCCTCATTATTCATAACTGAGAAAATATTATTGCCATCTACGCCATATCCATCTCTGGTTTTACCATTACTTTCCAAATCATATTCATAGCCCAAAAGTTGAGAAACTTCTTGGTAATTATCGCACATATAGAAGTCCATTTTTTCAGGAAATAACCCTAATTTAGTGGCTATCTGCGTATTCTTTTCGTTGAATAACTTTGCATTTTGAAGGTTTATTTTATCCCTAAAATGATAGATGATATTCCCCACCGTTTTTGATTTCCACGTTTTGGTTAAATGATTCAGAGGAAGAGAGAAAGTAATTTTATTGTCTGCATTGGTAGCTACTAAATTGATAATATTTTTCAGAATAGGAACTTCTCCATTTTTTGCACCTATGTATGCAAGGCTAATCCAATATTCATTCGTGGAGATTTGATAGAAATTAATCAATTGTTTTTTGTAAAAATCAGAAATGCTATCCTTTTTGTTTTCTTCAAGACCATCGAGCGACTTTAACACATTAAAATCGCTTCGTCCTTTACCAATCAACAGAGTGTCAATCGTACTGTTTTTTATTTGGACAAACAGCATTTCTAATGAACTCAATATCTTTTCCTTGACAGCACTATCTTGGGGATAATTCAGATACGACGGTCTGAAAATAGAAGTTTGAGCATTCATTTCATTGAATGACCAAGCGAATAAAATGAATAGGGCTATTGTAATTTTATTTTTCATAAAGAGTAATTTAGGGTAAGTCATCCGCAAAACGCTTCGCAAATTAACTTTATCAGTTCCCCAGCGATGTTAATGAAATGTTAATGAATATTTTATTAACAAACTTTAACAAAATCAATTTTTAATTTCTCCAAGAAAAAATTTAATAAAACGATGAAATTATAACCAAATCTTTTTCATTCAATGCTTTCTATTAACTTTACACAATTTTTGGAGAACGTTGTAGGTATGAGGTATAAGGTATGAATTATGAGGTAAATAAACTGATGATTTTCAATACAGTATCCTACCAACAACTTTTAATTATTAACACTTAATTTTTAATTAAAACCTCCCTTTCCATTCTTCTAAAAACGAAAACAAAGTGCCAAAGAATTCCTCCATCAAGTCCGTTCTTATTATCGGTTCAGGTCCAATTATCATCGGTCAGGCTTGCGAGTTTGACTATGCAGGTTCACAGGCGGCACGCTCCTTGCGTGAAGAAGGCATCAAAGTTGCCTTGATAAATTCCAATCCTGCCACCATCATGACAGACCCGCTCAATGCCGATTATGTCTATTTGAAACCGCTCGATAAGAATTCTATTATCGAAATCTTAGAAAAACACATTGCCGAAGGAATTCCAATTAATGCCGTTTTACCAACTATGGGTGGTCAGACGGCATTAAATTTAGCTATCGACTGTGATGCGGCGGGCGTTTGGCAAAAATACGGTGTGGAGCTAATTGGCGTGGATATTAAGGCAATTGAAACCACCGAAGACCGTGAGAAATTTCGTTTAAAAATGATTGAAATTGGCGTGGGTGTTTGTAAAGGACGTACTGCCCGCTCATTTTTGGAAGGAAAAGAAATTGCCCAAGAAACGGGTTTCCCTTTGGTGATTCGCCCATCATTTACGCTTGGTGGAACGGGTGGAGGTTTCGTGAACGATGCAAAAGAATTTGATGCAGCTTTGAACAAAGGTTTGCACGCATCGCCAACGCACGAAGTTTTGGTGGAACAATCTATTAAAGGTTGGAAAGAATACGAATTAGAATTATTGCGGGATAACATCGGCAACGTAATTATCATTTGTTCGATAGAAAACTTTGACCCGATGGGCATTCACACAGGAGATTCTATTACGGTTGCTCCTGCCCAAACGTTGCCAGATACCATTTATCAAAAAATGCGGGACATGGCAATCAAAATGATGAACGCCATCGGACAGTTTGCGGGAGGTTGTAATGTACAGTTTTCGTTGAATCCAGAAACCGACGAAATTATTGCGATAGAGATTAATCCAAGGGTTTCTCGTTCATCGGCATTGGCTTCAAAAGCAACGGGTTATCCGATTGCAAAAATTGCCGCAAAAATGGCAATTGGCTATAATTTAGATGAATTAACGAACGCCATTACTGGAACAACCTCCGCTTACTTTGAACCCGCTTTGGATTATGTTATCGTGAAAATTCCCCGTTGGAATTTCGATAAATTCAAGGGTGCTGATAAGAGTTTGGGACTTCAAATGAAGTCGGTTGGAGAGACAATGGGTATTGGTCGCAACTTCCAAGAAGCTTTGCAAAAAGCCTGTCAATCGCTCGAAATCAAGCGAAATGGTATGGGAGCGGACGGCAAAGGCTTGCGTGATCAAGAGGCAATTATGTATTCGTTGGCAAATCCATCTTGGAACCGCCTTTTCCATATTTATGATGCCTTCAAAATAGGAATTTCCTTCAAAACGATTCAACAAACTACTAAAATTGATAGATGGTTTTTGTATCAAATTGAGGATTTAGTAAGGGTTGAAAATGAGATGGAGAAATATAGTCTGCATTCAATTCCGAAAGAACTTTTAGAAGAAGCCAAACACAAAGGTTTTGCTGATAGACAAATTGCCTGTACCTTAAAATGTTTAGAATCAGAGGTTTATGACAAAAGAAATAACCTTGGAATCAAGCGAATTTATAAATGCGTAGATACTTGTGCGGCAGAATTTGAGGCATCAACGCCTTATTTTTATTCAACGTTTAGCCCCCTAACCCCCGAAGGGATAACAAGTAACTCCAACCTTAAAAGTCCGAATGAATCTGAAAGTTCTGCCAAGAAAAAAATAATCGTTTTGGGTTCGGGACCGAACCGTATTGGGCAAGGCATTGAGTTTGATTATTCGTGCGTTCATGGAATTTTGGCGGCGAAAGAAGCTGGTTATGAGACGATTATGATTAATTCAAATCCAGAAACCGTTTCCACAGATTTTGATATTGCCGATAAATTATATTTTGAACCCGTTTTCTGGGAACACGTTTATGACATCATTCAACACGAAAAACCAGAAGGCGTTATCGTTCAATTGGGCGGACAAACGGCTTTGAAATTGGCTGAAAAGTTATCAAAATACGGAATTAAAATCATAGGAACATCCTACGAAGCCCTTGATTTGGCGGAAGATAGAGGAGCGTTCTCAACTTTGTTACAACAAAATGATATTCCTTTCCCTAAATTTGGCGTAGTTGAAACGGCAGATCATGCGGTGGAAGTTAGTCGTGAATTAGGGTTTCCGTTGTTGGTTCGTCCTTCGTATGTGTTGGGTGGACAATCTATGAAAATTGTGATTAATGAGCAAGAATTAGAACAACACGTAGTTGATATTCTCAGAGATATTCCAGGCAACAAAATCCTCCTCGACCACTTTCTTGAAAATGCAATTGAGGCAGAAGCCGATGCCATTTGCGATGGTGAAGAAGTTTACATCATCGGAATCATGGAACACATCGAACCCGCAGGAATCCACTCAGGCGATTCACATTCGGTTTTGCCGCCGTTTGACTTGTCAGAAAATGTGATTCAACAGATAAAAGACCATACCAAAAAAATTGCTTTGGCATTAAAAACAGTAGGTTTGTTGAATATCCAGTTTGCGGTGAAAAATGAAGTGGTTTACATCATCGAAGCCAATCCAAGAGCTTCTCGAACGGTGCCATTTATTTGTAAGGCATACCAAGAGCCGTATGTGAATTATGCTACGAAAGTAATGTTAGGAGCAAAAATCAAAGATTTCAATTTTCAACCAAAAGAGAAAGGTTGGGCGATAAAAATCCCCGTATTCTCATTCAATAAATTTCCGAATGTGAACATGGAGTTAGGACCCGAAATGAAATCTACGGGTGAAGCAATTTACTTCATTGATTCATTAAAAGATGATTTTTTCAGAAAGGTTTACGGAGAACGAAATTTGTATCTTTCGAGGTAGTGATTAAGCAAAAGCCCTTCAATTTGATTATTGAGGGGCTTTTGTTGATTTTATATTCCCTCCTCAATCACCGCATACAACCGACTCAAAGCATAAAGGGGCAAATTAATCAGCCAATCTTCTTTTCTATAATCGGACATCGAACAACGAATAGAAAGTTTGGGATTATTCTTTTGGTAAAATATTTTGAGGCTTTTTGACTGCAAATTCTCAGTGGCTTTCACTTCAACAGGAATAATATTTGATTTATGCTCAATCAAAAAATCCAATTCAGCTTGCGAGTTTGGTAATGACCAATAATAAGGTTTGGATTTCCTTAATGATTGAATTTCTTGCATTACAAATTGTTCAGTCAGTGAACCTTTATATTCTTCTAAAACCGTGCTACCATCATTCAAAGCAGAAATATCTAAATTTACCATGGCTCCTAATAAGCCCACATCAAGGATAAAAAGTTTGAAAGCATTAAAATCTTCATATACTTTTAAAGGTACAGCAACTTTGTCCACATTGTTGAGTTTGTAAATTAATCCACTATCCAGCAACCAAATAATTGCCATTTCATAATCTTTCGCTCTTGCTCCTTGTCTGATATTTTTGAAGATAAATTTCCTGTTTTCCTTCGCTAATTGACTTGGAATGATGTTCCAGACAAATCTCACCCCTGCCAAAATTGATATTGGAATATGTTTAGCAAAATCAAATTCATAAGAAGTCAAAATCTTGTTATGAATTTCTCTTACTAACTGAAAATCAGATTTTTGAGAGAAAGAATTAACTGCTTCGGGCATTCCTCCTATGAAATAATAATACCTTAAATATTGCTTAAATCTTTCTTTGTATGATTTCACCAATTCCCAATCACCTGATTCTAAGAGTCTTACCAAAGATTCTTGCCCGATGGCATTTAAAAACTCCACAAAATTCAAAGGATATAAATCTAAAAATTCGACTTTGCCAACGGGAAATGAAGCCTGGTTTGAAATCGTTACCCCCAATAATGACCCCGCTGAAACTACATGAAATTGAGAAGCCATTTCGTAGAAATATTTAAGTGCCAAAAGTGCTTCGGGACATTCTTGAATTTCGTCAAAAACTATTAGCGTATTTTCGTTTGGCGATATTCCAGTTTCCGCTTGAATTGCTAAAAGAATTCGATTCAAATTAAAATCGTTCTTGAAAACCTGTTTCATTCCTGAACTGGTTTCAAAATTTATGTAGGCTACTTGTTCATAAAATTGTTGTCCAAAAGTTTTTAATAACCATGTTTTACCTACTTGCCTCGCTCCTTTTAGGATTAAAGGCATACGATTATCTTTATTTTTCCAATCAATCAAACTGCTGATTTCTTTCCTTTCCATAGTATTAATTTTAGGTAAAGATAATCGTTAAATACACAAAGTCGTATGAGAAAATGTGAAATTATACATTTTCTCATACGACTTTGTGTAAATTTTTACACTTTTATGGACGACTTTCAAAATCTACTCTACCTGAGCATTCACAATTTTACCTTCCGTAATCACTAATTTACTTCCATCCGACCCATTGGCTGTGCCTGAAAAGGTAGCATTTGCATACGTCAATGTATTTGCTACTTTGGTTTTTGTAATTGTTAATATCCCCGAAGAACCTTTTGAATCTTTTCCGATAAAATAACTCACTTTGGCGGCTGACCGAGTGAATTGAAAAAGACGGTCGTTGGTTTCTTCTAATTTGTAAACTGTACCAACCGCCGTGCAATTAATCATGGCGAAAGATAAAGCATCTTTTCCGCCTGTGACCTCCAATGCTCCCGTAGCCGAAAAGCTACCCGAAGAAATTGCTCCCGCTCCGACACTACTTTTCCATTCTACGCCATTGATTTTCATGGAGACGTAACTTGTGCCAGTTGCGGGTGTTGGGTCACTGGATTTTGAGCAAGATAAAATACTGCAAAATAGTATGAGAGAAAAAAGGTTTATTTTCATAATTTTAGCGTTTAAAATTTAAAGTTTAGAAACGTATTTTACGTAAGCCTTCTTTGAAAACCGAAGGCTTACGTTCTTCTGGCTTTTAGAATGTGTTCGTGATATATTTTATTATTGCTTGATAACCAACACATTAAAAGTCACTCCCACAGGCATTGCAGTTACATCCTCTAAATAAATAGTCCAATTTGAACCATCCCAAAACACCCCATAAGCTTTATTTAAGAAAGGTCCTGAACCTCCATAATTATGCGTAGCTATTACAATATCGCCAACGTTGTTCGCAAGCGTAGTATTAGGAATAACAATTCGGTTTGCGATTATATTCCCTGCACTTGAAACGATTTTGAAGGCGGGTGCTGCACTTCCGCCCGCAACTTTAATTGCTCCCGTAATTTTTATAGCCGTAGCAGAAATTAATTCTAAGGCTGTACCGCCCGACAAATTAACAAATTGTACTACTGGAATAGTTGCCGAATTATTGCTTGCAAGAATGGCATAATTACTTAGTGAAGTAGCTTCTAAACCTCTATATGAATCACTTTGAAAATATCCTCCATTACCATTGATTGAAATACCTTGAACACCTGTTCCACCTGCGGTTGCATTACCATATACGCCTGTTCCAGTGCTTGATGCAAGACCATAAACACCTTTGCCAGTAGTTGCATCTCCATAAACGCCATCGCCCGTGTTGATTCCTCTGCCCCAAACGCCTCTGAATGAGTCACTTCGTCCGAATACTCCTGTCCCTGAAATTGTTGTTCCGAAAACACCAGTAGTTGTGCCATCTCCGTAAACACCTTGGCTTCCAGTTCCACGCACTCCAGTTCCTGTGGTTGCAACCCCACGAACTGCATTGCCAGAAGTAGCATCTCCATAAACGCCATCACCCGTAGTGATTCCTCTGCCCCAAACGCCTCTAAATGTACTGCTACTTCCGAAAGTACCTGTTCCACTACCTGATGTTCCTTCAACGCCAGTAGTAATACCATTTCCAATAACACCTTGATCTCCTTGTCCATAAAGCCCGATTCCAGTTGAAGAAATACCTAAAACACCAGTACCACTGGTTGCATTTCCCTGCATTCCAAAGCCTGAACCAGTATTAGATGCTTGAACTATACCCCCAACAGTTAAACCAGTAACGGTAAAAGGCACACCCATTCTACTGGCGGTTTGCCAACCGAAAAGCCCTCTGTAAACTTCTATTTCTGCCGTAGTAGTGTTATAAATCATCAATCCAT
This sequence comes from Arcicella sp., assembly GCA_025354645.1. Lineage (GTDB taxonomy): Bacteria > Bacteroidota > Bacteroidia > Cytophagales > Spirosomataceae > Arcicella. The sequence continues at coordinate 1,417 of JANXML010000131.1, read as the reverse complement.
CAGCTATGGCTGGCATGGCGTTTCGTTGAGTCGTTGTCATTCTTGGCATCAAAAAGCCTTTGTCTGAACTCCTAACATCTAACATGGCAGCTGCATTTGGCACTGCTCCCGTTGAATTTACGCCCATTTGGGCATTGGCTGTTTGTACGTATAAACACAGCAAGATGGTCAATATGTAATAAATCTTTTTCATGATAGTAGCCCCCCTAACCCCCAGAGGGGGAGTTTGTTAAAATGTTAAAAATACTCCTCATGTTGAGGGAAAGGAGCATTATATTTCTTTTAAAATCTGGACTCAAAAGTTCCCCCTTTGGGGGTTAGGGGGCTGCTAACTCATTCAATGAATTTCGCTTCCTTCGAGAAACTGGCAATTGGGTTTCGTCTTTCAAAAAAAGATGCGTAATGTGCTTTATGTCAAGTTCTTGTGTATCTTTCAAGTGTTTTTTATTGACACAATATGCCCTGTGAATCCGAATGAATGAATCGTTTAATGAGTGTTGAATATGATATAAAAGGGTTCGGGGCGACAATCTGATTTTGCCATTATACAGATGAATAAGTGTGTAATTGACATTTCCTTGGAGATAAAGAATATCATCAAAAAGAATTTTATCCTTCCGTTTGTGCTTGTTGGGTAACAAGAAAAATCTGGAATTATTCATTGTATTTATCATTGCTTTGTGAGGTATGTTTGACAATACAAATTTCTTCACAACGCAAACCAATGTAAATCCTTAAATTAGGGGAAATCGTATCCCTAATTTTAGGGATATTTGGGTCTGTCATCCCGACGCAGGAGGGAACTGGTCATGAAACCATAAATTATTACTCATTAGTCTTTAACTCAGTTTCCTCCTTCGTCGGGATGACTAATAGATAAACTTCAATAATTAGATAAGCTCATGAAAAACACACTTCTAATCCTTTTCTTATTCCTCAATCTCACAACCTTCGGGCAACGGCAAATCGTTGACAAATTGAAAGTTGAATTGAAAAAAATTGAGCAAATGCCTGAATCTTACACCCGTGACACGATGTGGTCGAGGAAGGCGAAGGTTTTGATGTATCACTATACGTTTATCAATACGGATTCTGCATTGATTTACACTAAAAAATTATTGAAGGTTTCGGAAAAGCGAAGTATTCAAACCAATATTATCCACAGCTACAATTATTTTGGATATTTATATGGTTTGGAAGGAAATCATTTTATGGCTGCTCAAAATTATTATAAAGCCCTGGGAATGGCTGAAAAAAGTAAGGATGAGAAACGGATTTTAGATAGTAAACGTAATTTAACCGAAGCCTATATTTATTTGAAAGATTATGAAAAAGCCTTCAAATTTGGACAAGAAGCATTATTTTTAGCAAAAAAGAGAAAAGATATTAATGAAACCTTGGCGAGTTTGAGTAATAT